>CAZUOD010000001.1:0-33247 GCA_964621975.1 uncultured Atopobium sp.
CGATGTTGTCGATGTCGTTGGTGCGCAGGCACTTCTGGCAGGAGCAGGCGCCGATGTCTGCCATGGTCCGCTTGCCCTGGTAGTACTCCTTGAACTGGTTCATGCCCGCGTTGGTGAGCAGAAGCGACGGGTCATCCGGGACGAGCGAGGAGGACGGGTAGAGCCGACAGCCCTTGCCCTCGAAGAAGCGGAGGAAGTCCTCGCGAATCTCTGCGGTGGTCATGGTCTTGTAGTCGGACGAGCTCATTGGTCCCCCTGCACTTGGGTCCTTCCCTAACCGGTTGATTCTATCACGCGTGGCCGCGCGCGCCGTCGGCGTCAGATGGCGTGGCCATGGGAGCCCTCTAGCGCATGAGCCCCTCAGGGTCGATCTTGTCCTGGATGCGGCGCAGGGTCCGGCGCAGCAGCCGCGAGACCTGCACCTGCGAGACGCCCAGGCGCTCGGCGATCTCCACCTGCGTGAGCCCCTCGACGAAGCGCATGCGGATGACGTCGCGCTCGCGCGGCGAGAAGTCCTGGATGGCCTCCTCGAGGACGATGCGGTCGTCGGAGGCGGCGAGCTCGGCGTCCTCCGTCGCGTAGTGGTCGATGACGGAGGGGGCCTCGTCGTCGTCCGCGGAGGAGCCGCCCCCCTCGAGCGGCACCGAGCTGTAGGCGCTCGAGGACTCCATGGCCTCGAGCACGTCATCGACGCTCGTGCCGAGGCGCTCGGCGATCTCCGCGACCGAGGGGCTCCTCTGCAGGGAGTTGGTGAGCTCGTCGGTGGCCTGGTTGACCTTGGCCGAGAGCTCCTGGAGGCGCCGCGGCACGCGCACCGACCAGCCCTTGTCGCGGAAGTGGCGCTTGATCTCGCCCATGATGGTGGGCGTGGCGTAGGTGGTGAACTCCAGCCCGCGCTCCGGGTCGAAGCGGTCGATCGCCTTGATGAGGCCGATCGTGCCCACCTGGACGAGGTCGTCGAGCGACTCCCCGCGGTTCTTGAACTTGGACGCCAGGAAGCGCACGAGGTTGAGGTGGCTCACGATGAGCTGCTCGCGCGCCTCGGTGTCGTCCTCCTCCTTGTAGCGGCGGAAGAGCTCGCGCGTGCGCTCCTTGTCCCAGGCCGCGCGACCCTCGGGGACGCGCCGCGAGAGGACGCGTGCCGGGGCGCGGCCCTGCCGACGGTCCCTAGTCGTCGTCATGGGCCTCTCCCGCCCGCTTGAGGAGGTGCAGCACGCGCCCGTCATCCGAGAGGGAGAACTCGTCGCACACGGCCGAGAGGAGCACCCTGACGAGCTCCACGGAGTCGTCGGCCGGCTCCGCGGCGCCCAGGGCGAAGTCCATCGCCATCGAGCCCTCCGACAGCGAGAAGGACACCTCCACGGCAGCGGGCTCCGTGGCGCAGGAGTAGACGAAGCCCTCCTCGGCGATCATGCGGACGTCCTCGACGTCCTCGACGCTCATCTCGCAGCCGACGGCGAGGGCGGAGGCCATCATGCGCACCGAGCGCGCGAAGGCCGCCTCGGCGGGGACGCACAGCTGCACGTTCTTCTCGTCCATCGTCTCTCCTACTCGGACGCTGCTTCTTGGGCCTGGCCGTCCCCGGCGGGCGGGGGGCAGACCTCACCGTAGTCGACGTAGCGCTCGGGCGCGCGGTCCTCGCGCTCGGGGGTCTCGTCCTCGCCCTGCTCGAGACGGGCCGGCGCGACGTCGGCCGCGGCGGACCCCGTGATGCGCGAGACCACGCCCGCCACCCCGGACACGGCGCCCTGCGCCGCGCGGCTGACGGCCCCGGTGACGCTCGAGGCGGTGCTCGAGACCGAGGAGACGTCCTCGAGGATGGCGTTCACGTGACCGAGCGCGGCGTCGGCCGAGTCGAGCGTGGCGTCGATCCTGCCCACGGTCGCCCCGAGCCCCTTGGCCGTGGGCTCGAGCTCGTCGACGATGCCGTCGAGCTTGGCCACGACGGGCTGTGCCTGCTGGATGACCTCGTTCGCCGAGGACGCGAGCTCCTCGACCTCCCTGCGCGCGCGGCGCAACGTGACGGCCAGCTCCGCGACGGCCCACACGGCCACCACCGCGAGCACGACGAGCACGATCTCAAGGACGCTCATGGTCACTCCTTCGACGCGAGGCGATGGGCGCCGGGGCGCCCTGATTGCCTATTTTACCTAACCGAGCCGGTCCCGGGACGGCTCGCCTCGACGCGCTCGCGGGCCGCGGCCTCCTCGCGCCACGCCTCCCAGCCGCGCGGGCCGGGACGGTAGAAGCAGCCGCGCTCGAGCCCCTCGGGCAGGTAGCGCTGGTCCACCCAGCCCTCGGGGTAGTTGTGCGGGTAGAGATAGGGGCCGTACTCGTCGGAGCCGGGGCGGTGCCGGTCCCGCAGGTGGCTCGGCACCTCGCGGCGCGGGCCCGAGCGCACCTCCTCCAGGGCGGCGTCTATGCCGGCCTCGGCGGCGTTCGACTTGGGCGCGAGGGCCACGTAGGTGGCCGCCTGGGCGAGGTTGATCCGGCACTCCGGCATGCCGATGGCCTCGGTCGCGAAGAAGGCGGCGTGCGCCACGAGGAGCGCCTCGGGGTCGGCGTTGCCCACGTCCTCGGAGGCGCAGATCATGATGCGCCTGGCTATGAACTTGGGGTCCTCCCCGGCGTCGAGCATGCGGGCGAGCCAGTAGAGCACGGCGTCCGGGTCGCTGCCGCGCATGGACTTGATGAAGGCCGAGATGACGTCGTAGTGCATGTCGCCGGCCCTGTCGTAGGGAAGCCCGCGGCGCGGGTTGGCCTCGTCGACGTGCCCCGGCAAGATCTGCAGGGGCCCGGCGGCGCCCTCGGGCGGCGCGTCCACCATCTGGCTCGCGAGCTCGAGCGAGGTGAGCGCCGCGCGCCCGTCCCCACCCGCGAGCCTCACGATCTCGTCGGTGGCCTCGTCGGTGAGCTCGAAGGCGCCCGCGAGGCCCTCGTCGGAGGCGATGGCGCGGCGCAGGAGCTCGCGGACGGAGGCGTCGTCGAGCGGCTCGAGCTCAACCACGCGGCTCCTGCTCAGGAGCGCCGAGTTCACCTCGAAGTAGGGGTTCTCGGTCGTGGCGCCCACGAGCACCACGATGCGGTCCTCCACCGCGTGCAGCAGGGCGTCCTGCTGGGAGCGGTTGAAGCGATGGATCTCGTCCACGAACAGGATGGTGCGCCTGCCGGACGCGAGCAGCCTGCCCTCGGCCGCGTCGATCTCGCGGCGCAGGTCCTTGACCGTGCCCGTGACGGCCGAGACCTCCACGAACTCGGCGTGGGTGGAGCTGGCGATGATGCGCGCGAGCGTGGTCTTGCCGGTGCCCGCCGGCCCATAGAGGATGACCGAGGAGAGCGTGTCATGCTCGATGGCGCGCCTGAGCCAGCTGCCGGGCCCGACGGCGCGCGCCTGGCCGACGAAGCCCTCGAGCGTGGTGGGGCGCATGCGCGCCGCGAGCGGCGCGTTCTGGTTCCTGCGCGCGGTCTCGACGCGCGTGAACAAGGTATCCATGGGAACGATTGTACGCCACCCGCCGCTCGCGCGCCCGCGGCACGCGGCGGGCCCCACCCTACGGGCGCACGGCAGCCGAGAAGTACCCGCGCCGGGGGAAGAGGCCCTGCGCCTCGGGGAAGAGCGCCTCGCAGGTGGCGATGAAGTACTCGTCGGTCATCGAGGAGATGAAGTCGACCACGGTCTGCTCGGGGGTCGACTCCCAGTCGTAGGAGCGGCCGTAGTGGGCCAGGCGCCGCTCGCAGGGGCGGATGTGGTGCGCGAAGATCGCGGCGGACTCGTCGCCGGCCGCAAGCGCCGCGAGCTCGTGGTCGAAGAGCAGCTCGAAGAGCTCGCCCACCTCGCGCGAGAAGTCCCCGTTGACCTCGCCGGCACCGTAGATCTTCTCGTAGTTCTCGCGCTTGGCGCGGGCCATCTCCCGGAAGCCCTCCTCGCTCATCTCGATGTGGTCCCTGCCGACGCTGGCCTCGATGACGTCGGTGACGAGGGCCGAGAGCGCCCAGGCGTTGTAGGCCCCGCCCAGGCCGTCGTCGAAGCTCCGCTCGTCGCAGATGCCCGCGCGGATGGCGTCCTGGCGGTCCTTGCCCACGTAGGCGATGATGTCCGAGACCCGCACCACACAGCCCTCGAGGGTCATCGGGCGCAGCGCCCCGATGGCGCGCTCGCCGTCCCTCCAGCACGACTCCACCACACGGTCGAAGGTGTCGAACTCGGCCAGGCCGCTCGTCTCAAAGACCTGCTGCTCGAACTCGCCGTTGTGGCAGAGCACCCCGTCGAGCGTCTGCAGGCTCACGTTCCTGCCCGAGAGCGCGTCCACCACGCGCACGCTCTGCACGTTATGGAAGAAGCGCCGCCCCGTCCGCTCGCGGAGCACCCGGTCCAGGAAGTGCTCGCCGGCGTGGCCGAAGGGCGTGTGGCCGATGTCGTGGCCCAGCGCGATGGCCTCTATGAGGTCCAGGTTGAGCCCGAGGGCCCGGCCGATGTCGCGCGCCACGCGCGCCACGAGCTGCACGTGCAGGCCGCGGCGGCAGAGGTCGTCGTCGGAGCGGAACGAGAACACCTGGGTCTTGCCGGCGAGCCGGTTGTAGGCGGGCAGGTGGACGATCTTCTCGGCGTCGCGCACGAAGGCGGGGCGCACGCGCGTGTCGCGGTCGCGCTCGCAGGCGTCACGGCGGATGGCCGAGGCGTCATGGCAGGCGAAGGGCGACAGCTCGCCCGACGCGAGGGTCTGCCCCACGCGGCGCTCGGCCTCCGCGGAGAGCGCGCCCGTGAGGCCCGGGGCGAGCCTGTTGTTCCCGGCGTCCATCGCTTCCCCCAGAGGCTAGTCGCGCACCACGAGACAGCCCATGTCGAGGCGATGCCCCCACTCGCCCATCACGCTCGCGTGCCCGCAGCGCGCGTACACGCCGCCGAACCGGCCGCGGAAGAGGAACAGGCCGAGCAGGGTGCTCGCCTCGAAGGGCTCGTCGGACCCGCTGCCCGCGATGACGGTCGAGCGCCACGCGGGCTCGAGCCGCTCGACCACGCCGCCCTCCTCGCAGCAGGCGAGCAGCACCCGCCACCACTCGTCGCGGTCCATGCGGTCGACGCCGGCCACGGCCTCGACGGCGCGGTAGGGCCCGGCCGGCCGGACGAGCCAGCCGTCCTGCTCGGCGAGGTAGCGCGAGACGTCCGAGCCGCGCGACAGGACGTGGGCCTCGGGCACGTGGGCCTGCACGAAGGCGAGCTCCTGGGCATCGAGGACGTCTGCCATGGCATCCGAGCGGAGCACGGGGAAGAGGGCGTTGGTGGCCACCGGCCAGGTGCGGAAGCCCCCGACGACGCAGGCGAGCCCCCGGCGGGCCGCCTCCACGAGCGCGTCGACGCCGGCACAGGGCTTCTCGAGCATCTCGCTCAGCAGGGCGCGGCGGTAGACGCAGGCGATTGGCCCCTCGGAGTCCACGAGGCGACGCGTGCCGGCGGCCTCCTCGATGCGCAGGTCGCGAACGTCCACGAAGCGCGCGAAGACGCCCTCGTCGGCGAGGCGCTCGATGACGTCGGAGAGCTCCCCGAAGGTGGCGCTCTCGGCGTA
Source organism: uncultured Atopobium sp. (assembly GCA_964621975.1). Taxonomy (GTDB): domain Bacteria; phylum Actinomycetota; class Coriobacteriia; order Coriobacteriales; family Atopobiaceae; genus Thermophilibacter. The sequence goes on from CAZUOD010000001.1 coordinate 5,565, forward strand.
GTCGACGATGGCCACGGACGGGCGCTCGGGGTTGTGGGTGCCGGCGTCGGCGTTGGCCCAGGAGGCGTAGGTCTCGCGCAGGGCCGACACCACGCCGTCGGTGATGTCGAGGGCCTCGATGCCCGCGTGGCGCTCGGCGAAGCGCCGGTAGGTCTCGGAGAGCTGGACGGCGCGCGTGACGTCGACCGAGGCCGTCATGCCGGCGGCGCCGTCGGTGGCGACGCCGCAGAGCCTGAGGTCGCCGGTCTGCTGGTCGAAGAGCACGTCGATCCTCGCGAAGGGGATGAGCTGCTCGTAGCCCGTGGGCATGAGCGTGAGCGCCTCGACCTCGGGCGGGAGCCCGAAGAGCTCGCGCAGCGCCGGGTCGGTGAGGTAGCGCGCGGTCACCTTCTCCAGGATGCGCCCCATCGTCTCGGCGGCGTCGCGCAGGATGCCGACCTCCGCGGACCCGAGGATCTTGGGCGTGAAGGCCCAGGTGGAGGAGCCGTCACGGTTGGTGAGCTGATGTGAGGAGGCCAGGTATGACTCCCCTAGCGCCCTGCCCTCCCGGTCCCCGCCGAGCTCGCGGGCGATCTCGCAAAACTCGGCCTCAAGGACGCGGCTGCGAAGGTTGGCCATGATCTCTCCAGTTCTGTCAACAGTGGGCCCGACGAGCGTCAGATGTCGTCGGCGCGCGGTGCGCATTGTAGGTGTTGGCGGCAGCGCGCGCAAATGGGGACGGGCGTCAGGGGCGGCCTGCGGGCCCGTGACGAAGCGAGGCCGCACGGCCGCGGCCGGCGCTCACGACACGAACCACATCCGGTCGGCCGCGAGCACCGTGAAGCCCATCGAGCGCTCCAGGGCGAGCGAGGCCTCGTTGCCCGGCCAGACCTCGGCCCACGGCGTGTGCCCCTCGTCGAGCTCGCGGGCGAGCTTCTCCCGCACGAGCGCCGTGCCCCAGCCCTGGCGCCTGTGCCCCTCGAAGACCTCGAGCATGCCCATCGAGCCCTCGGGGTGCTCGCCGACAAACCCCACGAGCCGCCCGTGCTCGAAGGCGCCGATGAGGCGCCCTGCCGCGAGCGCCTCCTCGAGCTGGCCCGGGGCGAGGTACTCGGGGTGGCTGTAGTGTTCGCGGACGGCACTCGCGTAGGCGGGCGTGAGGACGCGAAGGTCAGCCGGCCGACCCTGCTCGGGAAGCCCCCGCTCGGGGCGCCCCTGGCGCCAGACGACGAGGTGGCACCCCTTGGCATGCCCGCCCGAGGCGCGCTCGACCTCGCGGGCCATCCTGCGGGTGCCCAGAAAGCAGGTCACGCCGGGCGCCCCCAGGCACGAGAGCGCGCGGCGCAGCTGCTGGCGGCTCGTGGCCCAGATCATCCTGAGGCCGTGGGGCACCTCCAGGACCACCGCCCCGCGCTCGGCGAGGAGCACCTCGCCGATGCCGCGGCGCAGCGCCTCCGCGAGCGGGAAGGCCACCTCGCCGCCGTGGGCGGCGAGCTCGAGCGCGCGGGCGCGGCGCACGTCGGGCGCGTCGGCGGTGGCGTCGACCGCGAACGAGAGCCGCTCGAAGAGGAGCGCCTGCCCGGCGGGCCCGGGATGGTCGGCACCGTCGGCGCAGAGCTCGCCGAGGCGCCCGGCGTCGAGCAGGGCCGCGCCGTTGACGAGGCGCATGCTCGGGTGGCGCGCCGCCGCGGCCGTCACGAGGGCGGGCACCTCGGCGAAGCAGCTGCCCCGGTGCGTGGGGTAGAGCGCCTCCGACGCCGGCAGCGGCGTGAGCACCCACGTGGGCACCTCCGGCCAGGCGGCAGCCACCTCGTCGAGATAGGCGCGCACCTCCCGGCCCACGCGATGGGCCTGGCAGGGCTCGTATCGGTAGTTGGCGCCGAACTCCACGACGATCGCCGCGACGTCCTGCGCGCCGGCCAGCCCCGCGAGCGAGCCGGGCTGGAAGACCTGACCTCCCACCCCCTGGTTGAGCAGGTCGAGCCCGAGGTGCTCGGAGAGCAGCGCCGCCCAGCAGCGGGCCGGGTCGCGCGCCACGAAGCCCTGGGCGATGGAGTCCCCGAGCACGAGCAGCGTCGGGCGCGCGGGCACGGGCCTGAGGTAGGTGCCGTCGCAGCGCACGTCGCGCACGGCGCACGGCGAGAGGCACGGCAGCCAGACGCGCACGCGGTGCGGCTCGCCCAGCCCCGGCAGCGGCAGGCGCGCGGCCCCGGGGGTGTGGGCGCCATCGTCGAGCCTGAGGGAGACCACGCCGCTCCCGTCCGGCTCGAGCGGCGCGAGGTGGCGCTCGTCCACGTCGGCCGAGACGCAGTCGAGAGGACCCTGCCCTGCCCCCTCGTGGCGGACCACGTCCTCGAGGACGGCACGTGCGCCGCGCGGGGGCTCGTCGGGGCGCACCTCGACCTCGACGCGCGTGGCGTCCGTCTCGAACCACAGGGAGACGCCGGCCGTGCATGCGGCGAGCTGGCGGTAGAGCCCCGGGTGCCACGCGCGGCAGCTCCCGAGCGCGCGCAGCTGCTCCGGGCAGAAGCGCTGTGGTCGGACCCAGCCGTCGTCGTCGGCCTCGCATCCGAGCGCCCCGTGGACGAGCTCCGCGGCGGGCACCACCGTGTCGAGACCCATGCGTCCCCCTTCTCGCCCCCCCTTGGGGCCGTGTCAGCACCGGCGCGCCGGGGCGCGCGGGCGCTACTCCCCCTCGCGCACGGGCTCGTAGAGCTCCTCGCCGTCGTCGAGGCGCAGCACGAGCACCTGCCCGAAGCCCGCCCCGCCGGCCGCGCCGCAGTCGATGTCCCAGCGGTCGGTGCCCACGCGCACCATCCGGGCGAGCCCGTCGGGGCCCATGGGCGCCCGGTCGAGGCCGCGGGCCATGCGGTCGAGGTAGGGCGTCGGGGTGTGGCCCGCCACCACCACGGGGCCGGTGCCGTCATCGCCGGAGAGCCCCCGCTCAGCGCCCCAGAACCTCTCGCGGATCCACGTGACGTCCTCAGGGTCCTGCGCGGCGAGGTAGGCCTCGGCCGAGGCGACGTCCCAGGTGTCCGGCACGGGGGCATCGAGGCGCACGCCGGCGTGCACGAGCAGGTAGAGCCTGCCGCCGACCTCGGCGCAGGCCCAGCGCGGCAGCGCGCGCACCCAGCCCACGAGCTCCGCGGCCTCGTCGCGCCCGAGGGCGGCAAGCCCGTCCGAGGTGGCCCCGCCGCCGTTGAGCCCCCAGTTCATGGCCGCGAGGGCGTCGTCGGGGCTGTCCAGGCACGAGACCATGAGGTCCTCGTGGTTTCCCATGAGGACGTGCGCGTTGGGCAGCGACCGCACGAGGGTGAGCACGCCCACCGGGTCGGGGCCCCGGTCGATCATGTCACCCAGGCAGAAGATGTGGTCATCGGCCGAGGGGGAGACGCGCCCGAGCGCGCGCTCGAGGGTGGCCCTGTGGCCGTGCACGTCCGAGAAGACGTAAGTGGACATGGGACCCTTGACCTCCTTCGTCGCGGTGCGCAGACCCTTCCCCACCGGATACCCTACCACCGGGACGCGCGTGCGGGCCCCGGGGCGCGGCCGAGCGGTCGCATGGGCCCTAGGAGCGATGCCTGCGGCGCCTCATGCGCGCCGCGCGCAGCCGCCAGGCCGGCGCCGAGCCCACCTCCACGACGCGGCCCGGGCGACGGGGCGCCCGCTCGGCCCGGCGCACCTCCTCCACGACCCTGCGCATCGTCTCGTCGCGGCGCGCCCCCTTGAGGCGGCACTCCCACACCACGAGCACCGTCCACCCCCGCTGGGCCAGAAGCGCGCGGTCGCGCTCGTCGCGCGCGCGGTTGCGGGCGAACTTGGCCTGCCAGAACCCCGCGTTGGAGCGTGGGGTCGGCAGGGCGCAGTAGGGGCAGCGGTGCCAGAAGCACCCGTGCACGAAGATGGCCACGCGCCGGCCGGGGAAGCACACGTCGGGGCGACCGGGCGCCTTCTTCCAGTGCAGGCGGTAGCCCGTGAGCCCCGCCGCGCGCAGGGCCGCGCGCACCACGAGCTCGGGCTTGGTGTCCTTGCCCCGGTTGGCCTGCATGACGTGGCGCGTGGCCAGCGAGCTCGCGCGCGGGGTACGCTCGCTCACCAGTCGAACGGCGCGTCAGGGGCCGAGGGGGCGCCCTCGAAGTTGATGTCTCCCGTGAGCGCGCGGGCCACCTCCAGGCCGGGCTCGCTCGAGAGGAGCTCGTCGACGAGCGGCAGCGCCCGGGCCTGCGCGGCGTCGAAGAGCTCCCAGAAGCTCGCGCGCGAGACCTCGTGCGTGAAGGGGTTCTCCCAGGGGAGCCCCCCGCGGTTGTCGAAGTCCGAGACCTCCTCCGCGCGCGGGCGGTGCGACATCGCGTTGATCAGCGAGAAGGGGCTTCTCGTGAGCACGCGCTCGGCGCTGCCGAGAAGGGCTCGCCGACACCCCGACGGCGAGTCGAAGGCATGCTGGACAAGGCGGTGCCTGCGCACGGCGACGGAGAACGTCCTGGGGTCTATGGCGCGTCCGTAGACCCACAGCGCCACGTAGAAGTAGACCTTGTCCAAGGCTCGCAGCACCGCGCGCGAGGCCCTGAGCGCGCGCTCGTGCGGGCGCCACCCCTCGACCGTGCGCCCCGTGAGCGAGAAGAGCACCATCTCGTCGAGGTCGCGCTCGATCTCGGCGTGGACCTTCGAGCCGCATGACTCGTCAAGGCCGTCCACCCCCGCCGAGCAGAGGCCTCGCTGCCAGAAGTAGACGAACGGGTGCATCGTGGAGTCGAGCAGCCAGTGGCACGAGAAGCCCGCCACGTAGGCCTTGGCCACCTCGCGCTCGTGGCCGGCGAGGCACTCGGCGGCCTCGCGCATGGCGGCCAGCAGCGCCGCCGGGCGCGACTCGTGCATGACGTGGCCGAGCCGGACCCACTTGTGCATGAGGGGGTCGCAGACGATGTAGAAGAGCGGGTCGGGGCCCTGGCTTCCCAGAAGGAAGGCGTCGCGCTCGTCCTGGGTGCCAAAGCAGAGCAGGTCGGAGACGTCGTCCAGGACGCTCCGCCCAAAGAGGTCGTGCGTGAGAATCGCAGGCATGCCACGTCCCTTCGTCGACTGCGCGCAAGACGCCCCTCACGCGCCCTCCGCACGCTACACTCTACCAAACGGCATGGCCCGAGCGGCCCCAAGGAGAGGAGAGTCATGGCCCGCCAGAAGATGACCACGGCCGAGAGGAGCTGGGTCGCCTACGACGTGGGCAACTCCGCTCTCGTCCTTCTCGCCACGAGCGTCATACCCATCTACTTCTCGTCGCTGGCGCCCGAGGGCGGCGTCGTGGTGGCGTGGAGCTACGCCGAGACCGTGGCGTCGCTGATCATCGCCCTGCTCATGCCCGTCCTCGGCTCTGTCGCCGACATGCAGGGCATGAAGAAGCGCTTCATCGCCGGGTGCGTGGGGACGGGCGCCGTGGCCTGCGTGGCCATGGGATTCGCCACCACCGCGATGGCGTTTCTCATCATCTACGTGATCTCGTCGGTGGCGCTCAACTCGTCGATGGTCTTCTACGACGCGCTGCTGGTGGACACCACCACGGACGACCGCATGGACGAGGTCTCGAGCCAGGGCTACGCCTGGGGCTACATCGGCAGCTGCGTGCCGTTCATCGTGTGCCTGGCCGTGGTGCTCGGCTACGAGGCGCTCGGCATCACGCTGCAGGTGGCCATGAGGATCGCGTTCGTGATCACGGCGGCGTGGTGGATCGCCTTCACCGTGCCGCTCATGCGAAACGTCCGCCAGGTCCACTTCAAGCCGCGCGAGGACCACGCGCTCAGGGGCGCGGTGCGCGGCCTTGCCGCCACGCTGCGCGAGATCTGGGCCAACCGCACGATCCGCTACTACATGATCGCGTACTTCTTCTACATCGACGGCGTGCACACCATCATCAAGCTCTCAACGAGCTACGGCACCGACCTCGGCATCGACTCCACGCAGCTCGTACTGGCGCTGCTGGTCACGCAGATAGTGGCCTTCCCCTCGGCCATCGCGTACGGGCGACTCGCGGGCCGCTTTGGGACGCGCCGCATGCTGCTCGTGGCCATTGGCGCCTACCTGGGCATCACGCTCTTTGCCGCGTTCTTCCTGCAGTCGGCCGCCGAGTTCTGGTTCCTGGCCATCCTCGTGGGCATGTTCCAGGGCGGCATCCAGGCGCTCTCGAGAAGCGAGTTCGGCAAGCTCTGCCCCAAGGACCGCGCCAACGAGTACTTCGGCTTCTTCGACATCTTCGGCAAGTACGCGGCGGTCCTCGGGACGTTCCTCGTGGGAACCTTCACGGCCCTCACCGGCAACTCGAGCCTGGGCGTGCTCTCGATCGCGGCGCTGTTCGTGGTGGGCTTCGTCGTGATGCTGCGCGTCCCGGAGTAGGGCCGGCAGGCGCACCCGGACACCGGTTGGCGAGAGGAACCTGCGGGTTGCGGACGTTCTTCTCGGCTAGAGCGTCCGCAACCTGCATCTGGCCGAAGCGTGCTGGCCTGACGTGCGGGTTGCGGACGTTTTTGTGGGGAGAACCGTCCACGATCTGCAGATAGGACGGAGGGTGGCACGGTCTGCCGGAGGTTCGGCGGCATCATCCCCTCGCCCGGCGGAGGGCCTCCCAGTCCGGGGCAAACGGCACCCCCTCCGGCAGCGCGAGCGGCGAGCCGCGCCTCGGCACGCCGTACTCGTCGAGCAGGGCAGCGAACTCCCAGGGCCGGCTCGTCTGCCCGAAGCCAAACCTCACGAGCGAGACGTCGTAGAGCGTGAACCGGGAGCCGCGGATGTTCTCGTCGGAGAGGACGTCGTCGATGCTCCGGCCGCCCATGAGCTCCTCCTCCACGTACTTCCCCCTGCCGTCCAGCTCCCCCCAAGATCACGCGCCCGTCCGCACGGCCCCAGCAGAAGTCGGCGCGGTAGGGGCGGCCGTGCCCGGTCACGCGCGGCACCTCGACCTGCAGCTCGGGCCGGGCAAAGCCGAGCTGCAGCATGCGACCGCGCGCGATGGACTCCCCGCCGTTCTCGGAGCGAGGGTCCGCCCAGGGAAGCAGGTCGAGGACGCGGCCGACGCCCCGACGCCGCGGCCGCACGGATTCGGCATGGTCCTCGAGCTCCCTGCCGCTCACGACACCGATCCGCAGGGCCGAGTCGATGATGCCGAGGCCATGCGGGAAGTCGGTCCACCTCAGGCAGTCGAGCACCGTCTGCTCGGGCAAGGTCACCCTCAGCCCGCCGACCACCTCGGTGCCGCGCACGGGCTCCGTCTCGTCCAGCACCGGGTGCCTCGTGACCAGCGAGGCGTTTGTCCCGCAGCCCGTCGGGGTGGTCGCGACGTGGACGCTTCCGGACAGCGCGTTCGAGACGTCGATCCCGTATGCGAGGGCAGCCGTTGGCCCGCAGAAGACCCAGCCGGGATGAAGGGCCTGCAGCCCCCGGGCAAGCCAGAGCGCACGCTCCGACGACGAGAGGCCCGACCAGGTCGCGGCGTCCGCGAAGAGGCCGCGTGCCGGGGAGCTCACCGCGCCGGCGGCGACCCGACGCGAGAGGGCGCGACGGATGCGGCCGACGTCATCCCCGCTCGGCACGTAGCAGCTGCCCCTCTCGGCTGACCCGGCGAGCAGCTCGGCGACCCTCTCGTCAACGGCGTGGCTCATGTGACCCCTCCTCCGACATGCGCGTGGAGGGGCATTGTCCGCGAAGGCGCGGACACGGACTCGCATCATTGTTCTTAATGTTTGGTATCTTGTGCGATATCCTGGCCTCGAGGAGAGGCGTTCCCAGCGCAGGGTGGTCGCGGAGCGGCCGGAAGGCGAGCCGTACGTCTCGCGCAAGGTTCGCCAACGGCGGTTTGCGTCGGCGAGCGGCAGGCTCCCTGCGAAAGGTGCGGGTTGTGGACGCTTCGCTCGACCAGACCGTCCGGAACCCGCAGGCACGGACCCGAGAGCAAACGAACGCGCAGGTTGCGGACGTCCCACCGGGACAAACCGTCCGCAACCTGCGCGTGGCGAATCAGGGCCAGCGGGTGGCGAGGACCCCTACGCGATGCGCTTGAGCAGGACCGCGAGACGGTCGCACGCCTCGTCGACCTCGGCGCGGCTGATCACGAGCGGCGGCAGGAAGCGCAGGATGGAGTCGCCGATGTGGTTGAGGACGAGGCCGGCGGCCAGGCCCTCCTCCACCACCCGGGTGGCGACGGGCACGTCGAGCTGCGCGCCGCGCATGAGGCCGTGGCCACGGACCTCCGTGACGTGCGGCAGCGCCGTGAGGCGGTGGCGCAGGTGCCGGCCGACGTCGCGCACGTGCACGCCCATCTCCTCGTCCACGAGGGTGCGCAGCGTGGCGCGCGCGACGGCGCAGGCCAGCGCGTTGCCGCCGAAGGTCGAGCCGTGGTCGCCCGGGCCCATGAGGTCGGCCACCTCGGCGCGCGCGGCCACGGCCCCCATGGGGAAGCCGCCCGCGATGCCCTTGGCCATGGTGACCACGTCCGGCTCGATGCCGGAGCGCTGGTAGCAGAAGGGCGAGCTGCAGCGGAAGAAGCCGGTCTGGACCTCGTCGACGATGAGCAGGACGCCCTTCTCGGAGCAGAGGTCGCGCACGTCGCGCAGGTAGTCGTAGTTGGCGTTCCAGACGCCGCCCTCCCCCTGGACGCACTCGAGCATGACCGCGCAGGGGGCCTCGCTGCCGCCGCGCTCGAGGGCCTCGCGCAAGGCGTAGATGTCGTTCAGCGGAACGCAGGAGAAGCCCTCCGGCATGGGCCGGAAGGACTCGTGGAACTTGTCCTGCCCCGTGGCCGCGAGGGCCGCGAGCGTGCGGCCGTGGAAGCTCTTGCGCGCGGTCACGATGGTGTGGGCCCCGCCGAGCCTGCGCTCGCCCCAGCGCCGCGCGATCTTGAAGGCGCCCTCGTTGGCCTCGGCGCCGGAGTTGGCGAAGAAGGTCTTCCAGCGGGTGCCGGTGGAGCCCATCTCGTGGCCGCCCTCGTCGGTGGTGGTGGAGAGCAGCGCCGAGAGCTCCGCGGCGAGCTCCCCGCGGCTCTCGTCGTAGAAGTAGTTGCTCACCTGCCAGAGGCGCCCCGCCTGCTCGCGCAGGGCCTCGACCGCGGCCGGGTGCGCGTGGCCCAGGCTCGAGCAGCCGATGCCGCCGAGCAGGTCGATGTACTCGTTGCCCTCGGAGTCGACGAGCGTGGCGCCGTGCCCCGAGACGAACTCGACGGGCAGCCTGCCGTAGGTGTGCATGACGTAGGCGTCGTCCGCCTCCTTGACGGCGCGCGCGACACCCGCGCCAGACGGCATTCTCTCGGTGCTCTCGTCGGACATGTCTGCTCCCTTCGCGTGGGCCTAGTCCTGTGTGGACTTGGTACCGCAGCCGGCATCGGTGATTATCTCGAGCAGCAGCGAGTGCGGGAAGGTCCCGTTGAGGATGACGACCTCGCTGACGCCCGCGTCGAGCGCCTCGGCGATCGAGCGGATCTTGGGGATCATCCCGCCGTCGAGCTCGCCGGACTCGAGGAGCTGGTGGGTCTCGGTGCGCGAGAGGCTCTGGATGAGGGTGTCCTCGTCGCTGACGTCGCCGTAGAGGCCGTCCACGTCGGTGAGGTAGATGAGCTTGTCGGCACCCATGGCCTCGGCGTTCTTGCCGGCGGCGATGTCGGCGTTGATGTTGAAGAAGCCGTCCGGGCCGCAGCCCACCGTGGCCACGACGGGGATGTAGCCGTCGCTCAGGATCGTCTCGATCAGGCTGGGGTCGACCTCGCGGATGCGGCCCACGCGACCGAGGCCGGGGTCTACGGGCTCGGCCTTGAGGGTCTTGCCGTCGGCACCGGATATGCCCACGGCGTTGTGGCCGTACTCGTTGAGCGCCCAGACGAGCTTCTGGTTGACCTCGCCCACGAGCACCTGCTGGACGGCGCGCATGGTGGCGTCGTCGGTCACGCGCAGGCCGTCCTTGAAGGAGACGGGAAGGCGCAAGTCCTCGAGCTGGGCGTTTATCGACTTTCCGCCGCCGTGGACGACCACGATGCGGATCCCTATGAGCTTGAGGAGCTCGATGTCGGCCACGACCTGGCGGCAGAGCTCGTCGTGTTCCATCGCGGCGCCCCCGTACTTGATGACGAAGGTCTTGCCCCGCATGCGGTTGATCCAGGGCAGCGCCTCCATGAGGACGTCGACCTTCGACGACGCCGCCTCGCGCTGCTGACGGTCACGCTGTTGCATCGGTTCTCCTTACTGCGTGCGCATGCGCGCCTAGGTGCGGTAGTCGCCGTTGATGGTCACGTAGTCGTGGGTGAGGTCGCAGGTCCACACGCGCGTCGAGGCCTCGCCCATCCCCAGGCCCACGGTGATGACGACCTCGGGCGCCTCGAAGCGCGCGAGCATCTCGTCCTCGTCCATGGGCACGGTGAGCCCGCCTCGGCACACGGGCACGCCCATGAAGTCGATGTCCACCCTCGACTGGTCGAACGGCACGCCGCACTTGCCGGCAGCGGCGGCCACGCGGCCCCAGTTGGCGTCGTGGCCGAAGACGGCCGTCTTGACGAGCGGCGAGTTGGCGATGGCGCGCGCGCAGGTGTCGGCGTCTGCGGCCGAGGCCGCGCCCACGACGTTCACGGTCACGAGCTTGGTCGCGCCCTCGCCGTCGGCCGCGATCTGGCGCGCGAGCTCCGTGCAGGCGGCCCTGATCGCCGCCGCGACGGCCGGGTAGGCCGCCGACGAGACCCCGATGGGCTCGCAGGGCGCCTCGCCGGTGGCGAGCAGGAAGGCCGAGTCGTTGGTGGAGGTGTCGGAGTCGACGGTCACCTTGTTGAAGCTCTCGCCGACGGCACAGAGGAGCGCCTCGTGGGCGGCCTCGGCCGTGAGCGGGGCGTCCGTCGACAGGACGGCGAGCATCGTGGCCATATTGGGCTGGATCATGCCCGAGCCCTTGACGAAGCCGCCCACGTGCACGAGCGCCTCGCCGCCGCGCCCGTCGGGCACGCGCCCGGCGAGGGAGACCTCCTTGGCGTGGGTGTCCGTGGTCATGACGGCGCAGGCCGCGTCATGGGCGGCCTCGGGGCTGTGGGCGAGCGCCGCCGCGGCGGCCGGCACGCCGGACAGGTAGGGCCCGAGGGGAAGCTCCACGCCGATGACGCCCGTCGAGGCCACGAGCACGTCGTCCGCCTCGCAGCCGAGCTCGCCGGCCACCAGCTCGCAGGCGCGCAGGGCGCAGGCGATGCCCGGCTCGCCGGTGGCGGCGTTGGCGTTTCCGGAGTTGAGCACGATGGCCCGGGCGCGTCCCGAGGCCACGCGCGCGCGGCTCACGCTCACGGGCGCCGCGCAGAAGCGGTTGGTGGTGAAGGTCGCAGCGGCCACGCAGGGCCGCTCGGCGGCCACGAGGGCCAGGTCGAGGCGCTCGGGGTTTCTCCTGAAGCCGGCCGAGACGCCGGCGGCGAGGATCCCCTCGGCGGCGCACACGCCGCCCTCGCAGGGGACGAATCCGAAGGCCTCGGGCGCGTCGGGCGCCATCGGGACCTCAAGGGGCTCAAGGGTGCTCATGGGTGCTCCTTCGTCTGGGCGCGCTCCCGCGCCCGAGCAGATCCGTGGTGACGCGCCGCCTAGATGAGCGGCGCCGGGGCGAGAAGCCCCTCGGTCTCGGGAAGGCCGCAGACGATGTTGGCGCACTGCACGGCCTGGGCCGCCGCGCCCTTCCCGAGGTTGTCGATCGCGCAGCTGGCGATGATCGTGCGGCGTCGTCGGTCGTCCAGGACCACGCCCAGCTGGGCGCGAGCGGTCCCCACCACGGATGAGGTGGCCGGCATGGCGCCCTCCGCGAGCACGCTCACGAGGGGCTCGTCGGCATAGCGCCGCTCGTAGGCAACACGGACGTCCGCGGCCGAGACGCCCGGAGCGCACTCCAGGTAGACCGTGGCGAGCAGCCCGCGCGTGAGCGGGGCGAGGTGCGGGGTGAAGACCACCGACACCTCGCGACCGGCCGCCTCGGTGAGCGTCTGCTCGATCTCGGGGGTGTGGCGGTGGCTCGCCACGCCGTAGGCCTCGACCGACTCGTTGGCGTGGCAGAAGTGCGTCCGCGCGTTGCAGGAGCGACCCGCGCCCGAGACGCCCGAGATGGCGTCGGCGATCACGAGGTCGCCCGTGGCAAGGCCCGCCTCGAGGGCAGGGACGGCGGCGAGCGCCGTGGCCGTGGGGTAGCAGCCCGGGACGGCCACGAGCACGGCCTCACCCGCGGCGCGGCGCGCGGCCAGGGAGGCGAGGCCCTCGCGGTAGAGCTCAGGCAGGCCGTAGACGGTCTGGCCGAGCAGCTCGGGGCTCGTGTGCGGCGTGGCGTACCAGGCCTCGTAGGTGGCAGGGTCATGCAGGCGGTAGTCGGCCGAGAGGTCGAGCACCGTCACGCCGCGCTCGAGCAGGGCGGGCGTGAGGGCGAGCGAGGCCGTGTGCGGCACGGCGAGAAAGGCGATGTCCGCGGCGCGCGCCACGGCATCAGGGTCCGGCTGGGAGAGCACGATGTCGCACGCCCCCGCCATCGAGGGGTAGACCTCGTCGAGCCTCCTGCCGGCCTCCTTGCGGTCGGTGGCCATCGTGAGCGTGAGGTCGGGGTGGGCGAGCACCAGGCGGCAGGCCTCTATCCCCGCGAAGCCCGTTGCCCCGACGACGCACGCCCGTATGCATCCCATCCTGCGTTTCCCCCCAAGCTCTCGCATGCTTCGCCCCGACGGAGGGCCGGCGGCCGGCACGCTGAATCTAGTCACATCCAGGGCCCTTGTCAACGCCGGGCGCCGCCCTGACATGCGCCCGACACACGGGACGGCCCCGCTACCTGAGCACCACGCCCTCGCTGACCTGGCGCACGGCCTCGTCGCCGAGGTAGTGGCGCACGATCTCGAGCCCGAAGGCCATGGCGGTGCCCGCCCCCTGGCTCGTGATCACGCCACCGTCGACCACCACGGCGGCATCGGGCTCGAGCGTGGCGCCGTGCTCGGCGAGCACGTGCTGGAACCCCGGGTTGGCCGTCGCGCGCCGCCCCTCGAGCAGGCCGAGCTCCGCGAGGACCGAGGGCGCCGCGCAGATGGCCGCGAGGGGCCTGCCCGCCGCGGCGAAGGAGCGAAGCGCCTCGCAGAGCGGCTCGCAGGCGCGCAGGTTGGGCGTGCCGGGGATGCCGCCGGGCAGGACGAGCATGTCGTAGTCATCGAAGGAGAAGCCCTCGTCGGCGACGGAGCGGTCGCAGACGATGGTGACCTCGTGGGATGACGTGACCGTGCGCTCGGCCGTCACGGCCACCGTGTCGCACGGGACCCCCGCCCGAAACAGGAGGTCGACCACCGTGAGGCCCTCGATCTCCTCGAGCCCCGGCGCCACGAAGACCGCCACGCGCCTGTCTGTAGCCTGGTTGAACATGGTCGCACCCTTTCCCCTGGTCTCTCTGCGAAGGGATCAGCCGGCCTGTGAGCTGCACCCCGGAACCTGGACGCGACCATCATAACCGCTGGGCGGCCTCCTGAGGGCCCCGTTCCCGGAACTCCGCCGGGGTCAGGCCCCTCATGGACCTGTCGTGCCCAAACCGCGGCCCATCGAACACGAAAAGGCCTCCCATCTCCCGGGCTCTCGTTTCTCCGTCCACGGAATGGGAGGCGGCTCGCTGTCCCGACGGGACCCGGTCGTGTCGCTTGGCGCCTGACGCCGGAGCTAGTCCTCGTCGATACCGACGTTGATGGCGTCGGCGATGGCCTTGCGGTCGTCGGAGCTGCGCAGGAGGTTCTTGAACTCGTCCCTCATGAGCAGGACGGCAGTCTTGGAGAGGAGCCTGATGTGGGTGGTGCCGGCCTCCCCATCAGGGACAAGCAGGGAGATGGCGATGTCGACGGGCTTGTCGTCGAAGCTCGGCCAGTCGAGCGGGTGGTCGTTCTTGACCACGATGACGGAGGCGTCCTTGATGGCCGCGGACTTGGCGTGCGGGACCGCGAAGCCATCGGTCATGCCGGTCTCGCCCATCCCCTCGCGGGCGATGAACGCGTCGTAGACGGCGGAGGCGTCATCGGTGACGCCGAGCTCGACAGCCCTGTCGGAAATGAAGCGCAGCATGTCCTCGCGGGTGTCGAGGCTCTGGTTGACGAAGACGTTCTCTTCCTTGACGAAGTCGCTCACGTGATTCTCCTTTTGCTCAAAGGGGGGCGCCCCTGGCGGACGTCCATCCTATGGGCCCGTCCTACCAGCACATGATACCGATTGGGGGTGAGGGGACGAAAGTCGCAACTGACTGTTTGCATGGCGCCCTCGGCGGACAGGTGCCGAGAGGCGCAGGGCACCGGAGTCGGCTGCGCGCGATCCGGCGCGGGACGCGGACGCGACCGGCCCGCACGGGGCGCCGCACGGCCCCGGCCCCAGGAGGCTGGGCCGGGTCCGGCGGAACGAGGGTGCTACAGCGCGTCTCTGAGGATCTGCTCGATGTCCTCCACGTGCAGCTCCATGAAGGCGCCCGCGTGGTCTCCGCCGCGGGCGTCAACGGCGCTTACTGCCATCTCGTGGATCTGCTCCTCGGTGGGTTCGATGCCGGCGTCGGACAGGCTCGTGGGCATGCCGATGACGTGGCACCAGTCGTCCCAGGCCTCGATGCCGCGCAGGGCGGTCGCGCGAGGGTCGTCGAAGTCGCTCACCACGCCGAAGACGTTGACGCCGAACTGGGCGAAGCGCTCGGGGCGCACGTCGAGCACGTACTTGGCCCAGCTCGACCAGATGGCGGTGAGGCTCACGCCGTGGGCTATGTCGAACATGGCGCCGAGCTCCTGACCGATGGCGTGGCACGCGAAGTCGCCCACGACGCCGCAGCCCGTGAGGCCGCAGTGGGACAGCGACCCCGCCCACATGAGGTTGGCACGGGCCTCATAGCTCGTGGGGTTGGCCAGCGCCTGGCGCACGGCCGTCCTCACGGTGCGCATGAGGCCCTCGGAGATGGCATCGGTGAGCTCGCTGTGCGGCTCGCGCGTGAAGTAGCGCTCCATCGTGTGCATCATGATGTCGGCGCCGGGGGCCGCTGTCTGGAAGGCGGGCAGCGAGTAGGTGAGCTCGGGGTTCATGATCGCGAAGAGCGGACGGGCGCACTCGTGGTTGTAGGAGCGCTTGAGGATCTTGTCGCCCATCGTATCGATGTCGATGACGGTGGAGTTGGAGGTCTCCGACCCGGTGCCGGCGAGCGTGGAGATGGCGCCGAGCTTGGCGATCTTATCGGTCGAGACCTTGTGGAGGAAGAGGTCCTCGAGGTCGAAGTCGTTGGCCAGGCCGTAGGCGATGGTCTTGGCGGAGTCGATGGCCGACCCCCCGCCGATGGCGAGCACGAAGTCGACGCCCTCGCGGCGGCAGAGCTCCACGCCCTCCTTGGCAAGCGAGAGGCGCGGGTTGGGAACGACGCCGTCGAACTCGACGTAGGAGATGCCCTGCTCGGCGAGACTGCGCTCGACGCGCTCGAGGAGCCCGGTGGTGCGGACGTAGTCGCCTCCCCAGTGGATGAGGACCTTGGAGCCGCCGCACTCCTTGATGAGACGACCGGTCTCGAGCTCGGTGCCCTTTCCGAAGACGACCTTGGTGGAGACGCAGTACTCGAAATTCACCATGTTCTGTTCCTTTCCGAGGAATCGTGTGTGGGCGAGGGCCGGAAGACGGCAGCCGGAACCGGAGGCGCAAGGCCGGGGCGCCCGTCGCGCGCATGGCGGGACGCGCCGCGCACCCCGGCCTCCCCGAGGGAGGGCTACTCGGCGGTGAAGTACATGGAGATGCCCTGGCCGCCGCCGATGCACATGGAGACCATGGCGTCGCGCTTCTCGGGATGGCGGCGGGCGAGCTCATAGGCGCACTTGATGGCGAGAATGGTGCCGGTGGCCCCGATGGGATGGCCCAGGGAGATGCCGCCGCCGTAGATGTTGACCCTCTCGCCGTCGAGGCCGAGGTCGCGCGCCACCGCGAGGGCCTGGGAGGCGAAGGCCTCGTTGATCTCGAAGAAGTCGATCTGCGTGAGGTCGAGACCGAGCTTCTCGGCGAGCTTCTTGCTCGAGAGGTACGGCGAGTAGCCCATGAGGGCGGCATCGTAGCCAGCGACGGCGTAGCCGCGGATCGAGACCATGGGCGTGCAGCCGAGCTCCTCCGCCTTGGCGCGGGTCATGAGGACCACGGCGGCAGCGGCGTCGTTGAGCGAGGAGGAGTTCGCGGCTGTCACGGTGCCGGTGCCGTCCGTCACGAAGCAGGGCCTCAGCTTGGCGAGGCTCTCGGCGGTCACGCCCTCGCGAGGGTTCTCATCAGTGTCGAAGACGGTGACCGAGCCCTTGCGGCCCTTCACCTCGACGGGCACGATCTCCTCGGCAAAGACGCCGGCGGCCACGGCGGCCACGGCACGCTGCTGGCTGCGGGCGGCGAAGGCGTCCTGCTCCTCGCGGCTCACGTTGAACTTCTTGGCCACGTTCTCGGCGGTGACGCCGTTGTGGGACATGTCGAGCGGCCAGGTGAGGATGTCGATCACGCCGTCCTCGAACTGCTTGTGGCCCATGCGGGCGCCCCAGCGGGCGTCGGTGACGTAGTACGGGAGCTGCGAGAGGCTCTCGGAGCCGCCAGCGACCACGACCTCGGCCGCGCCGGTCTGAATCTCCATGATGCCCTCGACGATGGACTGCAGGCCGCTGCCGCACTGGCGGTTGACGGAATAGGCGCAGGTCTCGTTGGGAAGCCCGGCCTTGAGGCTGATGCAGCGGGCGACGAACCCGTTCTCGCCCCAGGAGCCCACCTGGCCGATGACGCACTCGTCGACGACGGCGGGGTCGATCCCGGCGCGGGAGACGGCCTCGCGCACGACGAGGGCACCCATGTCAATGGCGGAGACGGTCTTGAGCGCGCCCCCGAACTTGGCGATGGGCGTGCGCGCGCCGGAGACGATGACGATGTCGTCGGGGCGCTTCTCGAAGGTGCGGTTGCTCATGTGAGAGATCCTTTCTGAGGTGTCCTTGCGCCTACTTGGAGTAGTCGTAGAAGCCGCGGCCGGTCTTGCGGCCGAGCCTGCCCTCGGCGATCATCTGCTCGAGGAGCGGGCAGGGGCGGTACTTCTCGTCGCCGAAGCTCTCGTAGAGCCCCTTCATGGTGGCGTAGACGACGTCGATGCCCGTGAAGTCCATGAGCTCGCAGGGGCCCATGGGGTGGTTGCAGCCGAGCTTCATCCCGTTGTCCACGTCCTCGGGGGTGCAGCCCTCCATCACGAGGAAGGCGCCCTCGTTCTGGTACGGCACGATGAGGCGGTTGACGATGAACCCGGGCTGGTTGGGGGCCGTGACCGAGGTCTTGCCGATGGCGTCGGAGAGCTCCTTGGCAGCGGCGAAGGTCTCGTCGGAGGTGGCGTCGCCGCGGATGAGCTCCACGAGCCTCATGACGGGCGCCGGGTAGAAGAAGTGCATGCCGATGACGGCCTCGGGACGTGAGGTGGCAGAGGCGATGTCGTTGATGTTGATGCCGGAGGTGTTGGTGAGAAGGACCGCGCCGGCGTCGGCATGCTCGTCCATCCGAGCGAAGGTGTCGCGCTTGAGGTCGAGGCGCTCGGGCACGGCCTCGATGACGTAGCGGGAACCGGCGATCTCGGCGCAGTCGGTGCTGTAGGTGAGGCGGCCGAGGATGGCGTCACAATCCTCCTGGCTCATCTTGCCCTTGGCGACCTTCCCGGACAGCAGCTTGGTCACGAGCGCCCGGGCCCTGTCGAGGGGCTCCTGGGCGATGTCGAGGTTCACCACGGTGAGGCCGGCCTGCGCGCATGCCTGGGCGATGCCGCCGCCCATGAGGCCGCTGCCGATGACCGCTACCTTGACGTTCTCCATGTTCGTTCCTTCCGTTCGCTGTGGTTGCAATGGCCCCCCGGAGCCGAGGCCTCTTGCCGGTCCCGGACCGTCTGCGCCTTGGGGTCCCTATGCGCCGAACCCCGCGGCGAGGCCGCAGGGGCCGTCCTGGACGAAGAGGGCGGCGTCCATCTCCCGCAGGTCGGGCGAGACGATGGGCTCGAAGTCCATCATGTCGAGGACCTGCGTCTGGAGGTCGACCCCGGGAGCCACCTCGGTGAGCATGACGCCCTCGGGAACGAGCTCGAAGACGGCGCGCTCGGTGACGATCACCACGTGCTGCCCCTTGGCACGGGCAGCGGGGCCGTTGAAGGAGAGCTGGCCCACCTCCGAGACCATCTTCCTGATGGACCCCTCCTGCAGGATGGTGAGCCTGCCGTCCTCGAAGCGGTACTTGGCACCCTTGGCGGTGAACGTGCCGAGGAAGACCACGGTCTTGGCGTTCTGGGTGATGTCCACGAACCCGCCCGCCCCGGCGCAGCGCGGCCCCATCTTGGTGGAGTTCACGTTGCCCTCGCCGTCGAGCTCCCCCATGCCCATGTAGGTCACGTCGACGCCGGCGCCGTCGTAGTAGTCGAACTGCTCGGGGTGGCTCACCATGGCCAGCAGGTTCTGCCCGACGCCGAAGTCGATGCCGCCGAGCTGGACGCCGCCGTAGATGCCGCTCTCGACCGTGATCATGACCTTGTCGGACAGGCCCTCCTCGGCGCAGACGCGGCCCACCATGTCGTTGGGGATGCCGGTGCCGAGGTTGACCACGCAGCCGGGGTAGAGCTCCTTGCACCCGCGGCGGGCGATGAACTTGCGCTCGTTGAAGGGTGCGGGCTCCACTGCCGACGCGGGGACGCGCAGCTTGCCCACGTACGAGGGGTCGAAGTAGATGGAGGAGGTCATGCGGTGGTCCTCCTGCGGGTTGGGGCACACCACGACCTGGTCGATGAAGACGCCGGGCACGGTCACATCCTTGGGGTTAATGGTGCCGGTCTGGGCGACCTCGCGGACCTGCGCCACCACCCGTCCGCCGTAGCGCTTGGTGGCGAGGACCGCGTTGAACACCTCGAGCTTCATCGCCTCGTCGGTGGTGGTGAGATTGCCCATCTCGTCACATGCGGTGCCGCGGATGAGGCACACGTCGATGGGCACCTCGTGGTAGAACATGTACTCCTCGCCGTGGTACTCGATGATCTCGGAGATGTCGGGCAGCGAGCGGGTGCGCTCGTTCATCTTGCCGCCCTCCACGCGCGGGTCGATGAAGGTGCCCAGGCCCACCTTGCTCATCTTGCCGGGCAGGCCGCAGGCCATGGAGCGGTAGAGCTGGGCAATCTGGCCCTGGGGCAGGCAGTAGGCCTCCACCTGGTTGTTTGCGATCATGTCCATCCAGCGCGGCTGCAGCCCCCAGTGGCTCCCGATGATGCGGGTCACGAGGCCCTCGTGGGCGAGGTGCTGGATGCCGCGGGAGCGGTCGGACTGGCCGCACGAGTGCAGGAGCGTGAGGCCGCAGGGGTGCCCCGTCTCGAGGAAGCTCCGCTCGATCGCCTTGAGGTTCGACTCGGAGGCCGAGACGAGCGTCATGCCGATGGTGCAGATGGTGGCCCCGTCCGGGATCGATGCGGCGACCTCCTCGGGGGTGACGAAGTTCGCGGCGAGCGTCTTGTCTGCCATGTCTAGCCCTCCTGGCTGGTGAGAGAGGCGAGCACGAGCTCGCGCACGGCGGCGCGGTCGGGCTTGTCCCCTACGGTCTGCGGGACCCGGTCCACCATGATCACGTGGACGGGTATCTTGAAGTGCGCGATGCGCCCTTCGAGCGCCTGCTGCACGTCACGCTCGGTGGGGTGCTCCCCCGCCGCGGGAACCACGGCCGCGACCGGGACCTCCCCATAGAGCTCGTCGGGGATACCCGTGACGCAGCTCTCCGAGACGAAGGGGAGCTCGCAGAGGACCTCCTCGAGAGACGAGCACCACACCTTCTCGCCCCCGCGGTTGATCATGTCCTTCTTGCGGTCGACCACCCATACCATGCCCTCCTCGTTGGCGTAGGCAACGTCTCCGGTCGCGAGCCACCCGTCCGCGTCGGGGCCGCCCGCGACCCCACCGTAGTAGCCCTCGGTGACGCAGGTCCCCCTGAGGAGGAGCTCGCCGGTCTCGCCGAAGGGGACCTCGGCCCCCTCGTCGTCGACGACCATCGCGTCGACCCCCGGGACGGGCTTTCCGGTGGCCCCGGCAAAGACCGAGGTGGGCGAGTCGAGCGGGAAGAGCAGGGCCGGGGAGGCGGTCTCGGTCATCCCATAGACCACCTGGAAGGTGGCCGTTGGCATCCACTCGTGGAAGGAGCGCATGACCGACAGCGGCTCGTAGCTTGAGCCGGAGAGCATGGCGCGCACGCTCGGCAGGCTCGAAAACTCCTCGCGCAGGGGCAGGAGCGCGGCGAACGACGTGGGCGAGCCGTGAAGGTAGGTGATCTTCTCGTCGCGCACGCACGCAAGCACACGCCGCGCGTCGAAGCGCCGGTGAAGGTAGGTGGTGGCGCCCACAAGGACGAACTGGACGAGGAGCGCGATGAGGCCCGTCACGTGGTAGATGGGGATGGGGATGAGGCAGCGGTCATCGGGGGTGGTGCCCATGAGGCGCTGGTAGACCATCGCGGCGTGGCACACGTTGTAGTTGCGCAGCACCACGCCCTTGGAGCGGGAGGTGGTCCCGCTCGTGAACATCATGATCACCGGGTCGCTCGGGGTCCCGGCCGCCGGCACGCCCGTGCCGGAGAGGCCCTCGAAGCCGTACCCCGCCTCGACCCCGCGCGACCAGACCACGCGCGTGGGGTCGACGGGGAAGCTCCGCTGCCATGACGAGAACTCCTCGCCGGCCACGAGCGCGGCGAGGTCGGCGGCGCGCATGAGCGAGGCTGCCTCAGGCTCACGGTACTTGGTGGGAAGGGGGACGCACACCGCCCCGAGCCTGGCGATGGCGAACAGGGCGACGGCGAACTCGAGGTCGGCGTGCATGAGCAGCCCCACGTGCGACCCGCACCCCACCCCAAGCCCGGCGAGGTGGGCCGAGAGGTCGTCGGTGCGGGCAAGAAGCCCCGCGAACGTGGTGGCACGGCCCCAGTCGTCGACTATGGCCACGGCGTCTGGGGTCCTGGAGGCAGTGGCCAGCAGGAGATGATAGACGCTCTCGGGCATGTCGTCGAAGGTGTGGACGGCGCGCCCGCCGTACTCGTGCCACCCCATGCCGCGCTGCAGGCACAGGTTCCAGCAGTCAGCCCCGCGAATCATGCCAGATCACGCTCCCCCATCCGTATGCCGACCCCAACGAGCGAGAAGACCCTGCGTGCGGCGAGCGAGAAGTTCTCCTCCGCGCGCGCAAGTGCCTCCTCGATTCCGCAGACGTCGATGACGCAGGGGACGAGGGCACTCACCCCGCAGCCCTCGAGCTCGGTGGCGTCCGCATCCATCCCGCCGACGACGGCGACGCAGGGGACCCCCGCCTCGCGGCAGCGCGCGGCGACCCCGCTCACCACCTTGCCGTGGGAGGACTGCGCGTCGGCGTGGCCCTCCCCCGTCACGCACAGCGAGGCGCCCTCGAGGGCCTCCGAGAGGCCCGCGAGCGACAGGACCCAGTCGACCCCCGAGACCATCTCGGCATCCAGGAAGAGGCGGGCGGCGGCACCGAGGCCCCCCGCCGCGCCCGCGCCCGGGAGATTGGCGACAGATGACCCGAAGGTGCGCTCGAGCACGGCAGCGTAGCTCGCCATGCCGCGCTCGAGCCTCTCGATGGCGTCCGGGCCCGCGCCCTTCTGGGAACCGAAGACGCGAGTGGCGCCGCGAGGGCCGAGAAGCGGGTTGTCGACGTCGCACATGACATGGAACGACGTGCGACCCACGCGCGGGTCGAGCCCGGAGAGGTCTATGGAACGAACCCGCTCGAGGTCCGCCCCCACCCCGGCGAGCTCCTCCCCCTCCGAGCCGAGGAGTCGCACGCCGAGGGCGCGGGCGAGGCCCATGCCCCCGTCGTTGGTCGCGGACCCGCCGATGGCGAGCGACACGTCGGTCGCGCCGCGGTCGAGGGCGTCGGAGATGAGCTGGCCCGTGCCGAACGTGCTCGTGACGAGCGGGTCCCTCTCCGAGGGGGCGAGAAGCGGAAGGCCGGACGCAGCCGCCATCTCGATGACGGCGCGCCCGCCCGGAAGCATCCCGTAGGTGGCCTCGACGGTCCTGCCGAGGGGGTCGAGCACGGTCGCGCTCACGAGCTCTCCGCCCGTGGCGCTGACCACCGCCCCCACCGTGCCCTCGCCGCCGTCGGCGACGGAAAGGCTCAGGCAGGTCGCACCGGGAAGAACCGCGTGGGCCTCGCGCTCGAGAAGCTCGGCGGCACGTGCCGAGGAGATCGTGCCCTTGAAGGAGTCGCATGCGAAGACGAGTCGCATCATGATGACTAGTCCATCTCCTCCATCTTCCCGTCGCCGAACTGATAGCGGCCCGAGGAGCCGAACAGCCTCATGTAGCGGGCGAGCCACTCGGAGGCCTTCTCCTCGGCGTCGAGGGAGATGAACAGGTAGTCAGGCTGCTCGTTCTCGGCGATGTAGGAGCGCATGGCCGAGACGTAGGCAGCGGAGTAGTCAGTCCAGAGGTTGATCTTGTTGATACCACCCTCGACGACGCGCCTGAAGTTGTCGTCACCGGCGCCCGAGCCGCCGTGAAGGACGAGCGGGTAGGAGGGGCCGAGGGCGCGCTTGATCTCGGCGAGTCTACCGAAGTCGAGGGAGGGGACGTAGTCGGCGGGGTACTTGCCGTGGGCGGTGCCAATCGCGACGGCAAGGGCGTCGCAACCGGTGCGCTCGACGAACTCGACGGCCATGTCCACCTTGGTGTACATGTCCTCGGAGCGCCCGTCGCCCTCGGCGGCCTGGCCGACGTGGCCGAGCTCCGCCTCCACGGAGACGCCGTTGGCATGAGCGAACGTCACGATCTGCTGGACGCGACGGATGTTCTCCTCGAAGGGGAGGCTCGAGGCGTCGCACATGACGCTCGAGAATCCCGCCTTGATGCAGCGACAGATGTCCTCGAACTCGGTGCCGTGATCGAGGTTCAGGGCAACGGGCACGTCGAGCGGCTCCGCAAGCGCCTCCACCATGGGGGCGAGCGCCTCGGGGGTCGCGTTGAGGCGCATCTGTCGCGGAGAGACGTCGATGATGAGCGCGGACTTCTCCCTCTCCGCCGCGACGAGCGCGGCCTTCACCATGTTGAAGTCGGGGCAGTTCGGAGCAGGAACGGCGTAGTTGTTGACGCTTGCATGGTGGAGCATTTCGCTCATGGAGACGTACATGGTTGAGTCCTCCTCGCTACCCGCTGCCCGCCTTGCCCGACAGCGGCACTTCTGTTTAGAAAAACGCGGGGGAGGGACAGCCCCCTCCCCCGCCTCGCATCACGTGAAACCTAGCCGAGCAGCTTGTCGAGAACGCCGTTGCCGGCCATCTCGGTCTCTTCCTGGTTGACGGGCTTGCGGAGCAGGAAGTAGAGAATGCCAGTGACGAGGGCGCCAGCAAACCAGAAGAGCACGAACTGGAGCGGATTGCTCATCATGCCAACGACGAACACGCCGCCGTGGACGGCCACGGACTCGACGGCGAAGTAGCCGCAGAGGCCGCCGGAGATGGCACCGCCGATCAGGCAGGGAACGAGGCAGCGCCAGGTGTCCTGCACGAGGAACGGGATGACGTACTCCTGGATGTAGCAGCAGGAGAGGACGATTCCGGAGATTGTGGTCGAGCGCTCCTTGTCGGTAAACTTCTTCTTGCCGGTGAAGCGGTCGATGATCTGGGCGATGCAGACGCCGAGCGGGTTCTGCATGCCACCGCACATCTTGCAGGCAGCGGGGGTGAAGATGCCGTCCGCGTTGAGGCCGTTGGCGACGAGGGCGACGGCCTTGCCGATCGGGCCGCCCTGGTCGATGGACATGCCCGCACCGATGGCGGCGCCGAAGATGAAGCCACCAGCGCCCTGAAGGTTGGTGAGCGAGCTGACGATCAGCTGGTTGAGCCAGCCAACCGGGATGCCGATGACGTAGAACATGAGCAGCGACGTAATGAGCGTGCCCGCCACCGGAATGAGCAGGATCGGGAACACCGAGGAGATGTCCGTCGGAACCTTCTTGGAGAGTTCCTTCAGCCAGTTGACCACGTAGCCGGCGATGATGCCGCCGAGCACGGCGCCGAGGAAGCCGGCCTGGATCGTGACGGAGATGACGCCCACGGCGAAGCCGGGAGCGAGGCCGGGCTTGTCGGCGAGGGCCCAGGCGATGTAGGCACCGATGATGGGCACGCAGACGTCGAAGATGGCCGCGCCGATGGCATAGATGGTCATGGCGAGCGTGTACTCAGAGTAGCTGACCGCAGCCATGTCGGCAGCGATGTTGTATCCGCCCATTGCCTTGGCGATGCCCTCGATGACGCCGCCGCCAACGATGAACGGAATCATGTAGGAGATGCCAGTCAGGACCGCATCCCAGATGACAGCACCCTGGCTCTTCTTCTTGGCGCCCTTGCGTTGAATCTCAGCCATCGCTAATAGCCTCCAATACTTCCTGGACGATTTCAGCAGCAGTCTCGACCGTCATGACCTCTTTGGTCTTGCAGCTGAGCGTGGGGATGGGATCAAAGCGCTCAGGCCTCTTGATCGCGACGTCAGCAGCCACGATGGCCGCATCGGCGCGTGCGAGGTCCTCCTCAGTGATCTCATTCTCCATGCCCGTGGCGCCCTGCGTCTCGATCTTTGCCTCGCAGCCCGCCTGCTCGATTGCCTTCGTCAGGGACTCGGCCGCCATGTAGGTGTGCGCGATGCCGATCATGCATGCGGTGACGCCAACGATGTACTTCCTCTCTGCCATGTGCCCTCCTCTCATTCACTACGAATCGTGCGCGGCTCCAACACCCTCCGGCCCCTGCTCGGGCTTCTTCTCATGTGGAGGGTCAACGTGAGTACACCATATTTCCTTCACACTATTTTGTACGTGAGAGCCCGGTATTCAGCCTCAATTCACGTACCTCACATGATTTGTTCTTACTTTTGTTCGTGTTTTCGGCTTTCTTGCTGTACCTGTTCCCTTTTGGTCATAATTTCTTCATAATTAAGCGACACGCACGCGCTGAATCGCGTGGTTTGATATGGTTCGCCCGTACGCCAGCGGCATACAAGGAGGAAACGTGTCCAGGAACTCGGAGTCGCCCCTCGTCATACGGAACAAAATCCTCCTTCCGGCCATCTACACGTTCATGGGGCTCTGCCTGCTCCTGTCTTCGGTGCTCGTGCTCACCCAGCCGCTCACGTACGCCGAGAACCCCCTGCTCCTATTCATCACGCTCGGCGTGGTGGGGTTCCCGGTCTCGGTGGCCATAGTGATCGTCAGCGCACGTGGGGTCGTGAGGCGCCGAAACGCAATCGTCATCGACGAGCGGGGCATCGCCGACAACACGGGGTTCATGGCCCCCGGCTTCATCCCGTGGGATCAGATAGCCGAGGTCTTCCTCCTCAAGCTCAAGGACGACACGTATCTCTGCGTCGTCCCCACCGACACCGACGCGTGGCTCGCCTCGCTCAGCTGCGGGAGGCGTCAGCTCGCACAGGCCAACCTTGACGCGGGCTTCGCCCCCATCCGCATCCAGTTCAAGAAGGTCACGGACCGCCACCGCGCCCAAGACGGGCTCGCTGCGGTAAGGTCATTCCATCCCGAAAAGGTAACGCGCGTCCGAAAGCCCAAGTACTAAGGTTTGTCGATAACCCCGAGGAGGCCCCCTCCCCCATGCTTGACGTCATCATCAAGGTGCTCTCGTTCGTACTGATCATCCTCGTGGGCATTGCCGCCTCCAGAAGCGGCACGCTCGGTGAGGGGGCAGATCGTCTCGTCTCGAAGATAGTGTTCAACCTCACGCTTCCCGCAGCCATCATCCGCGCCTTCCAGACGGCGGAGTTCGACCCGGCGCTGCTCGGCCTCATAGGCCTCGGGTTTGCCGCGAACGTCATCCCCTTCTTCCTCTCCCTCGTCGCATACCGCAACTACCCGCAGGACGAGCGCATCGTTCAACAGGCGAACGTGTCCGGGCTCAACATCGGCTGCTTCGGCCTCGCCTTCGTCCAGGCCTTCTTCCCCGCATCCGGCGTCGTCGCCACCTGCCTGTTCGACGCCGGCAACTCGCTGATGTGCACGGGCGGTGCCTGGGCGCTCATGAGGGCCCTGGTCCTGGGGACCGACTACTCCTCCCTGAGGGACCGCCTCAAGGTGTTCGCCCGGACGCTGTTCACGTCCGTTCCCTTCGACTGCTACGTCGTCCTCGTGGCTATGGGCCTCCTCGGGCTGAGCCTGCCCTCACAGGTGATCACGCTCATCGAGCCTATCGCGAACGCAAATTCCTTCCTGTCGATGTTCATGCTCGGCCTTATGATTAGGTTCTCAGTCAACGGAAGGAAAGCGGTCGAGCTCGCACGCATCCTCGGATGGAGGCTCGCCCTCGCCGTCGTCCTCTCGCTGTCCGCACTGTTCCTCTTGCCCCTTGATGCCGAGGTCCGAACCGTGGTGGCAGTTCTCGCTTGGGCGCCCGCCGCGTCCACCGGGCCGCTCTACACGCTCTGGGCAGGGGGTGATGAGGGGCTCGCGGGCATGGCAAACGCATTGACCGTCCTCGTGGGGGTCGTGGTCATGACCGCCCTCGTGCTTCTGTTAGGAGCCTAGGTGAGCACTCTTTGCTTCGGCGAGCCCCTGGTGAGGCTCGCGACTCTCTCCCATGAGCGCCTCGACGAGGCGCGCAGCCTCGAGATCTCGTACAGCGGGGCCGAGGCGGTGGTGGCGATTACCTTGGCGCAACAGGGGGAGAGCGTCTCCTTCGCGTCCAAGCTCTCCGAGAACAGGCTCGGCACGAACGCCCTCATGAACCTCTCGCGCTACGGGGTGGACACGTCGCGCGTGATCCGCTCGAACGACCGGATGGGCATCTACTACAGCGAGCAGGGGCTGTCCATCCGACCCACCGTCGTTACCTACGACCGCTCGGGCACCGCTATGGCAAAGGCCTCCCACACCGACTTCGACTGGGACCACATGCTCAACGGCATCGAGGTGTTCTTCTTCTCGGGAGTCGTGCCCGCGATCTCCGACGAGATGTGTCTCGCCTGCCTCGAGGGACTCAGGGCCTGCAAGGGCAGAGGGATTCGCACCGTGATGGACCTCAACTACCGCGAGACCATGTGGCGGTCGCGCAGGGACGCCCAGGACGCCCTGGGCGAGCTCCTCCCCTACGTTGACCAGCTCATCGCCTCCGAGGACGACGTACTGTCCTACACGGGGGCGCAGGTCGACGAGTCGGGCCTGTTCGACCACTGCCTGTCCTGGGCGCACGGAATGATGGCCGACTTCACGCTCGCCTCCACATGCTTCGTCGTCCGCCAGATAGACCGCTATGACGTGGCGTCCATTCGCGGGGGGATCGTGACGCGCGACGAGACCTATCTCTCCCGTCTCCAGCAGGTTGCCGTTGCCGACATCTCGAGCTGCGGGAGCGTCTTTGCTGCGGCGATCGTCCACGGCGAGAACAGCGGGTGGGAGCGTCAGTTCATCGTTGACTACGCCACCATGGCGAGCGCCTACAAGGCGACGCTCTACGGGGACTTCTCCTCGGCATCCGAGACGGAGATAGCCTCGCTTCTCGCCACGGGGGCCAAACCCAACATCAGGCAGTAGGCGCCACGGCTGGCGACGGCGCCCTCGCCGTCCAGTCGCCGGCGCCTCCGCAGGTGGCGAGAGGCCCGAGGGCGCGTCGTCGCCGCTCAGGCGCCCGGAGGCTCGAGCCCCAGGTGCTCGAAGGCGGCCGGCGTGGCCT
>CAZUOD010000002.1:0-30891 GCA_964621975.1 uncultured Atopobium sp.
ACCGAGATGCCCACGTCGACAGCCGGGCGCTGGCCTTGGAAGAAGAGGTTGGACTGCAGGTAAATCTGGCCGTCCGTGATGGAGATCACGTTGGTGGGGATGTAGGCCGAGACGTCGCCCTCCTGGGTCTCGATGATCGGCAGCGCCGTGAGCGACCCGCCGCCGTTGGCGTCGGAGAGCTTGCAGGCGCGCTCGAGCAGGCGCGAGTGCAGGTAGAAGATGTCACCGGGATAGGCCTCTCGTCCGGGCGGACGATGGAGCGTGAGCGACATCTGGCGATACGCGACCGCCTGCTTGGAGAGGTCGTCGTAGACCACGAGGGCGTGCCCTCCGGGGTGATCGGCATCCGCCGGGTTGCCGTACTCGTCGCTGTACATGAAGTGCTCGCCGATGGCGGCACCGGCCATGGGGGCGATGTACTGCATGGGGGCGGAGTCCGCCGCGGTGGCGGCCACGATGACCGTCTTGTCGAGCACGCCGCGCTGGCGCAGCGACTCCCTGATGGCGGCCACCGTGGAGGCCTTCTGGCCTATGGCCACGTAGATGCACACCATGTCGGTCCTGCGCTGGTTGACGATGGCGTCGATGGCGATGGCGGTCTTGCCGGTCTTGCGGTCGCCGATGATGAGCTCGCGCTGGCCGCGGCCGATGGGCACCATCGCGTCGATGGCGAGAAGGCCCGTCTGGACGGGCTCGCACACCGGCTGGCGCTCCATGATGCCGGGGGCCTTGAACTCGATCGGGCGGCGGTGGGTGGTGTTGATGGGGCCGAGCCCGTCGATGGGCTGACCGAGCGGGTTGACCACGCGGCCGAGCATGGCGTGCCCCACGGGGATGTCCATGACGCGCCCGGTGGTGCGGCACTCGTCACCCTCCTTGATGTCCTCGGCCTCACCGAACAGGACGGCGCCCACGTCGTCCTCGTCGAGGTTCTGCACGAGGCCGTAGACGTCGAGGCCGGTGGATGAGCTCGTGAACTTGAGGAGCTCGCCCGCCATGGCGCTCTTGAGGCCAGAGACGCGGGCGATGCCGTCGGCGACCTCCGTCACGACGGAGGCCTCCTGGCGGTCCACCATGACATTGATCTGCGCGAGCTCCTCTCGCAGCGTGCGCATGATCTTCTCGGAGCTGATTGTCTCCATTTATCGTTCCTCGCCTTCGATGAACGCCGAGGAGAGCGTCTTTCTGATGTTTGCCAGCTGCGCGCGGACCGAGGCGTCGTAGCGCTTGCCGCGGACCTCGAGCATGATGCCGCCGATGATGGATGGGTCAACGCGCTCGACGAGGTAGACGGGGGCGTTGAGGTCCTTCTCGGCCTTGGCGCGCACCTTGGCCCTGAGGTCGTCGTCCATGGGCACCGACGTGGTGACCGTCACCGAGACGGTGGCGTCCTGGGCGTCCAGGAGCTCCTTGTAGTGCTTGGCGACCTCGTCTATGAGCCTGAGGTCGTCCTCGCGCTGCATGGCCGCCAGCGTCTCGAGCACCTCGGGGGAGAACTTGCGGGCATGCTGCCACTGGACGAGGTCCGAGTTGGCCCGGCCCTCCGAGCGGGCTGCCTCGAGCAGCGCCCTGGTGTAGGCCTCGATCTTCTCGGAGGTCGCGCGCTTACCGCTCGTGCTCATCGGGCGCACCCACTTCCGCGAGGTACCTCTCGGCGAGGCGGCGCTGCTCCTCCTCTGAGAGGTCGTTCCCTATGATCTTGCTCGCGATCTCCACCGAGAGGTCGACCACCGAGCTGGAGAGCTCGATCATGGCCTTGTGACGCTCGGAGTCCACGGCGTCGTGAGCCTTGGAGATGATCTCGGCGGCCTCGCGCTGGGCCCTGGCGAGCACCTGGGAGCGGACCTCCTCGGCCTCCCTCTTCGCCCTCGCCACGATGGCGTCGGCCTCGTGGTGGGCATCGAGGATCTTGGCCTCGTAGCTCTTGGCCTCCTCGGCCGCCTGGAGCCGGGAGCGCTCGGCGGCGTCGAGGTCATCCTGGATCTTCTGCTGACGCTTCTCCATCATCTCGAGCACCGGCGGCCACACGAGCTTGGCCAGGATGAGGAAGATGATGAGGAACGCGATGAGCGCCGGGACGAACTCGGCCGCCTTGGGAATGAGGATGTCAGCGCCCACGGCGGACTCCTCATCGGCGAGCGCCACGGCCGGCACGGCCAGCGAGGCGAGGCCCACGGAGCCCGCGCAGGCGAGCAGCCCCTTGAACGATGTCTTCATGCGTGCCTCCATCTTGAGCGGTTCAAGAGGGCTACTGGACGATGAGGGAAACGACGAAGCCGATGAGGGCCAGGGCCTCGACGAAGGCCGCGCCCAGGATGAAGACCGTGAAGAGACGGCCCTGGACCTCGGGCTGACGGGCCATGCCCTGCGCCACGCCGTAGGCCGCGAGGCCGATGCCGATGCCCGCGCCGATGACGCCGAGGCCGTAACCGATGACTCCAAGAGCTCCCATGATGTTCTCTCTCCTTTGACGTTCTCGCCCGTGCCCGAGCGAGGTTGGGGCGTGTTTTTCCTATGCGACCGCGGGGCCGTCCGCGGAGGGTTGACTCAGTGCTCGTCCGCCTCGGCGATCTGGATGTAGACGGCGGACAGGAGCGCGAAGACATACGCCTGGATGACGGCAACCACGATCTCGACCAGGTAGATGGCGAGGAGTATGGCGATCCACAGGACGGACGCGCCGGCATAGCCCACGCTGAGAAGCGACAGGGTCTCGGTGATGGGCTCGAAGAACAGCGACGCGAGGATGGCGAAGGTGCCCATGACCACGTGACCCGCAAAGAGGTTGCAGAAGAGTCGCACGGCCAGGGTGACCAGGCGAAGGATGGTGGAGAAGACCTCGATCAGCCACACCAGGGCGTTGATGGGAAAGCCCACGCCGGCCGGCGCGAGGCTCTTGACGTAGCCGAGCGTGCCGTGCTTCTTGATGCCGCAGACGATGAAGTAGACAAAGGAGCACAGCGCGAGCGCGGCGGTGGTGGAGATGGTGCCCGTGCCCGGCTTGAGGCCGGGGATGACGCCCACGATGTCATTGATCAAGACCACGAAGAAGACCGTGGCGATGAACGGGAAGTGGCGCTTCCAGGAGTCCCCGAGAAGGCCCTTGCACATGTCGTCCCGGACGAACTCGATGACGTACTCGACACCGTTGACGAAGAAGCCCTGCGGGACGAGGGAGCGCGACTGCCGGCTCTTGAACACGAACAGCACCACCAGGAGCACGATGGCCGCAATCGCAAAATAGAACAGGTACTGCGTGAAGCCCACGCCGTCCAGGCTCCCGAAGATGGCCTGCGAGGTGAAGCTCGACACGAGCTCGTTCACCTCAGACTGCAGGCTATCGAGTGGACTGCCCACGTTATGTCCCTCCCCTCTCGGCCTATGCGCCGTTGGCACGGCGCCAGGCCCGAACCGCCTCCACCGTCCAGAGGAGCAGGAAGGCGAAGGCGGCACCACAACCGAAGACCAAGGTCATCTCGGACGTGACAGAGTACACGATGAGGATGGCCGTCGTAAGTGCCACGAACGAAAACATCACACTGAGAAGGCCGCCGGCAAGGCTCACCTGTGCCTTTTCCCTCAGGGCACACTCGAAGAGGTAGGCGGACGGCGCGGAGGCGACGAACGCGACGAGCACACCGAGCGCTATGGCGACAGAAGCGCACACATCGCCCTCCTTGAGCGATTCCCGAAGGCAGGGGAATTCTAGTCCAATCGCCGCGGCGGTCAAGCGCCGGGGAGAAAATGTGGAGAAGACCTTGATGGCTGCCGGACAGCTGTCAGGCAGCCGCTGACGGGGCCGCTACTCCGTGCCAAAGATGCGATCCCCGGCGTCCCCGAGCCCCGGGAGGATGTAGGCGCGCTCGTTGAGCTGACGGTCGAGGGCGCAGGTGTAGAGGCGCACGTCCTGGTCGAAGTCCAGGACGGCTCGCACGCCCTCGGGCGCCGAGACGAGCGTGAGGCAGCGGATGTCTGTCACCCCTGCCTCACGCAGGAAGTGTATGGCTGCCGTGAGCGAGCCGCCCGTGGCGAGCATGGGGTCCACGATGAGGCAGGTGCGGCTCTCCACGTCCTGCGGGAGCTTGCAGTAGTACTGATGCGGCTCGTGGGTGACGGGGTCGCGGTACATGCCCACATGTCCCACGCGTGCCGACGGGACGAGCCGCAGGATGCCGTCCACCATGCCCAGACCCGCGCGCAGGATGGGGATGAGGGCCAGCTTCTTGCCCGCGAGCCGTCTGCACGTGGCCTTCTCGAGCGGGGTCTGCACCTCGACGTCCTCGAGCGGGAGGTCCCGCGTGGCCTCGTAGGCCTCGAGGGTGGCGAGCTCGCCCACAAGCTCCCGGAACTGCTTGGTGCTCGTGTCCTTGTCGCGCAGGATGTGCAGCTTGTGCTGGACGAGCGGATGGCTCACGACCGTGAGGCGCGCAGGGTCGAACTCCTCTTCCATGTCTCTCCTCTCCTGGCGGCCTCTGGCGTCGCCTAGCCGAGCTGAGGGTAGAGCGGATGGCCCTCGAGGAGCTCGCGCACCTCGACGCTCGTGCGCTCGGCGATGGCCTCGTCGCCGAGGGCGCCCACCACGTCGCCGATGAGCTGGCCTATGCGCTCGCACTCGGCCTCCGTGAAGCCACGGGTGGTCGCCGCCGCGGAGCCGACGCGGATGCCACTCGTGACGAACGGCGAGCGCCTCTCGCCGGGGATGGTGTTCTTGTTGACCGTGATGCCCACGGCGTCGAGCGCGCGCTCGGCGTCGCGGCCGGTGACGTCGCCGGCCGGCGTGAGGTCCACGAGCAGGAGGTGGTTGTCCGTGCCTCCCGAGACGAGGCGCAGGCCGCGCGACTCCATGCCGCGCCCGAGCGCCCTGGCGTTCGCGAGGATGGCGTCGGTGTAGTCGGCGAACTCGGGGCGCAGGGCCTCGCCGAAGGCGACGGCCTTGCCGGCGATGACGTGCTCGAGCGGGCCTCCCTGGCTTCCGGGGAAGACGGCGGAGTCGAGCTTCTTGGCGAGGTCTGGGTCGTTGGAGAGGATGAGACCACCGCGCGGGCCGCGCAGCGTCTTGTGGGTGGTGGTCGTCACCACGTCGGCATGGGGCACAGGCGAGGGGTGACGCCCCGTGGCGACGAGCCCTGCGATGTGGGCCATGTCCACGAGCAGGTAGGCGCCCACGGAGCGCGCGATCTGGGCAAAGCGCTCGAAGTCGATGAGGCGCGGGTAGGCCGAGGCGCCGGCGATGATGACCGTGGGACGGCACCGCTCGGCGAGCTCGGCCACGGCGTCATAGTCTATGCGCTCGGTCTGGGGGTCGACGCCATAGGACACGACGTCGAAGAGCTTGCCCGAGAAGTTGGCCGGAGACCCGTGCGTGAGGTGGCCGCCGTTGTCGAGCGCCATGCCCATGATGGTGTCCCCGGGGGCAGCGAGGGCCGTGAGCGCGGCGTAGTTGGCCTGAGCGCCAGAGTGCGGCTGCACGTTGGCGAAGCCGGCCCCAAAGAGCCTCTTGGCGCGCTCGCGGGCGAGGTCCTCCACCGCGTCGACGGCCCAGCAGCCGCCGTAGTAGCGCTTGCCGGGGAGGCCCTCCGCGTACTTGTTGGTGAGGGGCGAGCCCACCGCCTCCATGACGGCCAGGGAGACGAAGTTCTCCGAGGCGATGAGCTCGATCGAGGTCCGCTGGCGGCGCAGCTCATCGGACACCGCGGAGAAGACCTCCGGGTCAGACGCGCTCAGGTGCTCGTCGTACATGGGGAAACCTCCTTGTCGTAGGCCGCCCGGGCAACCGGGCGCATGGGGCCCTAGAGGCCGAAGCCCGCGGGGACGCCGGCAAATCCCGGGTCGTCCTCGCGCATGATCTTCTCCACACGGCCGGCGTGGCGCCCGCCGGAGAACTCCGTCTCGAGGAACACGTCGAGGATCCTCTCGTTGTCCTTGAGGGAGACGAAGCGGCCAGAGAGCCCGATGACGTTGGCGTCGTTGTGCTCGCGGCAGAGACGGGCGAACTCGACGGACTGGATGGGGCAGGCACGGATGCCGGGGACCTTGTCCGCGGTCATGGAGATGCCGATGCCCGTGCCGCAGATGAGGACGCCCCGGTCGGCGTCGCCGGAGGCGACGAGGCGGGCGACCTTGTCCGCGAAGTCGGCGTAGTCGCAGCGGTCGTCGGTCTTGGGGCCAAGGTCGTAGACCTCATGGCCCTGAGAGCGCATGTGCTCGGCAAGCGGCGCCTTCTGAGCGAAGCCGGCATGGTCCGATCCGATGGCGATGCGCATGTGATTCTCCTTGGATGAGGTGTCTGGTCCACTGCCTAGGGTACCACGTTGGCCGCCGTGAGCCACAGGCGAGGCGGCGTGACGCCGATGGGAGCCGACCCTATCCGATGCCGGCCGCCGCGTCGTCGATGCCGGCGGCGAGAAGGACTTCGGCCGCAACGAGGGCACCCTCGCGCAGGACGCGCGGGACGGGACCCGTGGCGTCCACGATGGTCGAGGCCACGCCCACCGGCGCCGGTCCGGCGTCGACCAGAAGGTCGACGGCCTCGGCGACGGCGGGCTCCACGCCCGTGCCCGACGTCGCCGAGGGGGCCCCGTGGGTGTTGGCGCTCGTCTGCGCGAGCGGCGCGCCGAGCTCGCGCACGACGGCGCTGATGAGCCCCGAGGCGGGGACGCGCAGGGCGATGGTGGGGCCGGAGGGGCTGGGCTGGGCGTACTCGGCAGGGACCTCGCCCGACGCCCGGACCACGAGGGTGAGGGCGCCCGGCCAGCACCTCTCGGCGAGCGACACGGCCCAGGCGGGGACGTCGCGCCCGTAGCGGGAGAGCCCCGCCACGTCCTCGACGAACCACGGGAGCGTCTGCGCACGGTCGCGGCGCTTGACGGAGAAGATGCGCCCGTGGGCGGGGTTGCCCTCCGTGGCGGCGCAGCAGATGCCGTAGACGGAGTCCGTGGGCAGGACGGCCACGCCGCCGTCGGCGAGGACCCGCGCGACGCGACGCACGACCCCCTCGTCGGGACGCTCCTGGCTGGTGCGCAGGACCTCGGCCATGTCAGTCCTCCCTCACGGCCACGAGCACGCGCGGGCGGTGCGTGAGATCCTCGCGCACCTCGACCGAGCGCCAGCCGTCCTGCTCGCGGACGAGCGAGGCGGCCTGCTCGAGCGACTCCTCGAAGAGCTCGACGGCGAGCATGCCGCCGGGCGCGAGCGCGGCGGGCGCGAGCCCCAGCAGGCGCCGGAAGACGTCGAGTCCGTCCGCGCCACCGTCGAGCGCGAGGGCCGGCTCGTGGTCTGCCACCTCGGCCGGCACCTCCTCGCGAAGGACGGCCGTGGGGATGTAGGGCGGGTTGGAGACGAGCACCGAGAAGCCGCCCATGAGATCCTCGTCCACGCCGGAGGCCAGGTCGCACAGCGCGAGGTCAACCACGTCGTCGAGCCCGAGCGCGTCGCGGTTGCGCGTCGCGAGCGCGATGGCCCTCTCGGAGAGGTCGGTGGCCGTGACCTGCGTGCCCGGACGCTCCGAGGCTATCGAGAGGGCGATGCAGCCGGTGCCGGTGCCCACCTCGAGCACGCGGACGGGCCCCTCCCCCGCCTCGCATGCCGCGTCGACGCCCTCGAGCGCGGCGTCCACGAGCACCTCCGTCTCGGGGCGCGGGATGAGCACGCCCCTCTCGCAGCGAACGACGATGTGGCGGAAGGGCATCTCGCCGGTCACGTACTGCAGGGGCTCGCCCGCCGCCCGTCGCTCGATGGCCGCGTGCATGGCGGAGAGCTCGTCGGACGCGAGCGGCCGGTCAAAGTTCGTGTAGAGCTCCACGCGCGAGAGCCCCGTAACGGCCGCGAGCAGCCACTCCGCCGAGAGGCGCGGATGCTCGTCGCCCTTGCGGGCGAGGTAGCCGCTCGTCCAGTCAAGGACGCGCTTGATGGTCCAGGGCTCCTGCTGCGGCACGTGGCCTCCCTTTCCGCGTTGTCAGCCAGAGCATCATAGCATCTGCCCTGCGGGGGTCGGCCACGGATGGGACGCGGGAACGGACGGCCCCGCCGCCTCACGCGCGAGGAGGCGCCCCTCTGGCCGACGAAACGGAATCCGGCCCTATGGCCTACGCCACCTGGGCGAGCTTCTCGGCGCGCTCGGCGGCCGCCAGGGCCTCGATCACGCTCGGGAGCGCGTCACCCAGAAGCACGCCGTTGTAGGTGCCGTTGAAGCCGATGCGGTGGTCGGTCACGCGGTCCTGCGGCTGGTTGTAGGTGCGGATCTTCTCGGAGCGGTTGCCGTGGCCGATCTGCGAGAGGCGCGCGGCGCCCTGCTCGGCCTGCTGCCGCTCGAGCTCCATCTCGTAGAGGCGGGCGCGCAGCATCTGCATGCAGACCTCGCGGTTCTGGATCTGGGAGCGCTGGTCCTGCGACTGCACCACGGTGTTGGTGGGCAGGTGCGTGATGCGCACGGCCGAGTAGGTGGTGTTGACGCACTGGCCGCCGGGGCCCGACGCGCAGTAGGTGTCTATGCGCAGGTCGGACGGGTCTATCTGGATGTCGATCTCGTCGGCCTCGGGAAGCACGGCCACGGTGGCCGTGGAGGTCTGGATGCGGCCCTGGCTCTCGGTCTTGGGGACGCGCTGGACGCGGTGCACGCCGGACTCGTACTTGAGCACGGAGTAGACCTTGTCGCCCGAGACCTTGAACTCGATGGTCTTGAAGCCACCCGCCTCCGACGGGCTCGACGAGAGGACCTGCACCTTCCACCCGCGGCTCTCGCAGAAGCGCTCGTACATCTTGAAGAGGTCCCCGGCAAAGATGGCAGCCTCGTCGCCGCCGACGCCGGCGCGGATCTCGACGATGGTGTCCTTCTCGTCGTTGGGGTCACCGGGGATGAGCATGACCTTGATGTCGTCCTCGAGGGCGGGGAGCTTGGCCTCGTTGGCGGAGATGTCCTCCTGGAGCATGGCCCTCTCCTCGGCGTCCGCCTCGTGGAGCATCTCCTTGGCGACCTCGATGTCATCGAGGGCGCCCAGGTACTCCCGGGCCTTGGCCACGAGGTCGGCCTGGTTGGCGTGCTCCTTGGCCAAGCGCGCGTACTCCTTGGGGTCGGACACGACGGCAGGGTCCATGAGGTGCCGCTCGAGCTCCTCATAGGCCGCGATGATCTTGGTGAGCTTGTCTTGCATGGGTGTCTCCTTGTGGGTCGAGATGGTGCGCGGCACGGCGCGCGTGCGTGGCGGCGGGCGCCGCTAGAGCATGTCGAACCTCAGGTACATGGGACCCCCACGGTTGGTGACCGAACTTATCTATGATACCCCAGACGAGGCCTGCCATGACAGCGTCATGATCGGGGCGCGTGTGCCCCATGAGAGGACAGGGTATGCGAGACTAGAGACACGAGGACGGAGGAGCTATGGCGACGCCCGACAACGACACGTCCCCCAGGCCGATCGGCGACAGGGACGCCGACGCCACGCTCGCGGGCGAGACGGCCAGGATCGGCACGGGGGCACCTGAGGCCGACCAGACCGAGCGGCGAGCCGCCGTGGCGGATGCGACGGCCAAGCGCCCCGCCGACGGGACGGGGATGCCGCGCCTGCGCGACGTGGCGGGCGCCGTCGGGGGCTACGTGAGAGGCCGTCTCGCGGCTGTCGGCGGCCTCGTGAGGGCGCACCGCCTCATCTCCGGGCTTCTCGCCGCCCTTGCCGTGGTGGCGGTGGCGCTTTTGGCCGTCACCCTTTTCCGCTCGGGGTCCGTTCCCGATGACGAGACCGTATCTGCCGACGCACGCTCGCGCCTCGAGGTCCCCGCCTACTCCGCCGGGAGCTTCGGGTCCAGCGACGTGCTCGTGGCGCGCAGCGTCGACGTCCGCTCGTGCGAGCGCGTGAGCGAGCTGGCAGACGGGCAGGGGTCGGAGCTCGGCGCCTCGGGATACGCGAGCGCCGACGTGCTGGTGACGTACTCGGGCTCCTCGGTCACGGCCGAGGTCACGGCCACCCTCGACTACGCGCTCGTGGACGGCTCGTGGGTCGGCGTGGGAGAGCCCCAGGACGTGCGCGTCGCCTGGCGCACGAGCTCCGGTGTCGACCAGGCGAGGGTCATCGAGAACGTGAGCGTTCTCCTGGAACGGGCGGAGTCGCTCGTCGAGGGGGACGACTCCGCGACAGATGCTCTGACGCTCGCCGAGATCTATGACGGGGCAGACGTCGAGGTCGCAAGCGAGGACTTTGACGCCGAGGCGCAGACCGACACCCTCGAGGTGGTATGCACGCAAGCGGGGGCCTACGAGTCGTACGTGTGCGAGATGACCGTGACCCTCTCCTTCAGGGCGGCCAGCGGGAGCTGGGACATCTCGTCGCTGGAGGTTGCCGACGGCGCGAAGCAGCGGACCTTCGACCCGCTCATGGGAACGTGGTCAGGCACGTTCCAGAGCCAGGAGACGGACGACACCAAGTGCCTCGCGGCGCGGGAGGCCGGCCTCTCGCTGGTGATCGAGGGCAACGTGACCGACCAGGGCGTCACGCGCCTCACGGGGACGGTCTCGGGCCTGGCGCACTATCACAGGCACCCCTCACAGGACAGCGAGTCCTGCGAGGGGGACACGGCCTTTGACGAGGTGAGCTTCTCGGCGACGCTCGTGGGCGGACGCGACGAGGACACCGGCAGCGACCTCACCTTCGTGGCGACGCTGCCGGAGGACGTGGGCGGGACGGTGACCATCACGCTGAGCTTTGGCACCGAGGAGGACCCGAGCCGCGTGGTGGCGCAGGTCAAGACCACCTACCCCTACACGGGCTCGTTCCTGTTCATCCCCTACGACGAGACGATCACGTACACGGACACGTTCGTGCTCGAGCGCGCGGGCTAGCCCTGCCCGCGCGAGCCCGCGTCTGGGCGAGAGGGACAGCGAGGCGCCCCGCCATCAAACGATGACGGGGCGCCTCGCGCTCGGATGCCTGATGGGCTACTCGGCGGCCTCGGCGGCAGGGGCCTCAGCGGCGGCCTTGGCAGCCTCGGCCTCGGCGCGCTTTGCGTACTCGGCCGCGCGCTTGGCCTTCTCGGCGGCCTTGGCCTCCTTGGCGGCCTTCTTGGCAGCGGCCTCCTCGGCGGCCTTGGCGGCACGGGCGGCCTTGGCCTCCTCGGCCTTCTTGAGCTGGGCCGCGGCGGCACCGCCGAACTTGTCGGCGAAGCGCTGGACGCGACCGCCGGTGTCAACGAGCTTCTGCGTGCCGGTGTAGAACGGGTGGCACTTGTCGCAGAGATCGACCCTCATCTCGCGCTTGGTGGAGCGGGTCTTCCAGGTGTTGCCGCAGGTGCAGCGGACGGTGCACTCCACGTAGTCGGGGTGGATACCTTGCTTCATGGCAGGACTCCTCTTCTTCGGCCCTGGTTTCCGACCAGGGCAGGGGTTCGTCTTGGTTCCGACCAAGACACAATAGCCGTTGGATTGTATCAGAAACCCCACGTGGCGACTGTGGAGAATTGAGCGGTAAAATGGGCCTTCGCACATGACCACAGGGGGTTCGGATGTTCCTTGCCATTGACGTCGGCAACACGCAGACAACGCTCGGGCTCTTTGACGACACCGGGAAGCTCGTGCGCGGCTGGCGCATGCACACCGATGCGAGCGACACCTCCGACACGCTGCACGGCCGGCTCTGGACCTACTTCATGAAGGACGGGCTCGAGCTCACGCAGGTGGACGGGTCCGGCGTGGCGAGCGTGGTGCCGGCGCTGGAGCGCTCGTGGCGACACTGCCTGGAGGCCCGCCTCGGCCACCGGCCGCTCGTGGTGCGCCCGGGGGAGCCCTGCGGCATGCAGATTGCGATGCCCAACCCACGCCAGGTGGGCGCCGACCGCATCGCCAACGCCATCGCGGCGCGCTCGACCTACGGCGCGCCCGTCATCGTGGTTGACTTTGGCACGGCGACCAACATTGACGTGGTGGACGCAGAGGGCCGCTATCGCGGGGGCTCGATCTCGCCGGGTCTCATGCTCTCCGCCGAGGCGCTCTTCTCCAAGGCGGCGCGCCTGGCGAGCGTTCCCATAGAGGCCCCCGGGCACGCCATCGGGGACACCACCGAGACCGCCATGCAATCCGGCCTCGTCATCGGCGCGGCGGCCCAGGCCGAGGGGCTCGTGGCACGCATCCGCGCCGAGCTCGAGGCGCCGACGGCCACGGTCGTGGGCACGGGGGGCCTCGCGGGCACCGTGGCGGCGGCGACCGATCTCTTTGACGTCATCGACCCCGACCTCACGCTCCGCGGCATCCGCGAGATCTGGGCCTGGCGGAGGGCCCACGACTGAGCGGAGGAGCGGGCCTCCTGCGGCCCGACCCGGTCCTCAGGCTCAGCGGGCCAGACGAAGCCCGGCCTGCTCGGGGGCGATCTCGAGCTCCTGACCATCGCCATCTAGGCGCACCGTGGCACGCCCCCAGACGTCCACGCCGGCGAGCGTGCCGCGCCCTATGACGCGTCCCCCTCGCAGGACCTCGACCATCTCGCCCATGCCGAGCAGCGCATCGAAGTAGTCGGAGAGCACGGGGGCCAGCGGTCCCGCGGCACCGCGGCCGCCGGCATAGGCACCCTCCCAGGCACGGACGGCCTCCTCGACCGCCCGCTCGAGTACCACGGCATCGAGGCCCCTCTCGGCGTCCCAGGTGAGGTCGCAGCGCACGAAGGCGCCCTCGTCATCGTAGCCAGCACGAGCGCCAACGCGCACGATCGGCTCGCCCTCGGCGGAGACCACCTCATGCGGCCAGGCGACGCGCGCGTCGAGCAGGTGCGCCACGGCGAGGGCGCACACGTACGGCACGCCGGTCACAGCCCCCATGGGGACGGCCGGACGCAGCGTGAGGGACGTCCCTACTCCCATTCGATCTCCCCGAGGTCGGCCGTCACGTGACCCACGCGCTCGTCTCGCGGCGTCACGCTCACGCCCGCGTGCGTGAGGAAGCGCTCCGGGGCGTGCATGAGGTCCTCCATGGGGACGATCACGTAGTCGCGCTCGCCGAGGCGAGGGTGCGGCAGCGTGAGGCGCGAGCCCGCATGCTCCTCGCCCTCGACCCAGACGAGGTCCAGGTCTATGATGCGCGGCGCGCTGCCGGCCCTCTTGGGGTCGCGACCCTGCTCGCGGATGCGGCCGAGCTCGTCCTCGACCTCTTGGAGCTTGCCCATGAGCACGAGCGGATGGAGCTCGGTGCGAATCTCGGCGACGGCGTTTGCCACGGGCATGGCGATGCCGTAGGCGGGCTCGGTCTCGTAGGCATGGCTCACCGAGACGACGCAGGTCATGGGGATCTCGTTTATGAGCCGGACGGCACGCGCGAGGTTGGCCACACGGTTGCCCACGTTGGATCCGAGGCTCACGAACCCCTGCCGCGAGTCCTTGCGCGAGACGGCCCAATAGGCGTTGACGGCCTGCGCGGTGCCCGCCACGTCATGGACGCGCAGGATGCGCGCGCCGCTCTCGATGGCGGAGATGCAGACGGCATGGGTGGCCGCGTCACGCCCGGCGGCCTCGGCCACGCCCGACACGGCGCCCACGAAGCGCTTCCGCGAGACGGCGCACATGAGCGGGTAGCCCATCGAGACCATCGAGCGGGTGGCGCGCTGGATCACCACGTCCTCGTCGGCGAACT
Organism: uncultured Atopobium sp.; assembly: GCA_964621975.1. Lineage (GTDB taxonomy): Bacteria > Actinomycetota > Coriobacteriia > Coriobacteriales > Atopobiaceae > Thermophilibacter. The sequence goes on from CAZUOD010000002.1 coordinate 13,604, forward strand.
TGTCGAAGCCCGCGCCCGGGTCCATGCAGATGCGCTCCTTGGCCACGCCGGCACGCATGAGGGTGCGGGCCTGGTCGCCCAGGAACCCCATGACCTGCCGCATGATGGGGGCCTGCTCGGGCAGCGTGAAGCGGCGCTGCGAGAGGGTGGGGCGCGGCAGGGCGCTCCCGGCGGGGCGGCTCTCGTCGAGCGTGACCTGGCGGCGCGTGGCATGCGTGCCCAGGCCGCCCTGGTCCCAGTGCATGATGACGCAGCCGCAGTTGGTATCGGCCGCGATCTTGACCATGTCGGGGTCGGTGAAGCCGGTGACGTCGTTCACGATCGAGGCGCCCAGGCGCACGCACATGCGCGCGACGTCGGCGTGGCGCGTGTCCACCGAGACGATGGCGCCCTCCTCCACGAGCTCGCGGACCACGGGCACGATGCGCTCCGCCTCCTCCTTCGAGGGCACGGGCCTGTGGCCGGGCCGCGTGGACTCGCCGCCCACGTCAATGACGTCCGCCCCCTCGTCGAGCATCTCGAGGCCACGCGCGACGGCGTCATCGTGGCTGACGTTCTCGCCGCCGTCGGAGAAGGAGTCCGGGGTCACGTTGAGGATGCCCATGATGCGCGGCCGGGCGAGGGAGATCTCATGCGAGCCGCATCGCCAGATGGTGTAGTTCTCTCGAAGCATGGCCGTTCCTCCTCGGAAGCGTGTGTCTCGTCTCGTCATTGTACGTGGCACGGGCCTCCTGCCATGGTAGCGCTCACTTGGGGAATCTCGGTGAAGCGTCGGCAGCACGGGAGCGGGAATATGAGAGGATGGTGTTCTCGCGCCTCGTGCGCGCAAGGGAGGTCACATGAGAGAGCTCAGCAGCAACGTCTTCGACTGCGCCCTCGTGTTCGAGGGGGGCGGCTATCGGGAGAGCTACACCGCCGGAATCGCCAACGTCCTTCTCGAGCAGGGCATCTACTTCGACTATGTCTGCGGCCTCTCCGCCGGGGCGAGCAACACCATCAACTACCTCTCGCGTGACCGGTGGCGCGTGCGCGCCTCGTTCATGACCGACGGGGTCACGCGCAAGGCGGTGGGGCTTCGCTCGGTCCTGCGCGGCAAGGGCTACTTCGACGCGGACTTCCTCTACGAGGAGGCCATCCGGGACGGCAAGCTCCCGTTTGACTGGGAGACCTTCTCGGCCAACCCGGCACGCGCTCGCATCCAGGCGTTCGAGCGTGACACGGGCCGCACCCTGCGCTTTGGCCGCGAGGACATGACGGACCCCCTGAGGATGGTGGACCTCGTCCGCGCGAGCTCCACGCTCCCCGGCGTCATGCGCCCGCTGCCGGTCGACGGACGCGTGCTCTATGACGGCGGCCTCGGGACGGGGGCGGGCATCCCCGTGCACCTGGCGGAGGAGGACGGCCTGGAGCGCTTCGTCTTCGTGGCCACCCGCCCGCGCGGCTACCGGAAGGATCCTCCCTCAGAGCGCGACCAGCGCCTCTACGCGCGCATGGCGAGGGACTATCCCTACCTGCGCAAGGCGCTGCTCTCGCGCTGGGAGCGCTACAACGCCGAGATCGAGCGCGTGGAGGGGCTCGCGCGGGAGGGCCGCTGCCTCATCATCTACCCGGACGAGATGCCCGTGGAGAGCGGCACCGTGAGCGCCGCCAGGCTCTCGGCCTCCTATGAGCAGGGCCATGCGCAGGGCCTGCGCGAGCTGCCCCGCTTGCGCGAGTTCGTCTTTGGCGCCCCGGACGCGGGGCCCTCATCGCCCGACCCCGATGCGGGAACGGGCTACGTAACGATCGGGTAGCCGCCACACGTGGACGGCCGGGGCCGCTACACTGGCTTGGACACACCTCGAGTGAAGGGTCGCCCATGACCACCACGACGCGCGAGCTGCGCCTCATATCCTGGAACGTCAACGGCCTGCGCGCCGTCATGAGGAAGGACCCCAGCTTCACCGACGTGGTGTCCGCCTGCGACGCCGACGTCTTCGCTGTCCAGGAGACCAAGCTCCAGGAGGGGCAGATCTCGCTCGAGCTGCCCGGCTACCACCAGACCTGGAGCTATGCCGAGCGCAAGGGATACTCGGGCACGGCGGTCTTCTCCCGGGAGGAGCCGCTCCAGGTGATCCGGCGGATCGGTGCCCCCGAGGCGGACGACGAGGGTCGTGTCTGCGCGCTCGAGTTCCCTGCCTACTGGTTCGTGAACGTCTACACCCCCAACGCGCAGAACGAGCTCGCACGCATCGAGACGCGGCTTGCCTGGGACGCGACCTACCGTGAGTTCCTCTCCGGGCTTGCCGCCAAGAAGCCCGTGGTGACCTGCGGCGACTTCAACGTGGCCCACAACGAGATCGACCTCAAGAACCCCGGGCCCAACCGCGGGAACGCAGGCTTCTCCGACGAGGAGCGCGAGAGCTTCTCGCGCCTTCTGGAGGCCGGCTTCACCGACACCTTCCGCGCACGCCACCCGGACCTCACAGGCGCCTACAGCTGGTGGAGCTACCGCTTCAACGCGCGTAGGAACAACGCCGGCTGGCGCATCGACTACTTCCTCGTCTCGGATGACGTGGCCGATCGCGTGACCGGCGCGTCGATCCTCTCGGACGTGTACGGCAGCGACCACTGCCCGGTCGAGCTCACGATAGAGCTGTAGGGCGAGGGCGCCCCTAGCGCGGGGCCGGCAGGCCGGCCGCCTCCATCGCGTCGAGAAACGCCTCGGCCGAGCGCGTGGCGATCAGCTCCTGGGGGAAGTGAATCTCCTCGAGCATCCCGAGCGCGTTCGGGAACCTCCCCACGGAGCAGCAGATGTGGGCGTCGGTGCTCACGACGACGGAGCATCCGAGCTCGGCGCAGGCCTCCGCGATCCGCTGGCAGCTCTCCCACGTGCGCCCGTCGCTCCCGCGTGTCTCGAGGCTGTGCTCGTTGATCTCGATGAGTCGATGGCGCCGTGCGGCCTCCCCCACGACCTCGCGCACGTCAAAGGGCACGCCCGCGCGACCGGTATGGCCTAGGACCAGCACCTTGGGCCGCTCCATGGCCCGAAGGTACATCTCGGTGGTCTGTGCGAGCGAGGCCCCCTGCGTGAACTCCTTGTAGTGGACGCTCGCGATCACGTAATCGCAGCTCCGGGTCGCATGCTCGTACAGGGACGCCACGTGGCGGGCCTGACGGCCGGTGATGTCGTGCGTGACCTCGACCTCCTGCCCGAAGAGGCGGCCGTCGAGCGTGCGGATGTCCGCCTCGGCGCCACGCAGGAGCCGCACGCCCTCCCAGGTGCGTGGCCAGATGCGCATGTTGATGAAGTGCTGGTAGTCGCGCAGGTCAGCGTGTCGGAGGTCCGTCTCGGGAAAGAGCATGTCGCTGAAGTGGTCCGTCACGCCGAGCAGCTCGAGACCCGCCTCGCGTGCCGCGAGCACGTTCTCGCGCACCGTGGAGTAGGCATGACGCGAGTAGATTGAGTGGGTGTGCACGTCACATAGGTTCTGAATCATCCGAGGGTCCTCTCAGGACGGCGTGTGGTCCCCGTCATTCTAGACCCCAGCTGTCCCGGCGGAGGCCACCCGCGTCAAGCGAGGGCCCGGCCCCGCTGAGGGACCGGGCCCTTGTGCCGGCGGTTCCTAGGACCCACCGGAAAGGTGCGCTACTCGTCCGCCACGACCGCGATGTCGGGGTCGGTGACCGGGGACGCCTTGTAGGTCGCGGTGCGCTCGTCGTCGATCACGCCGGACCAGTCGAGGCCGAAGCAGAAGTCGTAGGTGTTGCCCTCGGAGTCGACGTAGCACTCCATGTCGCGGGGCACGTCCTCGTACTGCTCGAAGACCGTCTGCATGTCGAGCGGCATCTGGTAGGGCAGCAGGCCGTAGGGCTCGGCCGAGCCGGTGATGATGTTCACGAAGGCCTGGTCCGCGATGCTGCTGAAGCCGGCGAGGATGACGTCGGCGTAGGGCTCGATCTCGTAGAAGCACATCGGGCGGTCCATGTCGACGACGAGGATGAGCTTGGCGCCGTCGGGCAGGTTGGACTTGGTGTCGATCACGAGGTCGAGGTCGGACTCGTTGGTGGCGTAGGTGGACTCGCCGTAGACGGAGCGGTTCTCGTACTCGCCGAACTCGTCCTCGGGGTTCAGCGACTCGGTGCGCACGTAGTCGCCGTCGGCCGTGAACGGGCGGTACTGCAGGGAGATGGGCTTCCACACGGCCTCGCTGTCCCCGTCTTCGGTGCCCATGATGACGCTCATGAACGTGGGCCCTCCCTCGACGCCCTGGTAGGCGTCGTTGGGGTTGTCGACGCCCACGATGGCGTACTGGACGTCGGCGAGCTCCTCGGCCGTGAGGCGCACGATGTCGGACTCCTGGTAGGAGGCGCTGCCGTCGGAGCCCGCCTCGCCGGTCGGCTCGCCCAGCGTGTCGGTGATCACGGTGAAGTTGTCCTCGGCGATGTCGGGGGCGAAGCTCAGGGACGCCTGGCCGTTCGAGATCTTCAGCGGGATGTAGACCGTGGGCTTGTCGGAGAGGGCGCCCTCGGCGATGGTGCCGTCCGCGTTCTTGAGCATGATGACGCACTTGGTCGCGGCGTCCATGCCGAACTCAGAGGGGGCCTCGTTGCTGAAGACCTCGGCGGCGATGGTGCGGTCGGAGTAGGGCTGGTCGAAGAGGTCGACCTTGACCATGAGCTCGAAGACGCGCCGCGCGTTCTCCTGGAGCACGGAGAGGGCCTCGTCCTCGCCCTGCTCCTCGACCATGAGCTCGTAGGCGGACTCGGCGATGTCGACGTCGAAGGTGCCGCCGTGCTGGGAGACGGTGTTGTTCATGAGCTTCGCGAAGCGCTCCTCGACGGTGAGGTCCAGCACGCCGTGAGGGATGTGCTCGAGGATCATCCAGTCGGTGCAGATCAGGCCGTCCCAGCCGGCGTTGCGCAGGATCGAGATGTTGTGGGTGGAGTAGGCCGAGCCCACGTGCTCGCCCAGGGCGTCGGGGTCGTTGGGGTCGTAGGCGATGCCGTAGCAGGGCATGATCGCGGCCATCTCGCCCGTCTCGGAGTCGAGGTTCATGCCGCCGTCGAGGAACGGGACGAGGTGCGCGTTGAAGTTGGAGCCCGGGAAGACGTTCCACTTGCCGGAGTCGCTGTGGTCGTCGCGGCCGCCCTCGTTGGAGCCCTCGCCCACGTAGTGCTTGAGCATCACGGCGCAGGACTCGCTGCCCCAGCCGAGGTCCTCGGTGGCCTCGTCGTCGCCCCAGGTGGACTGCATGCCGCCGCCGAAGGCCGCCGCGAAGTCGCGGGCCACGGCCGGGTCCTCGGAGACCGCGCCGGAGAGGCGCGTGCCGATGGGGTTGGAGTAGACGTCGATCTGCGGGCCGAGCTCGCAGCGCACGCCGGTGGCGCGCCAGGCGCGGGCCTGCCACATGCCGGCCTTGCGCCAGATGTCCTTGTCCATGCAGGCGGCCAGGCCCGAGCTCGACGGCACGTCGAAGAGGACGTAGGGGTCGGAGTAGTTGAGGTAGGGGATGCCGAGCTCGCTCTGCTCGCAGAGCTCCTGGACGCCGTTGATCCAGGAGATGTCCGAGGCGTAGGAGTCGGCGTTTGAGGAGAGGCGCGAGACGCCGGCGCGCGAGCCCTCCTCGACCCAGTCGTTGGAGTCCGTGCTCACCGACGTGGCCGAGCCGGAGGTGTTGCCGCCCGCGAACATCAGCGGGATGATCTCCTCGGCGCTGAGGGTCTCGGCCAGGGCCGCGGCGCGGTCGGCGGCGCTCTGGCGCCAGTCCTCCCACAGCTCGAGCTGGCCGTCGCCGTTCATGTCGCGGAAGGCGAGGCCGTCGACCTGGATGATGCGGGCGGTGTCCATGACGCCGATCTCGGCGCCGCCCTCGGGGTTGGTGACGCGCGTCCAGCCGTCGCGGACCTCCTCGGAGGTCCAGAGCGCCTCGACGCCCTCGGCGTCGGGCTCGATGGGGTAGCTGTCGGCCGACGGGGCCTCCATCGAGCCGCTGGCCGAGGTCGTGGCGGCGACCTCCTCCTCGCCGTCCGTCGTGGACGACGACTCGCAGCCGGCCAGGCCGGCCAGCCCGGCGGTCACGGCCGACGCCGCCAGGAAGTTCCTACGGGTGACGTTGCTCATGTCCTGCTCCTTACGTATAGGTCTCTTTCCCTCCGCAGCGCAAAATGCGTGACTTGAACCTATGCCTTCTCGGCGCGGGAGCCCCTTGGCCGTCATGAGATGGGCATTTGCCGCCCCGAAACCGGATATTCATGCCCGAGCGCCCTTTAGGCAGTCCGACCAACACCGCCTACCATGACGCGATATTGAAGCGATATGATTTCATAAGTTAAGGAGGGGTGGCTCTTATATGGAAAGAGAGCATCGGGTCTACCAGATCCTCATCGTGGAGGACGAGGCTAGGGCTGCGAAGTCCCTTGAGGCACTCGTGAGGCGCTACGGACAGGAGCGCGGGGTCGATCTGGGGATAACGTGGGCCCAGAGCACGCAGGCAATGATCGAGGACCGCCGCCGCTATGACGTGTGCATGCTCGACATCGACCTGCCGGGAATCAACGGCATGGACGTGGCCCGGCTCCTGCGGACATACGACCAGGAACTCCGCATTATCTTTGTCACCAACCTCGCCCGCTACGCGGTGCGCGGCTACGAGGTGGACGCCATCGGGTTCATCGTCAAGCCAGCAACCTTCACCACCGTCGCCATGAATCTCGATCGCGCCCTGAGGGACATCCGTCTGAACGCGCGAGCCACCTTCCTCGTCCCCGACAACGACACCGTGCATGTGGTGGACTTCTCGACGTTCTTGTTCGCCGAGGCCGGAAGGCACAGGGTCGCCTACCACCTCACGGGGGACAGAACGCTCACGGTGCGCGGCACCCTGCGTGAGCTCGAGGAGCGACTTGCCGGAAGGCCCGTCATCCGCGTCTCGAGGGGACTTCTCGTCAACATGGACATGATCGCGGCGTTGCGAGGGGATGACCTCGTCATGGTGGGCGGAGCCCGTCTTCATATCCCGCGCGACCGACGCCGCGAGATCACCGAGACCCTAGCGGAGCACTTGGGCGGCAGACGATGAATACCGCCTTTGTAAGCGCGATGCTCGTCACGCAGATGCTCGTGGGAATCGGGACGCTCGTCATGGACCAGCCGCGACGCGCTCACTTTATCCCGCGGCTCGTATTGGCGCTGGCGATCATCGTGGCCGTCGAGGTGGTGGGCGAAATGCTCGTGCCCATCTTCTCTCCCGGAGGAGATGGCATCCTGGGATCCCTCGTTCGCTTCTCAATGACAGCGTTCTCGTTCTACGTCGGTGTGCGCGTGACCTACGATGTCTCACCGTTGCAGGCGCTCTTCTGCTGCACGGCCGGCTACGCCGCCCAGAACCTCTCCATCAGCACGACAGAGCTCATGGATCTCCTCCTCAGCTCTTTAGGCGGTGTGGTCACGCTGTCGACCCGCGCGTGGCTCGTGATCGCCCCGCTGTTCATCGTCTATCCCCCCTACCTCTTCCTCTTTGCCCTCGGGGCGCGACGCAACGACCTCGCCTCGGAGCGTGACTACGAGGTCGTGCTTGTGACCACAATGGCGATCCTCGCTGTCACGGGACTCGACGCGGCCATCAAGAACATCCCCGACGGCGCCATGGAGCCCAGCACTGCGCTCACGCTGCGGGTCGCACATGCGCTCATCTGCATCTTCGTGCTCTATGGTGAGTACAAGGCGCTCTACAGCCGCCAGCTCGAGACCGAGCGGGAGGTGACTCGCCGTCTCATGGCGGAGCGCGAGCGCCAGTACTCCCTCTCCCGCAAGAACATAGAGGCGATCAACGTGAAGTGTCACGACATCCGCTACCAGATCCACCACCTCGAGGGGCTCGGAGACACGCTGGACCGCAAAGCCCTCGAGAACATAGCCCAGGAGGTGAGGGTCTACGACGCAATGGCGGAGACGGGCAGCGTGGCCCTGGACACCATCCTCACCGAGAAGGGCCTCGTGTGCTCAAACGAGGACATCGCATTCACGGTCATGGCGGACGGGGCGGCGCTCGACTTCATGGAGCCGTCGGACGTCTACGCGCTCTTCGGCAACATGCTTGACAACGCCATCGAGGCGGTGCGGAAGCTGAGAGAGCGCGAGCGTCGCGCCATCTCACTGAGCGTGCGCCGCAGCCACAGCATAGTCGTCGTGGACGTGGAGAACCCCTGCGACAAACCTCCGCGCTTCGAGGACGGGCTGCCCGTCACCACGAGAGACCGCACGATTCACGGCTTTGGCACGCGCTCGATGCGCACGATTGTCGAGCGCTACGGAGGGACGCTCAAGCTGGGAGTCGACGGGGACATCTTCTACGTCAACGCGCTGCTCCCCCTGCCGGAGGGGCAAGAAGGCTAGCGATAGCTCTCGGCAAGCCTCTCCCACGCGGGCATGGATCCCTCGATGGTCTCGAGTTCCACGCAGTATCCCACGCGCACCCACCCAGGGCAGCCGAACGAGTCGGACGGGACCGGCAGCAGCTCGAAGGTCCTGGCGCGCTCGAAGAAGACCCCGGCGTCCGGCTCCAAGGCCCGGACCCAGAGGTAGAACGCCCCCTCTGGCTCTATGAACTCGTAGCCCAGGCGCGCAAGCCCCTCGGTGAGCGCGCGCCGGTTGCGTGCGTAGGCCTCGACGTCGCTCGGCACGTCGACGCAGTCGATGAGGACGCGCTGGAAGAGCGCCGGGGCGCAGACGAAGCCGAGCTTGCGACCAGCACCAGCGATCGCCAGGACGAGGTCATCGTGCTCGGGGCAGGACGGCGGAACGAGGGCCCAGCCGATGCGCTCGCCAGGCAGCGACAGGGACTTCGAGTAGCTGTAGCACACGATCGCGCGGTCATAGATGGAGGGAACCCAGGGCACCTCGGCCCCATAGGTAATCTCGCGATAGGGCTCATCGGCGACGAGGTAGATCGACGTGCCGAGGCGCCTCCCTGCCTCGTCGAGGGCGGCCGCGAGCTCGGAGAGGACCTGTCGGGAGTAGACCGAGCCCACGGGGTTGTTGGGCGAGTTCACCACGACCGCCCTCGTGCGCTCGGTGATGGCTGCCGCCACGGCGGCCACGTCGACCTGGAACGTCGAGGGGTCCGCCATGACCTCGACACAGATGGCCCCCGCCGTCTCTATCCACACGCGGTACTCGGGGAAGTAGGGGGCTATCACGATGATCTCATCCCCCGGGCTCACGATGGCGTGGAAGGTGATGGAGAGCGACGCCGCGGCACCGCAGGTGAGATAGAGGTCGTCGGCCTGGGCCGCATCCTCGCCGAAGCGGCGCCTGAGGCTCGCGGCCACGGCCTCCCGTGCGGCTGGAAGGCCAGCCGCGGGCGTGTAGCCGTGCAGCTGGGTCGCGGGCAGGGCGAGGCTGCGCTCTATGGAGGCGCGGACCTCGTCGGGCGCGGGTATGGAGGGGTTGCCCAGCGAGAAGTCAAACACGTTCTCGGCGCCTATCTCAGCCTTGCGGGCCCCGGCGTAGGCCGAGATCTCGCGGATGGAGGACCGCTGCGCGCCATAGGCGCGGCTCTTCTCGTTGACAGGCATGGGCTTCTCCTCTCGTGAGCAGGCACGTGCAGGGCCCATTGTACTCGCGGGAGAAGGGTGAGAGGATCCCGTGGACGGCGACCGTCCCGCTGCGGCTCGCAGCATGGCGTGCCGGGCGTCGAGAGCTCGGCGCTACGACTGATAGCGTCGCGGGCGCACGGTCCCCGTGCTGCCGAGCACCTCGAAACCGAGACGGGTGACCTCGTAGCTGTTGGCTCCCCTGCCACCGTCGTCTCGCCAGGAGCCCTGGGTGACGAGGAGGCCCTTCTCGACGAGCGTCCGACACGACCGGTGAATCGTGGCCCTGCTGAGGGCGAGCTCGCCGGCGACCATCCGGGCCGTCAGGACCACGGGACCTGGATCCTTGGCACAGCGCTCCCCCAGGAGCCGCAGCAGCGCGAGGTCCGTCTCGTTGATCGCCACGTTGATGGCAAGGCGGAACTCAACCTTTCGGGTCATGACTCTCCCTCGCAACGCACGCTCTTGTGCACCACTCTTGGCTCTCCTTGGGCTCCCAATGGCTTGACGTGCCACCAAATGTCTTACTATCGCCAGAGAACAGTAGCATGTGCCCTTGGGTCGCACAAGCAAAGGCACCGCTATCTACCTGCCGTTTTTCTGATACTGGGGTGTAACGTAATCGTGGGCGCAGGCTCTTGGCATGCTGCTTTTATTCCCTTTTGGGAAACTTTGTGCAGGGGCCTGGTCACTTCTCCACGCAATCCCCCATAACCGCAGCGCCGGAGTGTGGCGAGGTTTTTCTGAGAGGGGCCTGACACAAGGGCCCGGGAGGCGGCACATGTCACCTCCCGGGCCCACCCTGTGCGTGCGGATCTGACCGCCCTACTCCCCCTGGGCCTGCTCGTACTCGTCCCAGCGACCCTCGAGCAGCGCGCTCACGGCCTCGCCCTCGACGGTCTCGCGCTCCAGGAGCACGCGCGCCATGGTGTCCATCTGGTCACGTCGGGCGTTGAGCACCTCGCGGGCGCGACTGTGGCCCTCACGCATGATGCGCTCGACCTCGTCGTCTATGCGCTTGGCCGTCTCGGCCGAGTAGTCCTGGCGGTTGGCATAGTCGCGGCCGAGGAACACCTCGTGCTGCGCCTCGCCGAAGACCTGCGCACCCAGCTCGTCGCTCATGCCGTAGCGCGTGACCATCGTGCGCGCGAGCTTGGTGGCCCGCTCGAGGTCGTTGCTCGCGCCGGTGGTGACGTCGTCACAGAAGAGCTCCTCGGCCGTGCGACCGCCCAGGAGCACCGCGATCTGGTCGAGCATGCCGTCGCGCGTCTCCAGGAAGTGGTCCTCCTCGGGCACCTGCATCGTATAGCCGAGCGCCTGCCCGCGACTGATGATCGAGATCTTGTGGATGGGGTCCGAGTTCTCCAGCACATGACCCACGAGGGCGTGCCCGCTCTCGTGGTAGGCGATCACGCGGCGCTCCCCCTCGGTGATGACGCGGCTCTTGCGCTCGGGTCCGGCCATCACGCGCTCCATGGCCTCCTCCACCTCGGAGGGGCCGATGGTATCCCGGTGCCGGCGGGCCGCCAGCAGGGCGGACTCGTTCATGAGGTTGGCGAGGTCGGCGCCAGTGAAGCCCGGCGTGATCTTGGCGAGCCGCTCGAAGTCGACGTCATCGTCAAAGGGCTTGCCCTCGGCATGCACGCGCAGGATCTTCTCGCGCCCGGCCACGTCCGGCCGGTCGACCGTCACGCGGCGGTCGAAGCGACCCGGGCGGAGCAGGGCGGGGTCGAGGATATCCGGGCGGTTGGTGGCCGCGATGAGGATGACCGACGAGTTGTCCTCGAAGCCGTCCATCTCCACGAGCAGCTGGTTGAGGGTCTGCTCACGCTCGTCGTGCCCGCCGCCGAGACCCGCCCCGCGCTGGCGACCCACCGCGTCGATCTCGTCGATGAAGACGATGCAGGGGGCCGATTCCTTTGCCTGCTTGAAGAGGTCGCGCACGCGCGAGGCGCCCACGCCCACGAACATCTCGACGAAGTCCGAGCCGGAGATGGAGAAGAACGGCACGCCCGCCTCGCCGGCGACGGCCTTGGCGAGCAGGGTCTTCCCGGTGCCCGGGGGCCCCACGAGAAGGACGCCGCGCGGGATGCGCGCGCCCATCCGACGGTAGCGCTCGGGGTCGGACAGGAAGTCCCTGACCTCCTGAAGCTCCTCCACCGCCTCATCGATGCCCGCGACGTCAGAGAACTTCACCTTGGGCCGCTCGCCCTCCGCCGTGAGCGCCTTGGTCTTGGCAAACGACATGGTCTTGTCGTTCTGGTTGGACACGCGGCTCATGTAGTACACGAACACCCCCACGAGCAAGAGCGTGGGCACCACCGACACGAGCACGGTCTCGAGCATGTCCGAGGAGGACGTGTCTATGGTGTAGGTGACATCGGGGTGCTCGGCCATGAGCGCGGCGAGCGAGTCGGAGCCCACGTAGACGCTCGTGTAGCCCGCGAGCGCGGAGAGGTCGTCCACCTCCTCCTCGGTCCTCCAGTACGAGCCCGAGACGGTGCCGTCGGTGGTGCGGTAGGTGACGTCGTACACACGCCCGTCCTCGACGGCGGTGACGAACTCGTTGGTGGGGAGCACGTCCGCGGACGAGCTGTCGCTCACGACGCTCGACCCCAGCATGTACGCAAGATACGCGACGACGCAGAGCACGATCAACGTCGATATGGTCATCGAGCGCGAGCGGTTGCCGCCCGGGCCGCGTCCCGAGCTGGTCGCACGGTCCCTCTCGTGGTTGTTCTTCTCTGACACTCACAGCTCCTAGCGGTTGCGACGCAGCGCGGCCCGTCAGGGGGCGCTACTTCCTGTAGACCTCCGGCTTGAGGACGCCGATGTAGGGGAGGTTGCGGTAGCGCTCGGCGAAGTCGAGCCCGTAGCCCACGATGAACTCGTCAGGCACATGCGTCCCCACGTAGCGAGGCTCGACCGCAGGCGTGTTGCCCTCGACGTCCTTGACGAGGAAGGCGGCGACCTCGACAGAGGCGGGGTTGCGGTTCTCGAGCATGCGGACGAGGTAGGACAGCGTGAGGCCCGAGTCGAGGATGTCCTCGACGATGATCACGTCCCGACCCTCGATCTTGGTGTCGAGGTCCTTCACGATGCGCACGACGCCCGAGCTCTTGAAGCCCTCCCCATAGCTCGAGACGGCCATGAAGTCCACGGCCATCGGGCAGTCGATCGCACGCATGAGGTCGGCGGTGAAGACCACGGCCCCTCGCAGGACGGCCACGATCAGGGGGTTCCTGCCGGCGTAGTCCGCGCTGATCTGTGCGCCCATGCGCTCGACGATCTGCTGGATGTCGTCCTTGGTGAACAGGATCTCCTTGACGTCCGGGTGCAGTGCCTCCATCGCGTTCCCCTTCCCGGCCGCGGTGCGGCCATCTGTGCCAGGCACACCCAAGAATAGCGCACGGGTTGCCTAGGGTGCTGGTAGAAGGCTTAGCTCGAGCAGATGGCGGGTGCCGGGCACGCAGCGGGCACGCTCGTCGGCGCGCACGGGGGCGACCCAGACCACGCTGCCGGTGGGAGAGACCCTCACCACGGGCACCCGGCCGCGCTCCTCGAGCGGCACGCGCGCCTCCCCGAGGAGGTCCGAGAGCTTCTTCGACTGGCCGTGCATCCCCAAGGGGCACAGGACGTCCCCCGGGTGCGGCACGTCCACCCAGAGCCTTCCCCCGCGCACGGGATCCACCCCCGCGGCCTCAGCGTCGAGCAGGACCGACGCCCCGTCCCACTCCAGCGCGTGGGCGCGGGCGTGGGCCACGACATCGCCCGTCCGAGGCGGGTCCAACAGCCGCGCGCGCAGCTCCCTGCCGTCGGGCAGCCTGAGCCGCCCGGGCACGTCAAGCCAGGCCTCGGTCGGAGCCGGATGCTCGCGACGGGCGCGGACGGAGAGCAGCCCGTGCCCCACGCGGGCGACGACGCCCATGGGGATGGTGGCCGACCCCTCCCCGTTGGCGACGACCCTCAGCACGGAGGCCACGTGGCGGGCCTCGAGCCGGGCCTCGGGACAGACAGCGAGAAGCGCCTGGCGAACCACGCGCCGGGCGATGGCCACCTCGCAGGCAGCGAGGCGCGCGGCGTCGATCACCACGAGGCCGTCCGCCTCCCTGATGGTGAGGTCTCGCAGCGTGCGGCCGGCGATGGCCGTGAGGTAGGCGTCCTCATCGGAGAGGATGTCGCATGTGGTGGCGAGGCTCGCCGTCACGCGAGGGTTGCGCCGCTCGACCACGGGCATGACCTCGTGGCGCACGTAGGCGCGCAAAAAGTGGGTGTCGGAGTTCGTGTCATCCTCGCGCCAGACGATGCCGCGCATCCGCAGCAGGTCGCAGAGCTCCTCGTGAGTGCGTTCGAGCAACGGTCGCACGATGCGGTTGCGGCGACGCGGGATGGATGAGAGGCCCGAGGCGCCGGTGCCGCGAATCGCGTTCATGAAGAAGGTCTCCGCGCGGTCGTTGGCGGTGTGCGCCGTGAGGATGCGCGCGGCCGAGCGCGGCGTGCCAAACTCGGCGGAGAGCTCGTTCGCCAGGCGGGTGGCCTCGGCGTAGCGCACCGAGCGCCCCGCGTTCTCCACGTTGCCGTCCGAGGCGGCCGCCAGCGCCGCCACGTCGGCGCGGCGGATGGTGCAGGGGATGCCGTAGCGATCGGCAAGGTCGCGAACGAACTCCTCGTCCTCCTCGGCGTCGATGCCACGCAGCTGGTGATTGACGTGCAGCACGTGCAGCCGCTCGCGGGCTATGCGCGCGAGGCCGCGGCCGTCCTCTATGTCGAGGGTGGACGTCGCGGCCAGCACAAGCAGGGCCGTGGAGTCCGCACCACCCGAGACCATGAGCACCACCGGTGCGGAGAGCTCCCCGCTGACCGCCCCGCTCGGTCGCTCGAAGCGGCTCTTCGCCGTCGCGTAGCGTCGGGACACGCTCGGTATGGCACTCACCCCCCGTGGTCGTGGCGCCTGACGACAGGCAGGCCCCTCTGAGAGAGTTTACGCCAGCATGGGCCCCGAAGGCAGAAGGCCCAACCGGGCACCAACGCACGGCGGGCCGGCGCCCGTCAGGGCGTCGACCCGCATGACTGTGATATGCGATATGCCGTGAACCGGCTAGTCGATGGCGACCTTGGTGGCGTTTGCCCTCTCCTGCTGCTTGGGCACGTTCACCGTGAGGATGCCGCCCTCGAGCTTGGCGCTCAGGCCGCTGACCGCCGCGTCCTTGAGGTAGACCCCGCGCGTGGCGCTCCATTCGCAGGTCTCCTTGTAGAGGTAGTTCTTGCTCTTCTCCTCGTCACCCTCCTTCTTGTCGACCGAGATGGAGAGGCGGCCCTCGTTGAGCTCGACGTCAATCTCCTCACGCTTGACGCCCGGAAGCTCCGCGGTGATGACGTACCTGTCGCCCGCATCCTCGACGTTCATCCTGAAGCTCGTCGTGGACGAGGACAGCGTTGCGAGAGGCGCGTCGAAGAAGCGGTCGATCTCGTCGAACGGCCAGTTGCGAAGAGCGCGCGTGTAACGATCGTAAGGAACCATGCTTGCCATACCTATCACTCCCTTGGATGTGGGGCGCCGGGCGGCGCTCCTGTTGCTCGTTGGTATTTGTTCCCAACCCGGCAGCTCATATGCCATAAATCTCATATTTTCTCAGCGACACATACTCATCATATCTAAGTGTTCTTGACTTAGGTATGATGAGCGGCACGCCCAAGGGATGTCGGCAGGCGGGTCAACGGGTGTTGTCCGCCATCACGCTCGTGCCGCTATGTATGCGGTCACCAGCTCTGCGTACCGCTCCAGCCGTACCAGCAGCGCCAGGTGCCCGCCTTCCAGGTCCGTGACCACTGTAGCGCCCGGCATAAGGTCGATCAGGTCCTGCTTGCAGGCCGGAGTGAAGGTGGTGTCGTCTTCTGACAGGATCAGCAAGATCTTGCCATCCCACGTGGCAAAGTCTCGCCTCTCCATGCCGAAGTGGTTCTCCGCGTCGCAGAGGAAGTCGATCATGTGGGCCTCGTAGGACTTGGTGAGAAGCCCCATCATGGCGTCACACAGCTCCCCCATGGCATCCTTCTCCGACTGCGTGAGGCCGTCGGTCCTCTTCTCCATCACCGCCCATCTCATCAGCCGCTTCACGAGCGAGAACGGCAGGATGCCCAGCAGCCTCTTGAGCTTCCGCTGGCTCTCAATCATCCTCTCTAGGTCCCGGCGGCCCTCCTCGCTCATGCCCCCAGAGAGCGAGCAGGTGTTAGAGAGCACCAACCCGTCAACCACCTCCGGGTGACGGGCGGCGATAACCTGGGCGACCACGCCTCCCAAGGACTGACCCACCAGCCACGCCCTCTTTCTGAGGCTGTGCAACAGCTCGGCCACCGCGTCGGCAAACTCGGCGTTGTCCGCGAACTGGACCTGATAGTCAAAGGTCAGCACCGAGAAGTCCTGAGCAAACCGGTCAAAGTGCCTGTAGAACAGGTCGGACAGGCCGATGCCGCCCGCGAGCAGGACCAAGGTGGCCCGAGCCTTGGGATTGCTGTAGTAGCGATACGAGAAGGGCTTTCCGCTGCCAACCGTCAGGGTGGTCGCAGGATAGGCCTGACAAAACTCTGCGAGCGTCATTTGGCCTCCCGTCTGGTCTGGATGAGAGGGCGTCCATCAACCACGGCCTTTGACAAGAGGATAGCTCATTGTTGGGACTGAGCATGATCGAGCGCTTGTCCATCACGCGCTCGGCGAGCAGCCCCACGCTCTGCTCCATGTGCCCCCTCTCCTGCTCAGCTCGATCATCTCACCCTCCTTGGGCCAATCATGGCGAGGCAAGGTGGTCGCATCAATGGCAGAGGGGAGCAGTGGTTGCGGCAATTATCATACTTGCCCCAGGCCTTGGGGCGCGCTTGGCCGACCAAGAACGATTTGGTTTCTTACATTTTGTACAGTATCTTCTGTGGGGGTCGCCTCGGACCTGGCATGCCCTATCATGGTGGCATGATCATGCCTAACAGCGACCGGAGATGTGAGCATGAGCAACGACTACGAGTGGGACAAGGCCACAGCCGGCGCTTCTTCCGAGAAGGACCCGGCGCCCGATTCACGACCGGCCCCTTACGTCCGCCAGCGGCCCGCACGCCGTAGCGTCGAGCCCATCGACGACTTCTCCTCCGAGGAGCCTGAGCCGACATACGTCTCGGACTCCCGCTACACCACACGCGGAAGCGCTCTCTCCGGAGGGGGGTACCGACGCTCGCGCGCCACGAGCAAGCAGCTGCGTCGTGACCTCCACTATGGGCAGTACCTCGAGATTCCCAAGGGCAGGCGGGACATCTTCGTGTCACGCGAGCGCAGGACGCGCATCAAGACCGCCATCGCGCTGATAGCCGTCCTCGCGGTGCTTGCCGTGGTCGTCTTCTTCCTCTGGGAGTACATGCAGACGAACTGGGGCTCCACAAGCTAGCGGCCTACCGCCAAGGATCCGGCTCGAAGAGCGGCTCCGGCTCCGGACGACGGTCCGAGTACGGGTCGTAGCCGTCGTCGTCCTCGTTCTCAGGGCGGATGAACTCGTCCGCACCCTCCCCGTCGTCCGGCAGTTCCTTGGGCTCCCACAGCGTGTTCATGCGCGTCACCCCGCATACAGGGTGACGTAGGCGATGTAGTCGCAGATGCTCCCACCGTAGTCACTCAGGTCGATGGCCTCGAAGTGCGAGGTCGGCGCGACAAGGGCGATGACGCGCGTCGA
>CAZUOD010000003.1:0-30551 GCA_964621975.1 uncultured Atopobium sp.
GTCCGAGCTCGATGAGGCCCGCGAGCTCGGAGAGCGAGACGCGCCGCAGCTCGCAGCGGCCCACCTCCGCGGGCACGACGAGGGTGACGCCGCCGCCTCGGCGCTTCTTGTCATGGGCGACGTAGCCCATGAGCGTCTCGGTGGCGATGTCGGTCGTGGTGGGCAGGCCGTGGGCGCGCACGCAGCGCTCGATGCGCTCGCAGGTCTCCTCGGAGCACCAGCCGCGCTCGCGCGAGGCCCGCGCCACGATGCAGAGGCCCGCCGCGACGCACGAGCCGTGCCCGAGCGTGAAGCCGCACGCGGCCTCGATGGCGTGCCCCACGGTGTGGCCGAGGTTGAGCGTCTGGCGCAGGCCACGCTCGCGCTCGTCCGCCTCCACCACGTCGCGCTTGATCGAGACGTTTCTCGCCACCACGTCCACGAGGCGGCGCTCGCCCGTGCCGGGGGCGTTGAGCGGCTCGGCCGTGAGCTCGTCGAGCAGCCCCGCGTCGGCGAGCACCGCGTGCTTGATCACCTCGCCGCAGGAGTCGGTGAGAAGCCCCTGGGGCACCGTCTCGAGGCAGCGGACGTCGGCCACGACGGCCGCGGGCTGCCAGAAGGCGCCCACGAGGTTCTTTCCGGCGGCGAGGTCCACGGCGGTCTTGCCGCCCACCGAGGAGTCCACCATGGCGAGCAGCGACGTCGGCACCTGCACGACGGGACAGCCCCGCAGGTAGAGCGCCGCGGCGAGCCCGGCCATGTCACCGGTCACCCCGCCGCCGAGGGCCACGACCACGTCCGTGCGCGTGAGCTCGCGCCCGGCGAGCCCCTCGAGGATCGCCTCGAGGGTCCCCAGGCGCTTGGACGGCTCGCCGGCGGGGAACACGATCCGCTCGGCCACGTCGTAGCCCGCCCGCGCGAGCGACGCCTCGGCGGCGTCCGCGTAGAGCGGAGCCACGTTGGTCTCCGAGATGACGCAGCAGCGCGACCCGCCGGCCGCCCCGCGAGACACCTCCCCGAGGCGCTCGAGCGCGCCCGCGCCCACGTGCACGTCATAGGACGCGGAGGTCGCGCTCACGCGCACCACGCGCTCGTCGCTCATCTGCCCTCCACCTCCCGCTTGATCCTGTCGCCCTCGGCGAGGAGGGCCTCGAGCCGCTCGGCGTCGCGCGCGTCGATGGCCTCCTTGTAGGCCGCGAGGTTGTCGATGATGGTCCCGATCTCCTCGGAGAGGAAGTCCGCGTTGTCGAGGAACAGCTCGCTCCACATGGGGGCGTTCAGGCGCGCCACGCGGGTGAGGTCCTTGTAGCTGCCGGCCGAGAAGCCCTTGTGCTCGCGGGCCGTGGGGCTCTTGACGTAGGCGTTGGAGACCACGTGGGCGAGCTGGGAGGTGTAGGCGATGATGCGGTCGTGGTCCTCGGCCGTGGCGAGCGTGAAGCTGCCGAAGCCGCAGGGGGCGAGCAGCCCCTTGAGGCGCTCGAGCACCTCAAGGCGGGCGAAGTCGTCCATCTCGGGCGGGACGACCACCATCGGCGCGCCCCTGAACATCGTGGCCCGCGCGTGGGCGAACCCCGAGAACTGGGTGCCCGCCATGGGGTGGCACCCCACGAAGGTGAAGGGCAGGCCCGCGCAGATGGCCTCGCAGCGCTCGCAGACGAGGCGCTTGACGCCCACGGTGTCGATCACGATGGCGCCCGGTGCCACGAGCGGCGCCTTCTCCTCGAGCCACTCGATGGCCGAGGCGGGATACCCCGCGAGGATCACCAGCTCGCACGTGCCGATGGCCTCGTCGTCGAGCTCGCCCGTGAGCGTCTCTATCATGGCGAGCTCGAGCGTGGAGCGAGTGCGGTTCCACGCGAAGACCTCGCGGCCCGCCGCGGCGAAGGCCTTGGCGAACGAGCCGCCCATGAGGCCCAGCCCGACGATGCCGACCCGGCCGGCGACCATGCCCCGGGTCCCCTCGGTGCCCACCTACGCCTCCTCGAGGCTGGCGGTGACGGCATCGCGTATGAGCGAGATCCGCCGCATGGCGTCGTCGAACATCTCGGGCGTGAGGGCCTGGGCGCCGTCCGACCATGCCCTCGTCGGGCAGTCGTGGACCTCAACCTCGAGGCCGTCGGCGCCGGCCGCGGTGGCGGCGTAGGCGGCCGACCGCACGTAGCGGGTGTAGCCGGTCGAGTGGCTCGGGTCGGCGATGACGGGCAGGTGGGAGAGGTGGTGCAGCACGCCGATGGCGTTGACGTCGAAGGTGTTCCTCGTGCGCGTCTCGAAGGTGCGGATCCCGCGCTCGCAGAGCATGACGTCGGCGTTGCCCTCGCTCATGACGTACTCGGCGCCCATGAGCAGCTCGTCTATCGTCTCCGACATGCCGCGCTTGAGCAGGACCGGCCGACCTGCCTGCCCCACCTCGCGAAGGAGCGTGAAGTTCTGGGCGTTCCTCGCGCCGATCTGCATGACGTCGACGCCCTTGTCGAGGAAGAGCTGGACGTCCCTGGGGTCCATGACCTCGGTCACGATCGGCATGTCGAGCTCCGCCCCCACCTCCATGAGCAGGTCGAGCCCCCGCTCGCCCATGCCCTGGTAGGCGTAGGGGGAGGTGCGGGGCTTGTAGGCGCCGCCGCGAAGCATCGTGGCCCCGCTCGCGCGCACCGAGCGCGCGATGGCGCGGAGGTTCTCCCCCTCGACCGAGCAGGGCCCGGCGATGACCTGGAAGTGGCCGCCGCCCACGAGCACGCCGTGGCCGCAGTCCACGACGGTGTCGTCTGGGTGGAACTTGCGGTTGGCCTTCTTGAAGGGCTCCGAGACGCGCTGGACCCGCTCGACGATGTCGAGGCTCTCGAGGAGGAAGGGGTCGATCTTGGTGGTGTCGCCTATGATGCCGACGATCGTCTCGTTGTCCCCTTGGGAGACGTTCGTCTTGAAGCCGCGCCCCTCGACCCAGCGGACGAACTGGTCGAGCTGCTCGGGGGTCGCCGACTTGCGTATGACTGTGATCATGCGGGCCTCCCGGTCCGTTCCCGGAAAAATCGTGACGATGGTATCACGGAGATGTAATCAGCTGGTTTCCGACCTCGGCGAGACGGGCGGGAGGCCCCGTGGCGGGGCCGCGAACCGGGCGCGGGAATGTGGGCGGTTGGCTGCGGGGGCGCGGCACGTGCGCGCGGCGCCGCGGTGCGCTATACTGTCTGGCTGCGCGCGCCCATAGCT
Organism: uncultured Atopobium sp.; assembly: GCA_964621975.1. Classification (GTDB taxonomy): domain Bacteria; phylum Actinomycetota; class Coriobacteriia; order Coriobacteriales; family Atopobiaceae; genus Thermophilibacter. The sequence continues at coordinate 3,187 of CAZUOD010000003.1, forward strand.
CAGTGGATGAGAGCGTCTGCCTCCGGAGCAGAAGGTCGTGGGTTCGAATCCCCCTGGGCGCACCAGAGCACCTTCGGCCCGGGCCCCGGCCCGGGCCTTCCCATGTGCGCGGCCGCCGCGAGCGTCGCCGCGCCGCCCCTTGGGCAGCATCTCGCCCGGCAATGTCACGGGCGCATGAAAGCTTTGTCGGGCCCTGTCAGTTCGCCGGTCGCACGGGTAGCATGAGTGTGGCTGCCGCCGTGCGGCGGCCCCTGGCACCCTGTGCCCGGGAGGCTGCGAGCGACGTGCGGACGCGTCCCGCGAGGAAGGTGGGCAGGACCCATGGCAGAGACGAGCGACCTTCGCGCGGCGGTGCTTGCCGCGCGCCGACCCGTCCGGATCGCGGCGGGCGGCACCGAGCGGCTGGCCTACGTCGTCTCGGGCATCCCGGGCGCCGAGCGGCTCCCGCGGGCCCTCGTGTGCCTGCTCGAGAACGTCGTGCGCCGCGCGAGGACGGACGAGGACGCGGTGCGCATGGCCGAGGCCGTCGTCTGCGCGGGCCTTGCCGGCGCGGCCGGCGACGAGATCGAGTTCATGCCCGCGCGCGTGCTCTTCCAGGACTTCACCGGCGTGCCCGTCTTCGCGGACTTCGCGGCCATGCGCGATGCCATGGCCGAGCGCGGCGGGGACCCCCTGCGCGTGAACCCCGAGATCCCCTGCACCCTCATCGTGGACCACTCGGTCATCGCGGACGTCTGCGAGTGCCCCGGCGCCGTCGAGGAGAACCAGCGCCTCGAGGCCGAGCGCAACCGCGAGCGCTTCTCGTTTCTCAAGTGGGCGAGCCGCTCCTTCGAGAACGTCCAGATCGTGCCGCCCGGCGGCGGCATCTGCCACCAGCTCAACATCGAGCGCTTCTCGGAGGTCGTCACGACCGACGCGCTCGCCCGCGAGGAGCTGCCCGTGGCCTGCTTCGACACGCTCGTCGGGACTGACTCGCACACCACCACGGCAAACGGCGTGGGCGTGCTCGGCTGGGGCGTCGGCGGCATAGAGGCCGAGGCGGCGGCGCTCGGCCAGCCCGTCTCGATGCTCGTGCCGCCGGTGGTGGAGCTTCGCCTCACGGGAGGGCTCCCCGCCGGCTCGTCCGGCATGGACCTCGCGCTCACCGTGGCCGAGCTCCTGCGCTCGGCCGTCGTGGTGGGCTCGATCGTGGAGGTCACGGGGGACGGCGTGGCCTCGCTCACGGCCACCCAGCGCGCCTGCGTGGCCAACATGACCCCCGAGTACGGCGCCACGGCCACGCTCTTCCCGGTGGATGACGTCACCTGCGACTATCTGGAACTCACGGGCCGCGGCGCGGATCAGGTGGCGCTCGTGCGCGCCTACCTCGAGGCCCAGGGCACCTTCGGCGAGACGCGCGGGCGCACCTACGCGCGCACCGTCGAGCTCGACCTCTCGACGGTCGTGCCCTCGCTCGCCGGCCCGTCCCGCCCGCACGACCGCGTGGCCATCCCTGACCTGGCGCGGCGCTTCGAGGACGCGGCGCGCGCCGCCGGGCGCGACCTCTCCGAGACCTTCGAGGTCGAGGGCGCCGGCGAGCTCTCGCACGGCGCCATCGCCATCGCCGCCATCACGAGCTGCACCACGGCCACCGACCCCGCCATGATGGTCGCCGCGGGGCTTCTCGCCAGGCACGCCGTCGAGCGCGGCCTCGCCCCCAGGCCCTGGGTCAAGAAGGTGCTCGCGCCGGGCAGCCACGCCACCGAGCTTCTGCTCGAGCGCGCGGGCCTCGCCGAGCCGCTGCGCCGGCTGGGCTTTGCCACCTGCGGCTTCGGGTGCATGAGCTGCATCGGCAACTCCGGCGAGATCAAGGCCTGCCTCAAGTCCCGCGCCGCCGAGATGGAGCTCACGAGCGTGCTCTCGGGCAACCGCAACTTCGAGGGGCGCATCTCGCCCGACGTGAGCCAGAACTACCTCTGCCAGCCCGCGCTCGTCGTCGCCTACTCGCTCGTGGGCACCATGGACGTGGACCTCACGCGCGACCCCGTGGGCGTGGGTGCCGACGGCCGGCCCGTCATGCTCGCCGAGATCATGCCCTCGGACGAGGAGGTCGCGCGCGTGCTCGACAGGCACTGCGACGCGTCCCTGTTCGAGGAGGGCTCGCGCGGCCTGCTCGAGGGCTCGCGGACGTGGCGGGAGATCCCCTCGTCGAGCTCCGCGACCTTCGCGTGGGACGAGTCCTCCACCTACGTGCGGCGCCCGCCGTACTTCGAGATGGCCCGCAGGCAGGAGACGATCGAGGTGCGCGGCGCCCGTGCGCTCGCGCTGCTCGGCGACTTCGTGACGACCGACCACATCTCTCCCGCAGGATCGATCGCCGAGGGCTCCCCGGCGGCGCGCTACCTCGAGGGACGAGGCGTCGCGCGCGAGGACTTCAACACCTATGGCGCCCGCCGCGGCAACCATGAGGTCATGGCCAGGGGCACCTTCGCCAACGTCAGGCTGAGAAACGCGCTCGCCGACGGCCGGCTCGGCGGCTGGACCAAGGACCTGCTCACGGGCGAGGTCGTCCCCGTCTTCGACGCCGCCGAGGCCTACCGCGCCGCGGGCGTGCCCCTCGTGGTCGTGGCGGGCCGGCTCTACGGCTCGGGGTCGAGCCGGGACTGGGCGGGCAAGGGGCCGCTGCTTCTGGGCGTGCGCGCCGTCATCGCCGAGAGCTTCGAGCGCATCCACCGCTCCAACCTCGTGCAGATGGGCGTCCTGCCGCTGCAGTTCAAGGACGGCGAGGGCGCGGCCGCGCTCGGGATCTCGGGCGAGGAGACCTTCGACGTGGGCCCGGTCGACCTCACGGGACCCTTCGTGGCCGGGCGCACCGTCACCGTGCGCGCCACGCGGCCGGACGAGACGTCGCTCTGCTTCGAGTGCGTCGTGCGCATCGACACCCCGATGGAGGCGGCCTTCCTCTCCGAGGGCGGCATCCTCCCGTACGTCCTGAACGTCCTTGGGTAGCGCGGAGCTGGGAGGAAGGACTCGCAGATGAAGTGCCCGTGCTGCGGATCAAGGGTGCCGGAGGGCGCCATCAGGTGCCCGCGGTGCCGCGCCGCGCTCGACGTGACGCAGAAGATCTCGCTCGAGGGCGCCTCGTGGTGCCCGAGCTGCGGGGCCCTCGTGGCGCCCGGGGCGACGAGCTGCCCCAAGTGCGGTGCCGACCTCGCGGACCGGGAGCCGCCCCAGCACCCCGTCCGCGACATCGGCCTGCCCGAGATCGGGGACACGGGCGTGCTCGACGCCGAGGACGGCTCCGACGACACGGGCGTGATCGCGCGCATCGAGAGCGCCATCCCCCCCGAGGACGGAAGCTCCTCCTCGGCCCGGCGCGACCGCATCCCGCGCCCGCGCGCCTTCGTGCTCGCGGCGCTTCTCGCCATCCTCGTGGTGGGGGGCTCCGTCCTGCTCATCACGCACCCGTGGGACCCCACGTCCTCCCAGCGCGCCACCGAGCCGGCCGACACCTCCATGTCGGGCTACCCGGGGTTCCTCGAGTTCCTGACGGGGCAGGACCGCGGCTCGGCCACGTCATCGACATCCGACGAGGACTCCGAGAGCGAGGACGAGGAGGAAGAGGAGCCCCTCACGCCGCTCGAGGCCATCGAGCAGGCCTTCGACGAGCTCTCCGAGCTCGCCGAGGAGGTCGACGCCAGCGAGGCCCTGCTGCGCACGGACGGGATCTCCGGTGACGACGACGCGCGCAGCGCGGGGCTCTCCGAGGCCGGGCTGGTCTCGATCGAGGTCTCCAACCTCATCGCCTCCGCCCAGGACCTCGACGATGACGACGGCGCCTACACCGACGCGATAGCCAACCTCGTGACGCTCGGCAACTGGCTGCGCAACCGCTGCGACGCGCTCACCGAGGCCTGGCAGCTCTCCGTCGACTCGTCCGACCCCGCCGCCGACGAGGCCTCGATCCTCGCGCCCGTGGAGGCGGCCTCGGTCTACGCCACGCTCTTCGAGCAGAACGTGGACGAGTGGAGGTCCGAGCTCTCGTCCTCCTAGCACCTGTCTGCCGAATGTGTGAACCAGCACGCGTCCTGCTAGAATTGTGGGGCTAAGGCTCTCGTGCGCGCACTCATCCAGGAGGAGACATGGGCTTCATCCGAGACCCGCTCTACACGCCGACCTACAAGGTCACGGGCGACGAGGTCGCCGTCTTCGACACCTCGAGGGGCACCATCCGCGTGCGCCTCGACGGCGACGGCGCCCCCCTGCACGTGGCCAACTTCTGCGAGCTCGCCGAGAGCGGCTTCTATGATGGGCTCAAGTTCCATCGCTACGTCCCGGGCTTCGTGATCCAGGGCGGCTGCCCCAACACGAGGGACATGACGAGCGAGGAGGTCGCCCGCGGCGCGATGGGCCCGAAGGGTCGCCCCGGGACGGGCGGGCCGGGCTACCGGATCCGCGCGGAGTTCACCACCAACCCCCGCAACTCCCACGTCGACCGCGCGCTCGCGATGGCGCGCTCCGCCGACCCCGACTCCGCGGGCTCGCAGTTCTACTTCTGCCTCGGCGCCCAGCACGGGCTCGACTCCGGGTATACGGTCTTTGGCGCCACCGTCGAGGGTGCGGACGTCATCGGCGAGCTGCGTCAGGGAGATGTCATCAACTCGGTCAGGATCGAGCACGCCGCCTAGGCGCGTCTTGTGTTTCTTTGGAGGGCATCGTGAACCAGCGGGCATACGAATCCGGCAAGAGGGCGTACCAGATCGGGGACTGGCTCGGCGCCGTCACGCGCCTCGGTGAGGCCAAGCGTCCCGGCGAGACCTCGGGCGAGGTCGACCACCTGCTCGGCAACGCGTACATGAACCTCGGGCAGTTCGACTCCGCCGCGGCCTCCTATGCCTCCGCGCTCTCCGACGTCGCCTACGGCAAGCGCGGGGCCCTCAACTGCAACCGCGGCCGGGCGCTCTTGGCCGCGGGCCGTGCCCAGGAGTCCGTGGAGCCGCTCACCGAGGCGGTGTCGGACTCCTCCTACGCGACGCCCTACAAGGCCTACCTCGCCCTCGGTCAGGCCTACGAGCGCCTCGGCGACGTCCGCAGCGCCGGCATCGCCTACCGCAGCGCCGCCATCGACGAGTCCAACCCCGCCCCGGCGGCGGCCCTCTCGAACCTCGGCAGCTGCTTCATGCGCCTCGGCCGCCCGGTGGACGCCGTCGAGGCCTTCCGCACCGCGCTCGACTTCACCACCCCGTTCGAGAGCCAGTCGCAGATCTGGTGCAGCCTGGGGCTCGCCTACGTGGCGGCCAACCGCATGTCCGAGGCCGTGGACGCCTTCGCGCACGCCACCTCCGACGACTCCTTCCAGCTCAGCCCTGAGGCCCAGGCCTCCTACGACGCCGCGCGCAAGGCCGTGGCCTCCATCAGCGAGCGGCGCGTCTCCGACACCGACGCCTTCCTCGCCGCGGCCGGGTACGGGCCCGCCTACGACCCGCTCGACCCCACGGGCGCCTCGGGCGAGCTCATACCGTCCCCCGAGGACACGGGCTTCTTCTCCGTCAGCGAGGAGGACCTCGTCCAGCAGGACATCCAGGAGCGCAAGGTGAGGCGCAAGCATCGCCACACCGGCCTCAAGGTCTTCATCGTCATCCTGATCCTGCTCCTGCTCGCCGTGGGCGGGCTGTTCGTCGCCTACTGGCAGGGCTTCGGCTGGCCCACCCAGCAGGCCGTTGCCGAGGAGCTCTTCCAGGCGCGCACGGACGGCGATGACATAACCGCCTATCTTGTGGACGGCATCTCCTCCGACACCGCCCAGCAGATCGAGGACCTCCTGCCCGAGGGCGCCACGATCAGCGTCATCGGGTGCGACCGGAGCATGGCCGAGTCCACGCTCTACGTCACCGCCACGCTCTCCGCCGGCGGCGAGCAGGACTACACGATCGAGATGGTGCGCGACGGCCTCGGGTGGAAGGTCTCCTCCGTCTCCGTCGAGTACCTCTCCAGCTCCACCGACTAGGGCAGGGAACCTGCATGTCAATCTTCGACTCACTCTTCGGCGAGTACGGCGGCGACCTCGCCATCGACCTCGGGACGGCCAACACGCTCGTGGCCGTGCGCGGCCAGGGCATCGTCATCAACGAGCCCTCGGTCGTCGCCATCGACAAGAGCGAGAGCCGCGTGCTCGCCGTGGGCGCCGACGCCAAGCGCATGATCGGGCGCACCCCGGGCTCCATCATCGCCGAGCGCCCGCTCAAGGACGGCGTCATCGCAGACTTCGACGTGACCGAGGTCATGCTGCGCTACTTCATCGAGAAGGCCCGGGAGCGGCGCTTCCCGTGGTCGCCGCGGCCGCGCGTGGTGGTGTGCGTCCCGTCGGGCGTCACCTCCGTCGAGAAGCGCGCGGTCTTCGAGGCCACCATCCAGGCGGGTGCCCGCCAGGCCTACCTCATCGAGGAGCCCATGGCGGCCGCCATCGGCGCGGACCTGCCGATCGAGGACCCCACGGGCTCGATGGTCGTGGACATCGGCGGCGGCACCACCGAGGTCGCCGTCATCTCCATGGGCGGCATCGTGGTCTCGCAGTCCATCCGCACGGCCGGCGACGAGTTCGACCAGACGATCCTCATGCACGTGCGCGACGCCTACAACCTCTCCATCGGCGAGCGCACGGCCGAGGACATCAAGATCAAGGTCGGCTCCGCGGCGCCGCTCGCGGAGGAGCTCGACGTCGAGGTCAACGGCCGTGACGTCCTGAGCGGGCTGCCCAAGTCGGTCCGCATCGAGAGCGAGGAGATCCGCCGGGCGCTCGACCGCCCGCTCGACGAGGTCACCAAGGCCGTCAAGGACGCCCTCGACGTGACCCCGCCCGACCTCGCCTCGGACCTCATGTACTACGGGATCTTGCTCACGGGCGGCGGCGGCATGCTGCGCGGGCTCGACCAGCGCCTGCGCGAGGAGACGGGCGTGCCCGTCAACGTGAGCCCCACGGCCCTGGAGAACGTCGTCAACGGGTGCGCCAAGGTGCTCGAGGCGAACGCCCTGTCCGGCGGGTTCGTGCAGAGCACGGGCTAGTGGTCGGGCGTGCCTCTTTCCGGGCAGGGTCGGCAGACGGCGCCGACCATCGGCAACAGCAGCAGACAGTCCACGGGCGGCCGGGCGCTCGTCATATGCGCCGTCGTGTCGATCGTCCTGTTCACCGTGAGCTGCCGCACGGGTGAGGACGGGCCGCTCGGCGTGGTGCGCGGGGCCTTCCAGACCGTGACCGCGCCCGTGCGCTACCTCGGCGCCACCGTGTCCGTCCCCTTCCAGAGCCTCGCCAACATCGTGGTCAACCTCACCGCCGACCAGGAGACCCTCTCCGAGCTCCAGGCAGAGAACGAGGAGCTCAGGGCCAGAAACGTCGAGCTCGAGGAGGCCGAGCAGGAGGCCGAGCGCCTCCAGGAGCTGCTCGACCTCGTCGACACCTATGACCTCCAGTCGACGGCGGCGCGCGTCATCTCCGGCTCCTCGGACTCCTGGACCTCGACGGTGACCATCGACAAGGGCACCTCGTCGGGCCTGTCGGTGGGCATGCCCGTCACCTCGTCGAGCGGCGTCATCGGCCAGATCATCGAGTGCGGCACCTCCACCTCAACGGTGCGCCTGCTCACGGACGAGAACTCGTCCATCTCGGCGATGGTCCAGTCGAGCCGCGCCCAGGGGATGCTCACGGGCTCCGCCACGGGCGAGCTCTCCCTCACGCTCGTCCGCACGAGCCAGGAGGTCTCGGTGGGCGACGTCGTGGTCACGAGCGGCCTCGGCGGGGTCTTCCCCAAGGGGCTCCCGCTCGGGGAGGTCGTGAGCGTCCAGAGCAGCCCGGGGGCGCTCTACCTCGAGATCGTGGTGGAGGCCTACGCCAGCGCCGAGAACTACGAGGAGGTCCTCGTCATCACCTCGCTCACCGAGGACCAGCAGGCGACCGCCGACGACATCGCCGAGGCGGACGCCCAGGAGACGAGCACCTCGACCACCACGTCCTCCGATGACGAGGACGCCGACGACTCCGAGGACCAGACGGACGAGGACGAGTAGGGGAGGGCACCGTGCAGGTGGCGGACAAGAACCGTGATGTGCGCAGCATCGTGCTCCTCGCCGTGCTCTGCGCCGTGCTGCAGCTCGCGCTCGCCCCGAACCTGGGGCTGGGCAACGGGCGGGCCAACTTCGCGCTCATCTTCTCGGCCTGCGTGTCCCTCGGCATGGGCGGGCGGCGCGGCGTGCTCGCGGGCTTTGCCGCCGGGCTCTTCTTCGACCTCTCCACGACGGGGCCGGTGGGCCTCATGGCGTTTTGCCTCACCGTCTCGTCCTACCTGCTCGGAACCGAGTGCAGGAACCGCATGGCGGGGGACTTCGCCACCCCCGTGGCGCTCTTCTCGGGGGCGGCCCTCGGGGTCTCGCTCGTCTACCACCTCGCCATGCTGCTCGTGGGGCAGGCTGACTCGCTGCTGGACGTGATCGTGTTCAGGACCCTCCCCACGGCGCTGCTCACCATCGTCTTCTTCCTCCCCTTCGCCTACTACTCCTCCAGGGTCCGCGCGTCCGGCCTCAACCTGGGCGGTGGCGGCCATCACTTCTCCGGTCGGGGCAGGTAGGGGAGCGGGCCGTGGACCTCTCGCTCGTCATCGTCATCGTGTGCGCGGTCGCCGCGGCCGTGCTCATCGTGGTCTACCTCGTCTTCGGGCGCTCTGAGGCCAACTTCACGCTGGACATCGGCGGAGGGGCCCCCCGCGCCTCGGGAGGGTCCGACTCCTCTGCCGACAAGACCCTCATGGGCCGGCTCGTCGGGCTGTGCGTGCTCGTGGGCGGCGTCTTCGCGACGCTGCTCGTGAAGCTCTGGTCGATGCAGCTCATCTCGGGCGAGGAGTACGCGGAGCAGGCGGAGTCGAACCGCACGAGCACGGTCTACACGCAGGCCCCGCGCGGCCGCATCCTCGACCGCAACGGCCAGGAGATCGTCACCAACCGCCCGAGCCTCACGGTCACGGCCAGCTCCGACGCCCTCGACGACGAGGTCGAGATGCGCCTGCTCGCCAACCTCATCGGCATGCCCTACCAGGCGGTCCGCCGCAAGATCCAGGACACCTCCGACGGGTACCAGAGCATGCGCACGGTCTCGGTCGACGTCTCCAGGCGCGTGGTGGCCTACATCGGCGAGCACCCCGAGACCTTCCCCGACGTCTCGGTCGAGGAGCGCACCCAGCGCTTCTACCCGTACGGCTCGCTCGCGGCGCACGTGGTGGGCTACACGGGCACGATCACCTCCGACCAGCTCGCCGACAGCGACGACGAGGAGGGCTCCGTGTCGTACCGCTCGGGCGACGTCGTGGGCCAGTCCGGCGTGGAGTACGAGTACGAGAGCGTGCTGCAGGGCGTGCGCGGCGAGCAGACCGTCTACATCGACGCCGAGGGCAACGTGCTCGAGTACTCGACCAACATCGAGCCCCAGAGCGGCTCGGACCTCGTGCTGACGCTCGACCTCGAGGTCCAGCAGGCGGCCGAGGAGTCGCTCTCGGGCGTCATCGCCGACCAGCAGGAGGCCGGCTACGACTCCGTGGCCGGCTGCGTCGTGGCGCTCGACTGCACCAACGGGGAGGTGCTCGCCATGGCGAGCTATCCCACCTACGAGCCGAACATCTTCACCGGCGGCATCTCCACGGCCGACTGGGAGGCCCTGCAGGAGGATGACGCCCACTACCCGCTCATGAACCGCGCCATCGCGGGGCAGTACCCCTCAGGCTCGACCATCAAGCCGCTCACCTCCTTCGCGGCGCTCGACTATGGCGTGGCCACCACCGGCTCCACCTGGTACTGCCCGGGCTGGTGGTCGTGGTCGGGAAGCTCCACGAGCGGCGTCATGAAGTGCTGGTGGACGTCGGGCCACGGCACCATCGACCTCTCGAGCGGCATCACCTACTCCTGCGACGTGGTCTACTACGAGATCGGCAAGGGCTTCTACTATGCCGACGAGGACTCCGAGGGCATGCAGGAGACCTTCCGCAACTACGGCCTGGGATCCACCACCGGGATCGACCTCTCCGGCGAGGCCTCCGGCCGCGTGCCCGACGCCGAGTGGAAGTACAACTACTTCACGTCGCTCGGCTACTCCGAGGAGGACTCCACCTGGCAGGGCGGCGACAACTGCAACATCGCCATCGGCCAGGGTGACCTGCTCGTGACCGCCTTGCAGATAGCCTGTGCCTACTGCAGCATCGCCAACGAGGGTCCCATCTGGCGCCCGCATGTCATGCGGGGCGTGCGGGCCAAGGTGGGCGACGGCTTCGTCACGGAGTACAAGACCGAGGTCACCCGGACCGTGGAGGAGGACCAGACCTACCGCGACCTCATCGCGCAGGGCATGCAGGGCGTGATCTACGAGGAGGACGAGTCCCAGGCGGAGCACTGGACAAACCTGAGCGTCACGGTGCGCGGCAAGACCGGCACGGGCGAGCAGACCAGCGTCGACCGCTCGATCTGCTGGTTCGGCGCCTACGCCCCGGCCGAGGACCCCAAGTACGTGATCGTGGCCAACGTCGACGGCGGCCTGTCGGGCGCCACGACGGCCATGTACGTGGTCCGTGACGTCTTCGGCGCGATCTACGACGAGCCCGACACCTCGACGGCGACCAACTCCAACGCGGACTAGGAGGGGCGATGGCACTGGACGTCATGAGAGCGACGGCGGGGAGCGCAGCGCTCCCCTCGATCAAGGGTCGTGCGGCCGGCCGGGGGTCGGGGGCGCACGCGCGCGTGGGGGCCAAGCGTGGCCCGCTCGACGGGCTCTACCTCTCCCAGCTCATCCCGACGCTGCTCATCGTGCTGATCGGCGTCGTCACGATGTGGTCCGCCTCCCTGGCCCTCGATGACGCCAACTTCACGAACCATGTCTTCGGCATCGCCCTCGGCCTCGTCTGCGCGACCGTGGCCTGGCGCTACGACTGCCGCTCGCTCTCCAACATGACGCTGGCCCTGTTCGTGCTCGCCTGCGTGCTCGTCGTCCTGCCCTACGTGCCGGGGCTCGGCTACGAGGCGAACGGCATGACGGGCTGGGTGAAGCTGGGGCCCCTCCGCTTCCAGCCCTCGGAGCCGGCCAAGCTCGTCACGATCTTCCTCATGGCCTCGGCCTGCGCCCAGTACAACGGCAGGATCGAGCGGTTCAAGGACTACGCCAAGCTCTGCGCGACCCTGCTCGTGCCGCTTCTGTTCATCGTCTCCTACGACCTCGGGACAGGCCTCGTCTTCCTCTTCCTGGGCGCCACGATCATCACCTGCAGCGGCGCGCCGCGCGCGTGGGTGCTTGCCACGATCGCCCTGATCGTGGGCGTGTCGGCCCTGGTGGTCATAACCTCCATGATCGACGGGATCCCGCACATCCTGCAGGAGTACCAGCTCGCGCGCCTCACGGTCTTCATCGATCCCAGCTCCGACACCACGAGCGACGGCTACAACCTCTTGCAGGCCCAGATCGCGGTGGGCTCGGGCGGGCTTCTCGGCAAGGGGTTCGGGAACGCCTCGCAGGCGCTCTCTGGGTTCCTCCCCGAGGCGCACACCGACTTCATCTTCGCCACCTTCGCCGAGCAGTTCGGCTTCGTGGGCTCTGTCGTGCTGCTCGCCCTCTTCGCGTGGATGATATTCTCGACCGTGGTGCTCGCCATGAGGACGGAGTCGCTCTTCTCCAGGTTCGTGCTCGTGGGCTGCGCGGCCATGTGGGTCTTCCAGGTCCTCGAGAGCGTGGGGATGTGCCTGGGGATCATGCCCATCACGGGCATCCCGCTGCCCTTCATGAGCTACGGGTCCTCCTCGATGATCACGCAGCTTACGGCCGTGGGCGTGGTCCAGTCGGTGTGGAAGCACCGCCGCAAGGCGGCGTGAGGCAGGTTCGGGGCGCATGACCCCTGATGGGAGGCCATCTCTATGGCAGTAGGCAGGAAGGCATCGTTCGCGCGCGTCCTTGAGGTGCTCTCGGCCGGCGGCGCGGCCCTGCGCGGCCAGGGCGAGACCGTCACGATCAGGGTGCACGTCGACCCCACGTGCCCTCGTGCGCTCGCCCTCGCGACGAGGCGCGCCCTCGTGGCCGAGCGGCCCGGGGGCGTGGTGGACGTGCGGGGGCTCGCCCCTGCCGATGACGGCGTCCGTCCCGACGCCGCGCTCGTGCTCGTGGGTCGGGCCGACGTGGCCGCGCTCGTCGCGCTCTACGCGCGCTCGGGGGTTCCGGTGGCCATGCTCGCCGAGGGGGCGCTCGACGTCCCGGCGGTGGGGCTCCCGGAGGGCGCGGCCACGCTCGTGGGGGTCGTCTGCGCCTCGAGCGCGGCCACGCTCGAGCACAAGCTCGCCGCCTGGCTCGTCTCGGCCACCGACAAGCACCTCGCCCTCGCGGCCAACTTCGCCTTCTGCCGGGACGCCGTGTGCGACGCGCTCGTGGGGAGGTGCGCGATGGAGAACGCCGCCGTCGGGGCGATCCCGATCATCCCCGGCTCCGACCTGCCCATCATGTGCGCCAACGAGGCAAAGCTCGCGCTCGACCTCGCGGCCGCCCACGGCCGCCCCATCGAGCTCGCGCGCCTGCTCGACCTCGTGGGCGTGCTCGGCGCGGGCCTGGCCTGCCGCTCGCTCGCCCGGGCCGCCACGACGCTGCTCCCCGGGTTCGGCCCCCTGGTCAAGGCCGGGGTCGGCTACGGTGGCACCCTTGCCACGGGCTCCGCGCTGCGCGCCCGGCTCGCGGCGCCCCCGCGCCCCGAGCCCGGGCGCGCATCCGACGCGGGCGCAGAGCGGGTCGCGAGCGCGGAGCGGGTCCCGCCGGGCCCCGCGCAGGCCCTGCCCGAGCCCCCCGATGACGGCTACGTGACCATAGGGGAGGTCTCGTGAGGGCCCCGAGGGAGAACCTCTTCCCCCTCATCGAGCCGCTCCTTGCCCACGTCGAGCATCCCACGCGCTACCTCGACCACGAGTGGGGGGCCTGCGAGGAGCAAGACGGCCCCTTCCACCTCTGCATGGTCTACGCCGACGTCTATGAGGTGGGCCAGCCCAACCTCGGCGTCGCCATCCTCTACGAGGCCGTGAACGCCGCCGAGGGCATGAGCTGCGAGCGCTGCTACCTGCCCTGGAAGGACATGTCCGCCCTCATGCGCGAGCGGGGCGTGCCGCTGCTGTCGCTCGAGGGCGCGGCGCCCCTGGCCTCCTTCGACGCCATAGGCTTCACGCTCGCGCACGAGCTCATCTGGACCAACGTGCTCGAGGCGCTCGACCTCGCCGGGATCGCGCTCGTCGCCGCCGAGCGCGACGAGGACGACCCCATCGTCCTGGCGGGCGGGCCCTCGGCCTGGAACTGCGAGCCTCTGGCCGACGCCTTCGACGCGGTCCTTCTCGGTGACGGCGAGGAGCACATCGTGGACGTGTGCGCCTGCATCCGGGACGCCCGCGCCGAGGGGCTCCCGCGCGCCGAGGTGCTGCGCCGCCTCGCGCGCGTGCCGGGGACCTACGTCCCCTCGCTCTACGAGGTGGTCGTGGACGAGACCACCACGCGCTGGGGCCGGGCCGTGCCGCGCGCCGGGGAGGATGTGCCCGAGGTCGTGCTCAAGCGCTGCCTGCCCGACCTCGCGGCGACGCCCGCCGGGGCGCTGCGCATCGTGCCCTACATGGACGTCGTCCAGGGCCGGCTCTCGCTCGAGGTGCTCCGCGGCTGCGCGCGGGGCTGCCGCTTCTGCCAGGCCGGCATGACCTACCGGCCCGTGCGGGAGCGCCCTGCCGAGCAGGTGGTGGCCGAGGGCGTGGCGGGCCTGCTCGCGAGCGGCCACGACGAGATCTCGCTCACCTCGCTCTCCACGACCGACCACTCCCAGTGCGAGAGGATCCTCGCCGACCTGGGCGCCGAGCTCGATGGCCGGGGCATCCGCATCTCCATACCCTCGCAGCGCCTCGACGCCTTCGGCGTGAGGATGGCCGCGGCCGTGGCCGGCGGCAGGCGTGGGGGGCTCACCTTCGCGCCCGAGGCCGGCAGCCAGCGCCTGCGCGACGTCATCAACAAGAACGTCACCGACGACGACCTCGAGCGCGCGGCGAGAAACGCGTTTTCCAACGGCTGGCGCCGGATGAAGCTCTACTTCATGATCGGGCTTCCCACCGAGACGGACGAGGACGTCGTGGGCATCGCCCGGATGGCCGAGCGCGTGCTCGAGATCGGCCGCGAGGTCGCCGGCAGGCGCGCGGGCGTGTCCGTCTCGATCTCCGTGGCGGTGCTCGTGCCCAAGGCCTACACGCCCTTCCAGTGGGTGGGCCAGCTCGCCCCGGACGAGGTGCGCCGCCGTCAGCGGCTCCTGCTCGAGGAGGTGCGCGACCGCGCCGTGCGCGTCTCCTACCACGACGCGGACGTCTCGCTCGTGGAGGGGGCGCTCTCCAAGATGGGGCGCGCGGGCTTCTCGCTCGTGCGCGAGGCGTGGTCGCGCGGGTGCGCCTTCGACGCCTGGACGAGCGAGTTTCGCTTCGACCTCTGGAAGGAGGCGGCCGCGGCGTGCGGGCTGGACCTCACGGACGTGGCCTGCGAGGAGTTTCCCCTCACGGCCCGGCTGCCCTGGGAGCACACCTCGCCCGGGGTGTCCCAGGGCTATCTCCAGCGGGAGTGGCGCCGCGCCGTCGAGGGCGTGACCACGCCCGACTGCACGCGCGAGAGCTGCACCGGCTGCGGGGTGTGCCCGACGCTGGGCGTGGGCAACGTGATCAGGGAGGCGCGCGCATGAGCGGGACGGGACAGGGCCAGGCGCCGCGCCGCCCGCAGGACATGCCGACCAAGGCCGAGCTCGCGCGCCTGCGCGTGGAGTACGGCAAGGACGAGCGGCTGGCGTTTCTCGGCCACCTCGAGGTCATGGGCACCGTGATGCGCTCCGTGCGCAGGGCGGGGCTGCCCTTCTCCATCGGCAACGGCTTCGCGCGCCGCATGCGCATCCAGTTCTCGGGGGCGCTGCCCGTGGGGGCGAGCTCGGCGTGCGAGTACTTCGACGTGCGCCTCACCGAGCGCGTCGACCCCTCCTGGGCGCTCGCGCGCCTGCGGGAGGCCACGCCGGCGGCGCTCGGGCCGACGCGGTGCGCCTACGTGGGAGGGACGCTGCCCGCGCTCGAGGCCTGGCTCAACCGCTCGACCTGGGAGGTGCGGGTCCTGGGGACGTCGCTTTGCGCGGCGTCGCTCGCGGGGGCCGTCTCGGCCGTGCGCGGGCGCGGCTCGCTCAGCTATGAGCGCTCCGGGCGCACCAAGACGGTGGACGTGGCCGGGTCGCTCCTGGGCTTCTCGGCCGAGCCGTGCGAGGGGGGCGTGAGGCTCGTGCTCGAGACGAGGGTGTCGGGGACGGCGGCGCTGAGGCCGCAGGTGCTCCTCGACGCCGCGCTCGCGGAGGCGCGCGCGGGCGAGCCCGACTCCGTGCGCGTGCGTCGCCTGGCCCAGGCACACGATGAAGATGGGCGTCTTGTGGAGCCGCTCGGGCACCTTTCGCCCGAGGTCGCCCCATCAGTATCCTGAGCACGTTCGCATCGCGTGGCAAGGCCTCGGGCACCGTCTTTTCCCTTACGGTATCCGCAGGTCACGGCAACTCCTGTGTTGACGAGCCACGGCGCTGCTAGTAATATAAGCAACTGTTGCACTCACGCCAGCAATGAAGGGTTCCCACATGTACGCAATCGTAGCAACTGGTGGCAAGCAGTATAAGGTTGCCGAGGGCGACGTCATCGACGTCGAGAAGCTCGACGCGCAGCCTGGCGACACGGTCGAGCTCCCGGTCCTTCTCCTGAACGACGGCGAGAAGACCCTCGTTGACGCTGCCTCGCTGCAGGACAAGAAGGTCACCGCCGAGGTCGTCGAGCAGTTCAAGGGCGAGAAGGTCCTCGTCTTCAAGCTCAAGAAGCGCAAGCGCTACCACCGCGCCAAGGGTCACCGCCAGAGCCTGACCAAGCTCAAGGTCGTCGGTCTCCCCGCGTAAGTCCCAGTTCCCTCGGCACAGAAGGCAGGTACCACCATGGCACACAAGAAAGGTCTCGGCTCGTCGCGCAACGGCCGCGATTCCCACGCGCAGCGCCTCGGCACCAAGCGCTACGGCGGCCAGCAGGTGAAGGCCGGCGAGATCCTCGTCCGCCAGCGCGGCACGCACATCCACCCCGGTGACAACGTGGGCATCGGCAAGGATGACACCCTCTTCGCGCTCACCGCCGGCACCGTGGAGTTCACCAAGGGCGCCAAGCACCGGGTGCACGTCCGCGAGGCGTAGCCCGCGCAGAGCAGAGCTCGATTCGGCCCCCGCCCGTCGGGGGCCTTTTTCTTCTCGGCCGCCAGTCGCCCGCGGCCTTTCCGCCGACCCCTGCACGAGACCCCGGCTTGCCCTACCATGGAGGGCCAAGGCAAAGGAGACGCACGTGGAGACCACCTTCACCGATCTTTCTCACATCAACGTTCGCGGCGGCGACGGCGGTGCGGGCTGCATGTCGTTCAGGCGGGAGGCCTACGTCCCCAAGGGGGGTCCCGACGGCGGCGACGGCGGCGACGGCGGCGACGTCGTCATCGAGGCCGACCCCCAGCTCTCCTCGCTCATCGACTACCGCTACAAGCACCACTTCAGGGCCGAGCGCGGCACCCACGGCCAGGGGGCGCGCCGCCACGGGAAAGACGGCGAGGACCTCGTCCTGCGCGTGCCGGTGGGCACCGTCGTGCGCGAGCTCGACCCGGCCACGCAGACGCCCGCCTACGACATCGCCGACCTCACCCAGCCCGGGGAGCGCGTGGTCGTGGCCCCGGGCGGGGCCGGTGGGCGCGGCAACATCCACTTCGTGACCTCGGTGCGCCGCGCGCCCGCCTTCGCCGAGAAGGGCGAGCCCGCCCGCGAGCACTGGATCGAGCTCGAGATGAAGCTCATGGCCGACGCGGCGCTCGTGGGCATGCCCTCGGTGGGGAAGAGCTCGATCATCGCCCGGATCTCGGCGGCGCGCCCGAAGGTCGCCGACTACCCCTTCACCACGCTCGTGCCCAACCTGGGCGTGGCGCGCGCCGCGAGCGGGCAGTCCTTCGTCGTGGCCGACGTGCCCGGCCTCATCGAGGGCGCGAGCGAGGGCAGGGGGCTCGGCCACCAGTTCCTCCGCCACATCGAGCGCACGGCGCTCATCCTGCACGTCGTGGACGCCACGGGCGGCTACGAGGGGCGTGACGTCGTGGAGGACTTCCGCACCATCAACGCGGAGCTCGCGGCCTACGCGGCCGAGCTCGCGAGCCGCCCGCAGATCGTGGTCGCCAACAAGTGCGACCTGCCGGGCACCGAGGACGCGGCCCGGCGCCTGCGCGCGGAGGCCGAGAGCCAGGGCCATCCGTTCTTCAAGGTCTCCGCCGCCACCGGCGAGGGGCTCGACGCCCTCGTGAGCGCGTGCGCGGCCGAGGTGGCGCGCCTGAGGGCCGAGGCGGCCAGCGCAGACCCCGCCCTCGACCTCACGCAGCGCTGGGAGCGCGAGCGCCTGCGCCGCGAGCGCGGCGTCGAGGTCACGCGCGAGGAGCGCCACGCGTGGCGCGTCTCGGGCACGCAGGTCGAGCGCATGGTCGTGCAGACCGACTGGGACAACGACGAGGCCGTGGCCTACCTCCAGCACCGCTTCGCGCGCACCGGGCTCGACGACACGCTCGCGCGCGCCGGCGCCTCCGACGGGGACGAGATCCGCATCCTCGGCTTCGCCTTCACCTACGAGGGTCGCCGCGAGGCGGGGGAGGCCGGGGCCTGATGGGCGCGCCGGGTCTCGTCGTCGCCAAGGTCGGCTCCTCGACGCTCGTCGACGCCCACGGGGCGCTCGACCGCGCCTTCATCGGGGAGCTCTGCGCGCAGGTCTCGGCGCTTCTCGACCAGGGCACGAGGGTCGTGCTGGTGTCATCGGGCGCCGTGGCCGCGGGCCGCGAGGTCCTGGGGCTCGACGGGAGGCCGAGCGACATGGGGACGCTCCAGGCCTGCGCGGCGGCGGGCCAGGCGCGCCTCACCGAGGCCTACGCGGAGGTCCTCGGGCAGGGTGGCATCCCCTGCGCGCAGGTCCTGCTCACGCGCCGCGACGTCATGCGCCGCGACGCCTACCTCAACGCGCGCAGCACCCTCACGCGCCTCCTGGAGCTCGGCGCCGTGCCCATCGTGAACGAGAACGACACCGTCTCCACCGCCGAGGTCGCCTTCGGCGACAACGACATGCTCGGGGCCCTCGTGGCCGCGCTCGTGGGTGCCGACCTCTACGTCATCTGCTCGGACGTGGAGGGGCTCTACACCGCCAACCCCCAGACCGATCCCGACGCGCGCCTCGTCGAGCGTGTGAGCTCGGTGGACGCGCGCGTGAGCTCCATGGCCGGCGGTCCCGGGACGGCCTTCGGCACGGGCGGCATGTCCTCCAAGCTCCGGGCCGCCCGCGCCATGCTCGCCGCCGGCATCCCCACGGTCATCTGCCAGGGGCGTCGCGAGGGGGTCCTCCTCGACGTCTGTCGCGGCGAGCGCGTGGGGACGCGCTTCGAGCCCGCGCCCGGGACCGCGCACGAGGGCGGCCGCAAGCTCTGGATCGGGCTTGCCGAGATGTCGATGGGCTCCGTCTCGCTCGACGAGGGCGCCACGCGCGCCGTGCTCGAGCGCGGGGCGTCGATCCTTCCCGTGGGGATCACCCGAACGGACGGCACCTATGGGGCGGGTGACGTCGTGGACGTGCGCGCCCCCTCCGGCGAGGTCATCGGCCGCGGCGTCTCGCGCTACTCCTCCGAGGACATGGCGCGCGTCTGCGGCCTCAAGCTCGACGTCATCGCGCGCTTTCTCGGCGAGCACGCGGCCCAGCCCGCGGTGCATCGCGATGACCTTCTCGTCTTCTAGGAAAGGAGCCAGCATGTCCGAGGCGCGCAGGAAGGCAGCACGTGCGAAGGAGGTCTCGCGGGAGCTCGGCCGCGCGCCGGCCGAGGTGCGCTCGCGTGCGATCGCGCTGGCGGCGGGCCTGGTGCGCGAGCGCTCCGAGACGCTGCGGCAGGCCAACGCGCTCGACCTCGCGCGTGCCCGCGAGGCGCACATGCCGGCGCCGCTGCAGGACAGGCTGCTGCTCGACGAGGCGCGTCTCGAGGGCATCGCGGCCTCCCTGGAGGAGATCTCGCGCCAGGCGGACCCGCTCGGGCGCGTGGTGGGCGGCCGCACGCTCGACTCGGGCGTGCGCCTCGAGCAGGTGACGGTGCCCCTCGGCGTCGTCGCCATCGTCTACGAGGCGCGTCCCAACGTGACGGCCGACGCCTTCGCGCTGTGCGTCCGCTCTGGCAACGCGTGCGTCCTCAAGGGGGGCTCGGCGGCCCAGGAGTCCTGCGAGGCCATCGCCGAGCTCTGCCGGGAGGCGCTGGGGCTCGCCGGGCTTCCCCCCGACGCGCTCCAGTACGTCTCAGACGACGCCTCGCACTCCCAGACCCAGGAGCTCATCACGGCCACGGGGCTCGTGGACGTGCTCATCCCGCGCGGCGGCGCCTCGCTCATCCGCACCTGCGTGGAGCGCGCGACCGTCCCCACCATCGAGACGGGCACCGGAAACTGCCACGTCTACCTCCACGAGGCGGCTGACCCCGAGCGGGCCGTCAGCATCGTCGTGAACGCCAAGTGCTCGCGGCCCGGCGTCTGCAACGCGGCCGAGTCGCTGCTCGTGGACGCCTCGGCCGCCGACAGGCTCCTGCCGCCCGTGCTCCGCGCGCTCTCCGAGCGCGGCGTGGAGCTCGTGGGGGACGAGCGCGCCTGTGAGGTGGCCGCACGGGAGGGCGTCCCGATGGCCCCCGCGACCGAGCGGGACTGGGGCACCGAGTACCTCGACCTCAAGATGAGCGTCGCCTGCGTGGGGGGCGTGGCCCAGGCCGTGGAGCATGTGAACCGCTACGGCACCGGGCACTCGGAGGCCATCGTGAGCGAGTCCTACGAGGCCTGCGAGGCGTTTCTCGCCGGGGTGGACGCCGCGGCCGTCTACGCCAACGCCTCGACGCGCTTCACCGACGGCGGCGTCTTCGGGCTCGGCGGGGAGATCGGCATCTCGACGCAGCGCCTCCATGCGCGCGGCCCCATGGGGGCCGACGCCCTCACCACGACGAAGTACCTGCTGAGGGGGGAGGGGCAGACCAGATGAGCGTCGACGCGGGCGCCCTCAGGGCGGCTGACCTGCCGCTGCTCGGCACCGACGCCGGGAGGGTCTACCGGCTCGGCATCATGGGCGGCACCTTCGACCCCATCCACAACGGGCACCTCGTGGCGGCCGAGCAGGCCTACGACGACCTCGACCTCGACCTCGTGGTCTTCATGCCGGCGGGAAACCCCGCCTTCAAGCTCGACTCGAACGTCTCCCCGGGCGAGGACCGCTTCGCCATGACGCTGCTCGCCACGGCGGACAACCCCCACTTCGTGGCCTCGCGCTTCGAGATCGCGCGCGAGGGCGTGACCTACACGGCCGACACCCTGCGGATGCTGCGCGAGCTCTACCCGCGAAACGTGGAGTTCTACTTCATCACGGGCGCCGACGCCATCATGGAGATCGTGACCTGGCGCGACGCGGCCGACATCGCCGGCCTCGCGCACCTCGTCGCGGCCACGCGCCCGGGCTATGACCTCGACCACGCCTGGGACAGCATCGCCGAGTCGGGGATCTCCTTCGATGTCACCTACCTCTCGGTGCCCGCGCTCGCCATCTCCTCGAGCCATCTGCGCGAGCGTGTGGCCGCCGGGCAGAGCCTGCGCTACCTCACGCCCGACCCGGTGACGGGCTACCTCCACAAGCACGGCCTCTACGGCGCGTCGAGGCTGCGCTACGGGCAGACGGGGGAGGAGGTCTCGTGAGCCGCGAGGCGACCTATGGCCCGGACGAGCGGGCCCTTCTCGAGAGGATCGAGGCGGACGTCTCAGAGCGCCTCGCGCCCAAGCCCCGACGTCTCGCGCACTCGCTCTCGGTGGCGCGCACGGCCGAGCGGCTCGCCCTCACCTACGGCGTGAGCCCGTTTCTCGCCCGCGCGGCCGCCCTCCTGCACGACTGGGACAAGGTCGTCCCGGAGGACGACCTCGTCCGGCGCGCCCGCGAGGCCGGGATCGACCTGGGGGCGGACCTCGGGCTCGTGCGACCGCTCCTGCACGGGATCCTCGCTGCTCGCGAGCTTCCCGAGCGCTACCCGGAGCTTCCCGACGAGGTCTGGCGCGCCATCTCCGTCCACACCACCGCCGCGGCCGAGATGAGCCCGCTCGACGAGGTCATCTTCGTCGCCGACGGGATAGAGCCCCTGCGCCCGTCCACGCCCGGCATCGAGGCCGCCCGCGCCCTCGTGGGCACGGCCCCGCTCGAGGACGTGTTCTGGTGCGCCTTCGTGGGGGGCATCGCCTACGTGCTCGAGGGTGGGCGCTACCTCTATCCCGGCACGGTGGACGTGTACAATTCGCTTGCGGCGCGGCGCCGTGCCGCGCGCAGAGAGGACAAGGAGGCTCAATGCCTGTGACCCCGCTCGAGCTCGCCCGTGTGGCCGCGCACGCGGCAGACGACAAGAAGGCGGCAGACGTCGCCCTGCTCGACCTCTCGGCCCTGACCGACGTCTGCGACTACTTCCTCATCTGCACGGGCGCGAACGCGCGGCAGGTGGACGCCATCGTGGACGAGGTCCGCGAGAGGGTGCACGCCGAGTGCGGCGTCTCCCCGCTCTCCTGCGAGGGGCGAGACGGCCTCTCGTGGGTCCTGGTGGACTACGGCTCGGTGGTGGTGCACGTCTTCAGGCCCGAGACCCGCGACTTCTACCGCCTCGAGGCGCTCTGGGCCGACGCCGGGCGCGTGGGGCTCGACCTCACGCAGGGGCCGTCCGCCCAGGGTGGGGCGGATTAGGCGTCGTCCTTGCCCATGGGGGCCGTGTCGGAGGTGCGCCCGATGAAGCGCAGGTCGCGCCCGTAGCTCACGGCACCCTCGCCGAAGCGCTCGCGCAGCTCGTCGCAGGCACGACCGAGCGCCGAGCGGTCACGGCCCTCCTCGCGCGCCTCCGGGAACAGGCTCAGCTGCTCGGGGCCCTCCTCGCCAAAGCCCGAGACGCCCACTCCCACGAGCCGCACGTGATCGCCGGGGTGCCAGAGCTCTCCCAGCAGTTCCACGGCGACCTCGCCGAACATACGCTCGTCATCCGTGGCGCGCCCGAGCGCGCGCTGGGCCGTCCGCCCGCGGCTGGCATCGTACTTCAGCCTGAGGGTGACGGTGCGCCCGCGAAGGCCCTTCCTGCGAAGGCGGCGCCCCACGACCGAGGCCACGTGGAGCACGGCCGCCCGTATCTCGCCCTCGTCGAGCAGGTCCTCGCCGAAGGTCCGCTCGTTGGAGACGGACTTCACCTCCTCGGGCGCCGCCCACTCGACCACGCGGCTGCGCTCGGCGCCCGACGCGCGCAGCGCCATCCTGGGGCCGAGGACGCCGAGGGCGCGCTCCAGCTCGCGCTCGTCGGCCCTTGAGAGCTCGCCCAAGGTCCTGATGCCCATCTGCCGGAGCTTGGCCTCCGTGGCCGGCCCCACGCCGCTCAGGGCCCCCACCGGCAGCGGGGCCAGGAACGCTCGCTCTGTCCCGGGCGGCACCACGGTGAGGCCGCGAGGCTTCTCGCGCTCGGAGGCGACCTTGGCCACGGTCTTGTTGACCCCGAGGCCTATCGAGCAGGTCACGCCGAGCTCGGCCACCCTGCGCTGGACCCGCCGGCAGATGTCCACCGGGCTCTCGCGCGAGAAGCGGCCCGGGGTCACGTCGAAGAAGGCCTCGTCTATGGACACCTGCTCCACGAGGGGCGTCTCTGAGCAGAGGACGTCCATGACCTGTGCGCTCACCTCTCGGTAGCGCGTGAAGTTCCCCTGGGTCCAGATGGCGTCTGGGCACAGGCGCCGGGCCGTGGCCGAGGGCATGGCGGAGCGCACCCCGAAGCGACGCGCCTCGTAGGACGCCGTCGAGACCACGCCGCGCCTCTGCGCCGAGCCGCCCACGATCACGGGGCGCCCGCGCCACTCGGGGTGGTCGAGCTGCTCGACGGACGCGAAGAACGCGTCGAGGTCGAGAAGGCCCACCGCCGGGCCGTCCCATGCGAGGGGCAGGTGCGGCAGGTCCGTGTCGCGTGTCGTCTCCATGCGCAGATTATAGGGCGCCGAGCGCCCTAGAGCCTCACGCAGAACGTGGTCCCCTCCGCCTCGGTCGAGGTGACGCCGATGCTGCCCCCGGAGGACTCGACGATGCTCTTGGCGATGGCGAGGCCCAGGCCGAAGCCTCCCGTGGCCTGGCGCTCGCGGGCGTGGTCGGTGCGGAAGAAGCGGTCGAAGAGGTGCTCGATGTTCTCGGGGGAGATGACCTCGCCCCTGTTGTTGACCGTGAAGCAGCAGCCGTCCTGCTCCCTTGTGAGCCGCACGAGGACGGTCGTGCCCTTGTCGGCGTACTTGGTCGCGTTGTCGAGCAGGGTCCTGACGACGCGCCCGATCCGCTCGGGGTTTCCCGTGACGATGACGTCGGGCTCGAGCTCGCACTCTATCGAGCAGCCGCGCTCGAAGGCCACCGCGTCGAACTCGAGCGCGCAGCCAGAGACGACCTTCGTGAGGTTCACGTCCTGGCTCTCGGGCGCGCCCTGCGGGGCCCCGGTCGCCTCGCACTCGTCCGCGCGGGCGAGCGTGAGCAGGTCCTCCACGAGCGCCTTCATGTGGCTCGCCTCGTCCAAGGTGCTCGAGACCCAGCGTCGGACGTCCTCGGGGACGCTCTCGTCCGCATCGACGATCTGCATGTTCGCGAGGATGACCGCGAGCGGCGTCTTGAGCTCGTGGGAGGCGTCCGAGACGAAGCGCCGCTGCTTGTCCCAGGCCTGCTCGACGGGGTAGAGCACCCAGCGCGAGAGGAGCTGGGCCGCCACGAACAGCGCCGCCATGGCCACGAGGAAGATGACGATGTCGTTTATGAGCTGCGTGCGGAAGGAGGAGTCGCGCGAGAGGACGTCGATGAAGGCTATGCGATAGCCCTCGGAGATCTCGACCCGGAGCCATGCCACGGAGTACGTGGAGCTCTCGCCCGAGGCGTCAGCGCTCGCGAGCACCTCCTCGATGAGGTCATCGAGGGTGCCCTCGTCTATCCACACGAGCTGCGTGCCATAGTCCGTCCCGTGTCCCGAGACGAGCTCACCGTCCACGGTCACGTCCACGGTCACCGTCACGCTCGTGCCGACGCCACCGCTCTCGTCCCCGATCTGGGGGACGTTGCCCACGTTCTCGATGGCGCGCTCGAGCTGCGCGAAGGTGAGCGCGTGCTCGGAGAGGTAGCTCGAGACGAGGGAGGAGCCGAGCACCGCCGCCAGCACGATGCCCACGAGGACCATGACGATCGCGACATACTCCCTGCGCAGCCTCGTGAGCATGGGGGAGGGGGAGGTCCTAGTCGTCGAAGACCTCAAGGCGGTACCCGAGCATCCTCAGGGTCGTGATCTGCACGGCCGAGCCGATGTGCACGAGCTTCTTGCGCAGGAACGAGACGTAGGCCTCGACGGAGTTCTCGGAGGCCTCGGCCGTGGCGCCCCAGACCCTCGTGAGGAGGTCCTGCTTGGAGACGACGCGCGCGTTGGAGCTCATGAGGATGCGCATGACCTCGAACTCCTTGCCGGACAGGTGGACCGAGGCGGAGCCGCAGGACAGGTCGTGCGTCGTGAGGTCGAGGGTGATGTCGGCGAAGGTGATCTCGTCGATGAGGACGTCCCCGCGGCGACGGGTGAGGGCGCGCAGGCGCGCGAGGAGCTCGGGCGCCTCGAAGGGCTTGGTCATGTAGTCGTCGGCACCGGCGTCGAGGCCCTCGACCTTGTCCGCCGTGGTCGCCTTGGCCGTGAGGAGCAGCACGGGGGTCGAGACGCCCTGGCGGCGCATCTCGTGGACGACCTCGTAGCCGTCCATGCCCGGGAGCATGACGTCGAGGATGACGGCATCATAGACCTCGGACAGGGCGGCCCTCAGGCCGGCCTTGCCGTCATAGACCGCCTCGGCGTTGTAGGACGCGTCGCTCAGTATGCGGACGATGGCATCGGCAAGATTGCGCTCATCCTCAACAACCAATATGTTCATGTGAAAGCTCCTTTGTCCGTAGATTTCTCATCGTTATCTTATGTTTTTTATCGTACCGAGCTACTCTTAAATTTCGCTTAACCCGTCGCCCGATTCCCGTCCACCTCAAGAGCTGTTCACAAAAACTGCACCTTGCGGCCACATTGAAGAGTCGTATGATTATCACTTGCTTTGTGGCTTTGCGGTGCGGCCAGCCTACCACCCACGCGCACCGCTCGTCTGGAGGAGTTTTCATTGGCAGTCAAGATTCGCCTGGCCCGTCACGGTGCCAAGAAGCGTCCGTACTACCGTGTCGTCGTCGCCGACGGTCGCATGCCGCGTGACGGTCGCTACATCGAGCAGGTCGGTCGCTACAACCCGCTGACCAACCCCAAGACCATCGAGATCGACATCGAGAAGGTCGACGAGTGGATCGCCAAGGGGGCCCAGCCCACCAACGCCGCCGCTCACCTCATCGAGATCGCGCGCACCGGTGAGCCTGCCGCCGAGAAGCGGGCGAAGGTCTCGAAGAAGGCCGCGGCCAAGGCCGCTGCCGCCGCCGAGGCCGACGCCGAGTAGGCGTGGTCCCGATGCAGACCACCGACGCCCTGTCGGCCGATGGCCGCGAGCTGCCGTCGGACCGGGTCGCCGACCTCGTCGAGTACATCGTCTGCGGGCTCGTGGACGACGTCTCGGCCGTCTCGCTCGACGTGACCGACGGCTCTGAGGGCGCGCTCATCGAGGTCTTCTGCTCGGAGGACGACGCGGGCCGCGTCATCGGGCGCAAGGGGCGCACGATCAAGGCCATCCGGACGCTCGCGCGCGCCCTCGGCCAGCGCGTCGGCACCGCCGTCGAGGTCGAGGTCGTGGGCTAAGGCCCCATGCGGGAGCGCTACCGGTCGATAGCCCGCGTGGAGAAGACGCACGGCAGGAGAGGGGAGGTCGTGACGGTGAGCGTCCGCGGCCTTCCCTCTCTTGTGCGTCCGGGCCTCAGCGTGGCGCTCGTCCCGCCCGACGGCCGCCATGACCGCTGGCACACGGTCACGTCCTGCTCGTCGGACGGACGCTCGGGCCAGCTCGTCGGCCTCTCGGGCGTCTCCACGCTCGACGAGGCGCGCGCCCTCGTGGGCGCGACGCTGCTCGCCCGCGAGGCGGACCTGCCCGCGGACCTTTCGCTGCGTGACGCCGGGCGCCTCATCGGCCGCGAGGTCACGGACGTGCGCTCCGGGCGCCGCGGCGCCATAGCCGAGGTCATGCGAGGTCCCGCCAACGACGTCTGGGTCGTGCGCGACGAGACGGGCGAGCTGCTCGTCCCGGTCGTGGACGAGGTGGTCGTCGAGGCGGGCGACGAGGGACCGATCTTGGTCAGGCCCCCGGAGGGGCTCGTCTGGGAGAGGGCGGGCGGTGCCCTGTGATCTTCGAGACGCTCTCCGTCATCCCCGAGGTCTTCTCCGCCTACCTCGACGCCTCCATCATGGGGCGCGCGCGCAGGGCGGGCATCTTCTCCTTCATGGCGCACGACCTGCGCGACTGGACCCATGACCGCCATCGCACCGTCGACGACGCGCCCTTCGGCGGCGGCCAGGGCATGCTCATGAAGCCCGAGCCCATCTTCGAGGCCGTCGAGGACATCTCCGCGCGCGGTGACGTGAGGCCCCACGTGGTCTTCTTCTCGCCGTGCGGCGCGCGCTACGACCAGAGGGTGGCCGAGCGGCTCAGCCGCGAGCGGCGCGTGCTGCTCGTGTGCGGGCGCTACGAGGGCACCGACGAGCGCGTCTACACCCTCGCCGACGACGTCCTCTCGCTCGGGGACTTCGTCCTCACCGGGGGGGAGCTCGCCGCCCTCGCGCTCATCGACTCGGTGGTGAGGCTCCTGCCGGGGGCGCTCGGCGACGAGATGAGCGCCGTCGACGAGTCGTTCTCGCGCGCGGGGCTGCTCGAGTACGCCCAGTACACGAGGCCCGCGAGCTTCCGGGGGATGGACGTCCCCGAGGTCCTCCTGTCGGGGGACCACGCCCGGGTGGACGCCTGGAGGCGCGCGAGCGCCGTGGAGCGCACCGCCCTGTGGCGCCCCGACCTGCTCGAGGCGGCCGAGCTCACGGACGACGAGCGCGCGCTCGCCCGCGACGTCGCGGCGCGCGCGGGGAGGGAGGTCCCGCATGGCCCGTCACTTTAGGTCCGACGTCGACCTCTCGACGCTTGACGAGCAGGGGCCCGGCGAGCACCACTGGATCGTCAGCAGCGTGGCCGTGGGGCTCGTCCTCGCGATCGTGCTGCGCACCTTCGTCTTCGGCGTCTACTACGTCC
>CAZUOD010000004.1:0-29918 GCA_964621975.1 uncultured Atopobium sp.
CTGGTGATCTCCGCCTTGAGAGGGCGGCGTCCTGAACCGCTAGACGAACGGGCCACATATGCGATTGTACGGCAGATGGCTGGGACTGAGAGAGTCGAACTCCCGTTGACGGAACCAGAATCCGCTGTCCTACCACTAGACGAAGTCCCAATCTGCCATGCGATGCGCCTCTCAGCGCGACGAAACACTATACGGGATTGGTCGGGACCGTGCAACCGGAATTTCGAAAAACCTTCGCGGCGCGCCGTGCCGCACGCGAGCGCCGGGCTACCAGCGCAGCTCGGCGAGCAGCGCCTCCCTGCTGTTGGGCAGCTCGTCGGCCATGACGGCGGCGAGCAGCTGCGCGAGCACCATCCCCACCCCAGGTCCGGGCTCCATGCCTCGCTCGCGGATCACGTCCTCGCCGGTGACGGCGAGGTCCGCCACGCGCCACGCCCCGCCGCCGGCAAGCTCGCGGCGCAGCTCCGCGCTCACGCCGTCCAGCTCGGCGGCGTAGCCCATGCAGTCGGGAGCCTTGGCCACGGCATCGGCGCGCTTGAGGTCGAGCAGGGAGAAGGCCAGGCGTGCGGCCTGCCCCGGCGCGCCGCGCTCGAGCTCGGCGAGCATCCGGCGCACCGAGGCCCGCGCGGGGGCCACCGGAAGGTCGTGCAGCCGCACGAGGGCCGTGGCGGCGCGCGTGACCTCCCCCGGCACGGCGAGGCGCCCCATCACGCGCCGAGCCACGCGCGCGCCCTCCTCAGGGTGGCCGAAGAAGTGTCCCCGGCCGGACTCGTCCACGCTCCAGCAGGCGGGCTTGGCCACATCATGCAGAAGTGCCGCCCAGCGAAGCGCCGCCGAGGGCATGCCACCCGCGAACTCCTCCACGCCCGCGCAGACGCGCGCCGTGTGCTCCAGGACGTCGTGGGCGTGGTAGGGGCTCCTCTGGTCGAAGCCCGCCATGGGCCCGAGCTCGGGCACCGCGGCCGCCAGCACGCAGAACTCATGGCGAAGCGCCCAGCCCATACGCCCGGTGGCGAGAATCGCGGCCATCTCCTGGCCGACGCGCTCCTGCGCGATGTCGGCGAGCCCGGGAGCGCAGGCCTCGAGCGCCGCCTGGGTGGCCGGCTCCACCGAGGCGCGAAGGCGGCACGCGAAGCGCACGGCGCGCAGCACGCGCAGCGCGTCCTCCTCGAGGCGCCGGCGCGCGTCGCCCACCGCCCGGATCGTGCGGGAGGCGAGGTCGGCCGCACCGCCGAAGGGATCGAGGAGCCCGCGCTCGGGGTGGAACGCCATGGCGTTCACGGTGAGGTCGCGCCGCGCGAGGTCGGCGCGGACGTCGCGCACGAAGCGCACCTCGTCGGGATGGCGCCGGTCGGAGTAGGCGCCCTCCACGCGGTAGGTGGTCACCTCCACCGGCTCGCCGTCCACCACGGCCGTCACCGTGCCGTGCGCCGTGCCGGTCTCGTGCACGACAGCCCCCGCCGCGCGCAGCGCCTCTGCCGACTCCTGCCAGCGGGCCGAGGTCGTCACGTCGACGTCGTGCCCGGGGCGGCCCAGGAGCGCGTCGCGCACCCAACCGCCCACGACCCACGCCTCGTGCCCTGCCCCCTCGAGCGCCCCGAGCACGCGCCGGGCGCAGGCGGGCAGCTCCCGGGAGAGCCGTGCCTCAAGAGCGCCGTCCATGCGCCCCCCTTTCGTCCCCGCGATTCTAGCATGCGGCGGCGCGCCCGCACGCACGCCCGCGGCCGCGAGCATGCCCGGGGCAGCCGATGGCCCCTCTCCCCTCTCCCCTCTCGCATACGAAGCTGAACCATCTCCCTCACCGTGGCATCATCTCGGCGCATCGGAGTGGCGCGCGGCCGCCAAGGGTGGGCCGCGATGCGCCGTGCTATGCTCCTTGCCGTGACAGCGACCACAGAAGGAGGACAGATGGACCAGATGAGAAGCGTGACCGCCGACGACCTCGCCGCCGCGCGCGAGGACTTCCTCGCCGAGCGCGCCAACGTCGTCGCCAAGAACGCCGTCAGCTCCAAGGGCGTGCGCGCCGCCGCGCGCGTGCCCGAGGCCATGGCCGCGAACGCCCTGGCCTTCGACATCGAGGTCAAGCAGGGTGAGCGCTGCAACCAGGAGCGCTCCGGGCGCTGCTGGATGTTCGCGAGCCTCAACACCATGCGCTTCCGCATCATAAGGAAGTACGGCCTCAAGACCTTCGAGCTCTCCCAGACCTACCCGCTCTTCTTCGACAAGCTCGAGAAGAGCAACTGGTTCCTCGAGAACGTCCTGGACACGCTCGACGAGCCGCTGGACGGCCGTCTCATGGCCTACCTGCTCGCCGACCCCATCGGCGACGGCGGCCAGTGGGACATGTTCAAGAGCCTCGTCAAGAAGTACGGCGTGGTCCCCAAGGAGGCCATGCCCGAGACCGCCTGCTCGCGCAACACCTCCGAGATGGACTCCTACCTCACGCGCTACCTGCGCGGCGCGGCCAAGCGCCTGCGCGAGGGCCACGGGGCGGGCGTGGGCGCCGAGGACCTCGCGGCCATGAAGAAGGCGATGATGGGCGACGTCTACCACCTGCTCGTCACCTGCCTCGGCGAGCCGCCCACCCGCTTTGACGTGCGCCTTCGCGACAAGGACGGCAAGCTCGCGCTGTCCGGCTCGTTCACGCCCGCGGAGTTCTTCGACGAGGCCGTGGGCATGTGCCTCGACGACTACGTGAGCCTCATCACCGCCCCCACGGCCGACAAGCCCTTCGGCCACACCTACACCGTGAGCCGCCTGGGCAACGTCGTGGAGGACGGCGGCGTGCGCTACCTCAACCTGCCGCCCGAGCGCCTGAAGCAGGTCGCGATCGCCCAGCTCAGAGATGACCTGCCGGTGTGGTTCGGCTGCGACGTGGGCCAGAGCTACCTGCGCGACGAGGGCATCATGGACACCGCCGCCCTCGACGTGGACGCGCTCTTCGGGTTCCCGGTGGAGGGCTGCATGGACAAGGCCGAGCGCCTCGACTACGGCGAGAGCCTCATGACCCACGCGATGGTGCTCGAGGGCGTGCGCCTCTCCGAGGACGGCGAGCCCCGGATGTGGAAGGTGGAGAACAGCTGGGGCGCCGACCACGGCCGCGACGGCTTCGACACCCTCTCCGACGCCTGGTTCGACGAGTACGTCTACCAGGTCGTCGTTGACAAGAGGTACCTGAGCGACGACGAGCGCGCCACCTACGAGACCGAGGAGCCCACGGTCCTCGCGCCGTGGGACCCCATGGGCTCGCTCGCCCGCGTGCGCTAGGGGGCTGCCATGACGGATTGCTCCGCCGGCGCCGTCACGCCCCAGATGGCGGACGGCCTCACCGCGTCCTTCTCGGCCGATCGCGCGAACCGCGTGGCGAGAAACGCCGTGACCTCGATGAACGTCCACGCCGCGGCCAGGGACGTCAGCACGCTGCGCACCTACCACGACACCTTCGGCGTGAGCCGCACGCGCACGGGCAAGGTCACCAACCAGCGCCACTCCGGGCGCTGCTGGATGTTCTCGGCCTTCAACGTGGCCCGCGCGGCCACGATGGAGCTGCTCGACGTCGACGACTTCGAGTTCTCGCAGGTCTATGGCTTCTTCTACGACAAGCTCGAGAAGTTCAACGCGGGCCTCGAGCACGCCATCGAGACGGCCTCGCTGGCGGTCGACTCCCGCGAGGTCACGAGCATCCTCGAGCACGCGATGGGCGACGGCAACTACTACCCCGCGGCGATGAACATCATCCGCAAGTGGGGCCTCGTGCCCAAGGACGCCATGCCCGAGAACGCCTGCTCCAAGAACTCCGACCAGATGAACGCCCAGCTCGAGCGGCTCTTCCGCAAGAGCGTGACGGAGCTTCGCCGCCTCGCCGCGCAGGGCGCCGAGACGGACGCGCTGCGCGCCGCCAAGGAGCGCATGGTGGCCGACTGCCACCGCGTGCTCTGCGTGTGCCTCGGCGAGCCGCCGCTCACGATCGACGTCGAGATCCCCGTGGGCGCGGGGTGCAAGGTGGACCCCTCCAAGCTCGTGGAGCAGGAGGGCGCCGAGACGGACGAGAAGGACGGGCCGCGGCGCCTGCTCGTGGACCGCGGCATCACGCCGCGCGAGTTCGCCGAGCGCTACGTGCCGTTCGACCCTGCGGACTACGTGCAGCTCGAGCACATGCCCGGCGAGAGCCGCCCGTTCGGCCACGTCTACCACCGGCGCCTCTCCGACACGATGGCCGGGGGCACGCCGGTGAGGTTTTTGAACGTGCCCTTCGAGGCGCTCGAGGACGCGGCCGTGGCCTCCCTGCGGGCCGGGGTGCCCTGCGCGATGGCCTGTGACGTGTCGCAGCAGTTCCCGCGCCACATCGAGGACTTCCCCGGCGTGCTCGCGTGCGACACGATGGACTACGAGGGCCTCTTCGGCGTGGACCTCTCCATGAGCCGCGCCGACATGATCGACGCCCGCGAGACGAGAAACACCCACGCGATGACCTTCCAGGGCGTGGAGCTCGGCGACGACGGCCGGCCCGTGGCCTGGCGCATCGAGAACAGCTGGGGCGAGGACACCTGCAAGGGCGGCTACCTCGTGGCGAGCGCCGAGTGGTACCGCACCTACGGCGGCGAGGTCGTCGTGAGGCGCGAGTTCGTGCCGGCCGAGCTGCTCGACCTCTGGGACAACGCGCCCGTGGAGGAGGTCGACCCCTGGACCAGCGTCGGGGCCGCCCTCGCGCCGCGAGGCTAGCCTCGACCTCACCGCTGTCGCGCTTGCGGGCAGGTTCCGGACGCTCTGTCAGCTGACAGCGTCCGGAACCTGCCCGTTTTGGATGAGGGGCAACGGAGAAAGGGCCCGGTAATGCCCGCTGGCCACCGAGAGGCGCCTACAGCGCGCCGAAGCGCGGCTCGCCCGCGCGGGCCAGCTCCTCCCCGCCCGCGAGCTCGCGCACGGCCGCCACGAACGGCCCTTCCCCACCCGCACGAAAGACGCAGGTGAGCTGCACGTCCTCGGTGAAGAGCGAGTCCGTCACGCGGCCGCCGGCCTCCTCGCAGAGCCGGACCACCCGGTCGTGGAGGGCATAGGGCAGCTGCACGGTCACGGGCACCACGAGCGTCATCTCGACGATGTCGCCCTGCTCCTCCGCCGCGCGGACCGCCGCCTGGGCGGCCGCGGTGTAGGCCCGCACGAGCCCCCCGGGGCCCAGGAGCGTGCCGCCGAAGTAGCGCGTGACCACGCAGCACACGTCCGCCAGGCCGGCGGAGCGCAGCACCTCGAGCACGGGCATGCCGGCCGTCCTGCTCGGCTCGCCGTCGTCCGAGCAGCGCTCGCGCCCGTCCGAGAGCAGCCACGCGGGCACGTGGTGGCGCGCGTCATGGTGCCGCGCCCGAACCCGGGCGAGGAGCGCCTCGGCCTCGGCCCCGGAGCTCACGTGGGCGAGTAGCGCGATGAAGCGGCTGCGGCGGTCCTCCACCTCGCCCGTGGCCTCTGCGCCCGCTCGCAGCGTGCGGAAGGACGCGCCCACGCTAGGCGGTCCTGAGCACCACGGCGCCCGCCGAGACCACCTCGCCGCAGACCGGGTCCACCCGCGAGAAGTCCTCCGGGTTGGTGACGGTCACGATCACGGTGTCGTCGAGCCCGCGCTCGCGCATGAGGGCGCGGTCGAACGAGATCAGGGGGTCGCCGGCCTTGACCTGGTCCCCCGTGCGCGCGTGGAGCCTGAAGCCGGCGCCGCGCAGGCGCACGCTGTCAAGCCCCACGTGCAGGAGCACCTCGGCGCCGCTCCTCGCGCGTATGAGCAGGGCGTGCTCGGTCCTGGCGTCTGCCACCACGGTGCCCGAGACGGGCGAGAGGGCCACGCTCTCCTCGGGGGCCACGCCCACCCCCGTGCCGAGCATCCCCTGGGAGAAGACGGGGTCAGCCACGTCATCGAGCCCGACGACCCTGCCCGAGACGGGCGCGTGGATGGCGCAGGTGTCATCCTCGCCGGAAGGGACGAGCGCGAACGCCGCGGTGGCGCGCGTCGTGCTCAGCGTGTCGAACGGACCCACAGGACTACCTTTCACGGAGCGACCTCCGCTTGCCGGACACAGTTCTCAGCCATTGTAGACCACGAACGACACCCTGTGGGGAGGTCCCTCGTGCTAGAATCGTCTGCGCGAGGTGGGCCGGGCGACCGCGGGGCGCGCTTGCGCGCCATGAGGAAAGTCCGGGCTCCACAGGGCAGGATGCCGGCCAACGGCCGGGCGGGGTAACCCGACGGAAAGCGCCGCAGAAAAGAAGACTCCAACTGGCTCGGGCCCAGGCCCGCGCAAAGGGAAAAGCTGAAACGGTGGTGTAAGAGACCACCAGCGCCGTGGCAACACGACGGCTTGGCAAGCCCCATCCGGAGCAAACGCAAATAGGAGCGCCATGGTGTGGCCCGCACTGCGCTCGGGTTGCGCGCTAGAGGCGGTCGGTGACGACCGTCGTAGATAAATGGCCGCCCACGACAGAACCCGGCTTACAGGCCCACCTCGCACCCTTTTCCCATGACGTGACAGCGCAACGCCAGGCCCGGCCCATGCAGGCGGGCCCGACCCCACAGGCACCCCTCCCCGCGCGGACCTGGCACGAGACGAAAAAGGCCGCCCCGGGCACAGGCCTGGGGCGGCACAAGGACTGGCGCTCCTGGGAAGGGGCTAGTCGAGATCCGCGAAGTCCGAGGAGCTCACGGCCGGAATCGACGACGGGAAGGGTGACGGTGACGGGGCAGGAGCGGCAACGGGAGCCGGGGCCGCCGTGGGAGTGTCGTCGTGCGTGGTGCCGGCAGAGCCGTTGGGGGCCGAGGAGATGGCGGCCTGCGCGGGGAACATGGCCTCGGCGTCATCCATGAAGTGCTGCAGGAGCTTCTTGTACTCCGAGCGGAAGTCCTCGCGGGACTTCTTGAGGCGGTCGATCTCGTCGAGCTCGTTCTGCTTCTCGGCGAGCGCCTGACGGATGACCTCGCGCGCCTTGGCGTCCGCGTCGGTGCGGATGCGGTCGGCGTTGTCGCGGGCCTCGGCGAGCAGGTTGTCGGCGGACTGCTGGGCGATGATGAGCACCTGGGAGATCTGGCGCTCGGAGGCGCTGATGGTCTCGGGCGCAGAGGGCATGACGGGAGCCGCGACGGTGGCCACCGGGCGCTCCTCGAGGCTGGCGATCTGGGCCTGGGCGGCGGAGAGCCGCTGCTCGGTGCTGGTCAGACGACCCTTGAGGTCGGCGATCTTCTGAAGCATGGCGTCGACCTCTGAGGCAAGCTGCTCAAGGAAGGCGTCAACCTCCTCCGTGTCATAGCCGTGCTTGGAGGGAGAGAAGGTCTGCTGTTCGATGTCCGCGGGTGTGATTGCCATGCCTGTTACCTTTCGCTCGTCAATCGGGACGCGTGCCTGGTGACCGCTGTCCACGTGTTTTTAGGATTCTACAGAAGGAGCGTGAAGACTAGCCGCTCGATGACGTTAAGGACCAATATCGCCACAATTGGCGAGAAATCTATACCCCCCATCGGTGGGATGAAGCGCCTGAACAGGCTCAGGTAGGGTTCAACAAGCATGCCGATGGCACCTCGTATGTCCTCCACAAGGCCGCCAGGCCGCCGCGGGATCCACGACATGAGGCACCACACCACGATCAGGACGCTATAGATGTCGAAGAGCTTCGCGACGAGCGAGATGACGGAGTACAGAACCATCTCAGTCCCCCTTCCGTGCCGTCATGGCACCGGCGAGCTCGCGCGTGCGCCTGAGCGCCGCGCCGACCGCCTCGTAGGCGCCCTCCGTGAGCCTGGGCTCGAGCTCGACCAAGGCCGCCGCCGTGGTGCCACCCGGCGAGCAGACCCGCTCCGCGTAGGCGCGCGGGTGCTCGCCCGAGCGCAGGAGCTGCTCGGCGGTGCCGCGCATCGTGGCCTCCAGGAGCTCGCGGCAGGCGTGCGCGGGAAGCCCCTCGAGCACGCCGGCGCGCGTGAGGGCATCGACGAACAGCGAGAAGAACGCCGGGGCGCAGCCAGAGACGGCCCCCGCGACGTCGAGCTGGGCCTCGCTCATCACGTGTGCGGAGCCGAGCGCCGAGAAGAGCCTGCGGACGAGCTCCACGTCATCGGCCGTCGCGCTCGCGCCGCCGCAGACGGCCGAGGCGCCCGAGCGCACCTGCACGGGCAGGTTGGGCATCACGCGCACGACGCGCGAGCCGGGGAGCGCGGCCTCGATCGAGGCCGTGGTGACGCCCGCGGCGATCGAGATGGTGAGCCGCCCGGCCAACCCGTCTGCCAGAGACGCCATCACGGAGCCGATGACCTGGGGCTTCACCGCGAGCAGGACCACGTCGGCCCCGGCCTCGAGAAGCTGCGCGCCGTCCGCGACGCACGTGAGCCCCCAGGATGAGAGCTCGGCGGCGCGCGCGGCCGTGGGCTCGGCCACGATCACGCGGCCCGCCGGCAGCGTGCCCGAGTCGACGAGGCCGCGCGCGATGGCGCCGCCCATGGAGCCCCCGCCCACGACGCCGAGGGTGCAGCCGAGCGCGTCTTGCATGAGGGCCCCCTACCTCTCGAGGTCGCCGTCGGCGACGAGCTTGTCGATGTCGGTCTGGCTGAGCGAGATGCCGGGGGGCAGCACCGCGAAGACGCGGTCCCCCAGCTCCTCGACGGCCCCGTCGAGGCCGAAGGAGAGGCCGAAGCAGAAGTCCAGGATGCGCTTGGCCGTCTCGATGTTGGTGTTGCGGAAGACGAGGACCACGGGCTGGTTGGTGCGCACGCGGCGCACGACGGTCTGGACGTCGTCGTAGGTGACGGGCTTGAGCACGTAGGGCGGCAGCTGCCCGGAGCTCACGCGCGGGATGGTCCTGGGCCTGGGCTCGGCCGGGACGGCCGCGCGGGATTGGACCTCGCGGGGCGCGGGGCGCGGCTCGACGGGCGCGGGCTCGGCGTAGCTCAGCTGGCGCACCGGGCGCGTCACCTGGGTGACGTCGGCCCCCGCCGAGGCCGGGCCCACCGGGCGGCCCGAGCGGGTGTACACCGAGACGCTCTCTGCCTCGGGGCGCGGCGTGTTGCCCAGAAGGCGCGGGCTCGAGCCGAGGTCGCGGTGCTGCGAGCCGTCGCGGCCCACGTAGCCCTCGTCCTGCTCGTAGCCCCCGTCGTCGTAGTAGTCGTCCTCGTAGTAGTCGTCCTCGGCGCCCCCGCCACGCAGGCGCTCCCTGATAGAGTCGAGGAAGCCCATGTTCTCCTCCTTCTTCCGTCGTGCCGGGTCCCCGGCACAAAGAGACACCTAGCCCAGGGCGAAGCCCTGGTCGAACACGCACCTGCCGAGGCGGACGAGGGTCGAGCCCTCCTCCACCGCGATCTCGAAGTCGTCGCTCATGCCGCAGGAGAGCACCTCGAGCGCACGGCCGCTCCTCGCCCGCAGCTCCGAGCGAAGCTCGCGAAGGTCCGAGAAGGCCCTGCGCGCGGCGTCGGGGTCGTGGGCGGGTGCCATCGCCATGAGCCCGCGCACCCGGATGCCGGGAAGGGCCGCGACGCGCTCCGCGCAGGCGCGCGCC
This sequence comes from uncultured Atopobium sp., assembly GCA_964621975.1. Lineage (GTDB taxonomy): Bacteria > Actinomycetota > Coriobacteriia > Coriobacteriales > Atopobiaceae > Thermophilibacter. The sequence continues at coordinate 9,520 of CAZUOD010000004.1, forward strand.
TCGTCCGGGGACAGGCCCGACTTCGAGGCCTCCCCAGAGACGTTGACCTCGAGGAGCACGTCGGCCACGATGCCGCGCGCCTCGCAGCGCGACGACACCGCCTCGGCGAGGTGCTCCGACGAGATCGAGTGGATGAGCGTCACCCGGCCGATGACCTGGTTGATCTTGTTCTTCTGGAGGTTGCCGATCATGTCGAAGCGCACGCCGGCGAGCTCGGGGTAGTCGGACACGGCAGCGAGCTTGCGCGTGAGCTCCTGGGGCCGGTTCTCGCCGAAGGAGCGCCAGCCGGCGCGCCAGGCGAGCAGCACCTCCTCAGGGCCCACCGTCTTGGAGACCGCGAGGGCCTCGACCTCCGAGGCGTCGCGCCCCGAGCGGGCGGCCGCCCGCCCTATCCTCTCGAGGACCTCCTGCCTGCGCTCGGCGAGAAAGGCCGCGTAGGCCTCGTCGCCTCCGTCTCGCATCACAGCCTCGCCCCCTTCTCGCGTCTGGCGCCCGAGGGCCACTCCCACGGGCGCTGCCTCATGAGCGCGACGGCGCCGTGGCGCCCGCACGCCCCTCCCTCGGCCCGGTACGAGAAGAACCGGTCCGTCTCACGAGCCGTGGACGCCCCCGAGACGACGCAGCGCCCCGGGTCCACGCCCGCCTCCGCGAGCGACGCCACGACGCCGCGGGCAAGGTCGACATGGCGCGGCGCGCAGACGACCTCCGGCCCGAACCGCGCCGAGAGGCGCGATGCGAGCTCGTCGGAGACCTCGTAGTCGGCGCCCGCGACGTGCGGGCCCACGTAGGCCGTCACGTCAGCCGGCGAGCAGCCCGTCTCGGAGGCGAGCGAGCGGGCCGTCGTGCCCGCGATGCCCGCCAGGGTGCCCCGCCAGCCCGAGTGCGCCACGGCGAAGCCCCCCGGCGCCACGAGGACGACGGGCACGCAGTCGGCGAAGCACAGGAGCACCGGCACGTCCTCGGCGACGCACACCACCGCGTCCGCGCCCGCGAGCGCCTCGGCGCCGGCCGCGCGAAGCGAGGCGTCGTCGCCCGAGCGCACCACGACCACGTGGTCACCGTGGACCTGACGGGGGCACACGAGCCGCTCGAGGAGGTCCTCGGCGCCGAGCGCGGCGAGCGCGCGCCGGCGGTTCTCGGCGACGCGGTCCGGGTCGTCCCCGCACGCGGAGCCGAGGTTGAGCGACGAGAACGGCGGCTCGGAGACCCCGCCCGTGCGCTCGGTGAACGCGAACGTGACCCCGCCCCCCAGGTCGGCGTCGGTGAGCAGGGTCACGCCCCCCACCTGATATCTGTCAAGGGAGGGCATGGCGCTAGATGCGGCTGCGCTTGAGGAAGTCCGGGATGTCAAACTCCTTGTCGTTGGACGAGCCCGACGAGGACGGGCGCGCGGGAGAGGCCGGGCGAGGCGCCTGGACCGGGGCCGGGCGGGACGGCTGGGCCGGGGCGGGCCGCGTGACGCTCATGGACGGCAGCGTCTGCTGGACGTTGGCGTCCGAGAACCCCGTGGCGATGACGGTCACGCGCACCTGGTCGCCCAGGGACTCGTCGACGACAGTGCCGAAGATGATGTTGGCCTCGGGGTCGACGTTTTGGGCCACCACGTCAGCGGCGTCGTTGATCTCCTGGATGCCGAGGTCCTTGTTGCCGGAGATGGAGAGCAGCACGCGCGTGGCGCCGTCGATCGAGCTCTCGAGCAGGCGGCTGGAGATGGCCTCCTCGGCGGCGTCGGTCGCGCGGTTGTCGCCGGAGGCGGTGCCGATGCCCATCATGGCCGTGCCCGCGCCCTTCATGATCGTGCAGACGTCGGCGAAGTCGAGGTTGATGAGGCCGGGGACGGTGATGAGGTCGGTGATGCCCTGGGTGCCCTGGCACAGCACGTCGTCGGCCATGCGGAAGGCCTCGAGCATGGTGGTCTTCTTCTCGGAGAGCTCGAGCAGGCGGTCGTTGGGGATCACGATGAGCGTGTCGACGTTCTCCGAGAGGTTGCTGATGCCCTCCGTGGCGGAGGCGTAGCGCTTGCGGCCCTCGAAGGTGAAGGGCTTGGTGACCACGCCCACGGTGAGGGCGCCCACGTCGTTCTTGGCGATGTCGGCCACCACGGGCGCCGCGCCCGTGCCCGTGCCGCCGCCCTCGCCCGCGGTGATGAAGACCATGTCGGCGCCGGCGAGGGCCTGCTTGATCTCGTCGCGGGAGTCCTCGGCGGCCTCCTTGCCCACCTCGGGGTTGGCCCCGGCGCCGAGGCCCTTGGTGATGTCGGTGCCGATGTGGACCTTGATGTCGGCATCCGAGATGGCGAGCGCTTGGGCGTCCGTGTTGACGGCCACGAACTCGACACCGCGGATGCCCTCCTCGATCATGCGGTTCACGGCGTTCGTGCCGCCGCCGCCCACGCCGACGACCTTGATCACGGCGAGATAGTTGCTGAGGGTGTCGGTGTCCTTGATCATCGTTTCCTCCTCGTTGCCCTTCGTGCTGCGTCAAAGCTTGCATTTCTTAAGCTGTTCACTTTGTCCCCGCGCTGGCAGCAACCCTAAAGTTCAAGTTTAGCTCCACGCTTTAGGTAAAGCGCCGTATATTGGCACACTTGAGGGTCGCGCGTCAAATGTTTTGGAGAAATTGTGGAGTTCGCAGGTCAGAGGCCCTGTTCTCAGCTCTCTCAACCCTCATCTGACTCTGAAGTTGACCCTTCCTCTGAGGACTCGGTCCCCTCGGTCGTCTGCGTGGTCTCGTCCGTGACCTCAGTGTCGTCGTCCTCGTCCTGCGAGGAGACGATCCCCGAGCCGGCCTGGACGGTGTCCGAGTCGATCGTGCGCACGGAGGCGTTGGTGACCACGCGGACGTTGATGTAGGTCGCGGTGTCCGGGTACTTCTCGAGATAGCTCGTGACGAGCGCCTCCTTCTCGGAGATGTTGGTGGCCGAGCCCAGCGAGACCTGCACGCCGTTGGAGAGGGTGCAGCTCACGTTGTCCGCCGAGGGGGCCGAGTAGCACACGATCTGCGAGGAGAACTCCTCCGAGAAGCCCTCGCGGAAGGCCATCACCGCCTCGAGGACCTCGTCGGTGGCGGCATATCCTGCCACCGGGTCCACGGTCGAGGGGACGTCGGTGACGAGCAGGCAGCCCTCGGCGAGGGCGATCTCGAGCGCGGCGTCGCTGACCGACTGGTCGTCCTCGGTGGTGATGCTCGTGGGCTGGATCCACACGCCGGCGTCGCCGAGGTACCACGCGACCGACCCCGTGCTCATGACCACGAGCATGTCGGGCACCTGCTCGGTGATCACGATGCGCAGCGTGTTGGGGAAGACGAGCTCGAAGCTCACCGACGCCACCCACGGGTCACGCAAAAGCGCCTCCTCGATGGAGTCGGTGTCCACGTTGAGCAGGGTCGAGCCCACGGGCACCTGCACGAGGTTGGCGATGTCCGTCTCGCTGACGTGCTCGGTCGGCTCGGCCTCGACGCTCGTGATCTCGAAGACCGAGGAGTCGCGCAGGAGCAGGTAGGCAAGGCCCACGCCGACGGCCAGCACGAGCGCGACCGCACAGGCGACGACCGCGACCGCGAGGCCCCGGCCGCCAGGTCGGCGGCGCTGCTCGGGCGCCGGGCCGGTGCCGCCGCGCGGCGCGACGGCGGGACGGGGCCTCTCGAGGGGCGTCCCGCGCGTGGCGCGCAGGGCCGGCGCCTTCTGCTGGGGCACCTTCTGGGGTACCTTCTGGGATGCCTTCGCGCGAGCGACGCGCGCACGGGGCCGCACCGGCGCCTTCTGGGGCGCGGGGCGCGCCTGTGGCTTGGTCTTCGGCCGCGGGGTGGGCCGCTTGCTCTGCTCGTGCGCCATCGACCGCTCCCTCACGCCCCGAAGCCGAGAAGCTTGACCTCGCATGCGAGGTCCACGCCGTGGCGCGCCAGGACCTCATCGTGGGCGCGGCTGATGAGCGTTATCACATCCTGGGCGGTGGCACCACCGCGGTTGACGATGAAGTTGGCATGCTCCTCGGAGATCTGCGCGCCCCCGCAGGTGGCGCCCTTGAGGCCGCAGGACTCTATGAGGACGCCGGCCGAGCGCTCGGGAGGGTTGCGGAAGATCGAGCCGCAGCTCGGGAGCCCGAGCGGCTGGGCCTCGCGGCGCCGGCGCAGCCGGGACTCCATGTCGGCGGCGATGCGGTCCCTCTCGCCGTGCGCGAGGGCGAGGGTCGCCTCGAGGATGATCTCTGACGTCGGGATCGAGCTCGTGCGGTAGCCCCAGTCGATCTCGGGGCCCTCGTAGCGGTGCAGGCCCTCCCCGGGACGCAGGACCACGAGGTCGCGCACGAGGGGCCCCAGCCACTCCCGGCGCGTGCCGGCGTCCATCGAGACGGCACCGCCCACGGAGCCCGGTATGCCCACGCAGCGCTCCAGCCCCGTGAGGGAGGCCTTGAGCGCGGCCGTCACGACCTTGGAGAGCAGGGCGCCCGCGCCCGCGGTCACCGTGGCCTCGGCCTCGTCCACCGTCATGCGCGAGAACTCGTCGTCGAGCACGATCACGCAGCCGTCGTAGCCCGCGTCCGAGACGAGGACGTTGGAGCCCTTGCCCAGGATGACCCACTCCACATGCTCGGCGCGCAGCACCGAGACCGTGCGGGCGAGCGCGGCGTAGCTGTGCGCGGCCACGAACAGCGCGGCCGGCCCCCCGATGCGGTAGGTGGTCCGTCTCGACAGGCGCTCTGAGCGCACGACGTCGGCGTCGACGGCGCCCGAGAGGCTCATGTAGGCGTTGAAGACGCTCACGACGCGGAACCACCCACGCGTTCGCGCATGGCCTCGATGAAGGCGGGGCCCATGTCCGTCACGTCGCCCGCGCCCTGCGTGATGAGGAGGTCTCCCGGGCGCACGATCCGGCAGAGCTCGTCTATGAGGAGGCGGCGGTTGGGCACGTAGGCGACGTCGGGCACGTGGCCGTGCGCGCGCACCGAGCTGACGACGGACTTGCCGGAGACGCCCGGGATGGGCAGCTCGCCGGCGGCGAAGACGTCCATGACGCGCAGCACGTCGGCGCTGTCAAAGGCACGGCCGAACTCATCGGCGAGCGCCTGGGTGCGGCTGTAGCGATGGGGCTGGAAGACGCAGACGATGCGCTCGAACGGGAGCTCGGCGGCAGCGGCCAGCGTGACCGAGATCTCGGTGGGGTGGTGCCCGTAGTCGTCCACCACGGTGACGCCGGCGACCTCGCCCACGCGCGTGAAGCGGCGCCGGGCGCCCTTGAACTGGGAGAGCGCGACCGCGGCGGCGCGGACGTCCAGGCCGAGCACGTCCGCCACGGCGATGGCGGCCGTGGCGTTGACCATGTTGTGGCGACCGGGATTGGCGGCTATCGTCACGTGGACGTCGCCACCAGACGCAAGGTCCACGCGGAAGTGGCTCGCGAGGCCCCGGTCGCCCTCGCCCGGCACGCAGACGTAGTCGCAGGAGGGATCCAGCCCGTAGGTCACCACGCGCCGGCCCGTGGAGCGGGCAAGCTCGACGTAGCGGGCCACGTCGCCGTTGATGACGACGGTGCCCGACTCCCCGACGAGGTCCATGAAGGTGCAGAAGGCCCTCTCGATGTTCTCGAGGCTGCCGTAGTGGTCGAGGTGGTCCGCCTCGATGTTGGTGACCACCACCACGCCCGGGCTGAGGTAGAGAAACGAGCCGTCGGACTCGTCCGCCTCGCAGACGAAGTGCTCGCCGAAGCCGTTCCGCCCGTTGGTGCCGTAGCCCTCGACCACGCCGCCGATGAGAAACGACGGGTCGAGGCCCATCCTGTCGAGCATGGTGGCGATCATGGAGGAGGTGGTGGTCTTGCCGTGCGTGCCGGCCACGGCCACGGTGCGCGAGGCGCGCGAGAGGTACGAGAGCATCTTGGCGCGCGGCCAGATGGGGATGGCGAGCTCGCGGGCGCGCATGACCTCGGGGTTGGTCTCGGGGATGGCGGTGGAGGTCACCACCACCTGCGGGCGAGCCTCGTCGATGATGGCAGCGTCGTGGCCCACGCGCACGTCGATGCCGGCGGCCTCGAGCTCGCGCACGTAGTGGGAGCTCTTGAGGTCCGAGCCCGTGACCGTGCAGCCGCGCTCGTGGAGCACGAGCGCGATGCCGCTCATGCCCGCGCCGCCGATGCCGACGAAGTGTGCGCTCGTGACGTCCGTCACGTCAGGGGTGGTGTTGTCGACCATGGAACCGCTTCCGACGGGGCCTGCCTGGCGCCCGCGCGCGCGGGCGCCCTCTACTGTACCCCAAAGGCGCGCGGCCCACGCAGGCTCCGTAAATCGCGGGCGGCGCGGGCCGGCCGCCTCACGACGCCGCGGCCTCCACCTCGTCGGCAAGCGCCGCGGCCGCGCGCACCTGGGCGAGCCCGCGGGCCCGCGCGCGCATCTCGGCGCGGCGCGGCGCGTCGTCCAGCAGCCCGAGCAGCGCCTCAGGGAAGGCGGGCGTGTCGATCTGGGCGTCAGGCAGCAGCACGGCGGCGCCGGCGTCCACGAGGAAGCGCGCGTTGGTGGTCTGGTGGTCGGCCGTCGCGTGCGGGTAGGGCACGAGCACGCTCGGCACGGCCGTGGCGGCTATCTCGGCGATCGACGAGGCCCCCGCCCGCGAGAGCACGAGGTCGGCGGCGGCCAGGGCCTCGCCCATGTTCGAGATGTAGGGCACCACCTGCCAGCGCGAGGCCTCGTCGGGCGAGAGGTCGAGCGCCGCCAGCGTGGCGCCCAGGCCGTCGGCGCCGGTCGAGTGCACCACCACGAGGCCCGGGCGCCCCAGAAGCTCGCCCTTGAGGCGCGCCACGCCCTCGTTGATGTGCGCGGCCCCGAGCGACCCGCCGAAGACGAGCAGCATCGTCTGCCCCTCGCCCACGCCGAACGCGGCCCGCCCCGCGGCACGGCTCGCGTCGGTGACGCTCGTGCGCACAGGGTTTCCCGTGAGTGCCACCCGTCGCGCGCGACCCTCGAAGGCCTCCCGCGCGGCCGGCACCGAGACGCACACGACCTCGGCGCGGGCGGCGAGCGCCCTGTTGGCCAGCCCCGGCACCGAGTTCTGCTCGTGCAGCACGTAGGGCACGCCGAGGCGCCGGCAGCAGCTGAGCAGCGCCATCTCAACGTAGGCGCCGAAGCCCACCGCCACGTCGGGCGCCCCCTCGCGCGAGAAGAGCCGCCGCAGCCGCGCGCGGGCCGCCGCCATGCGCGCGAGCGAGCTCACGAGCGTCCAGGGGCGCTCGCGGTCGAAGCCGCTCACGTCCACGCCCACGAGCTCGAAGCCCGCCTCGGGGACGAGCCGGCCCTCGAGGCGCGCCTCCTGCCCGAAGAAGCGCACGTGGTGGCCGCGCTCGCGCAGCTCCTCGGCGAGCGCGAGCGCGGGGTTGACGTGGCCGGCGGTGCCGCCGGCGGCTATGGCGACCTCAAGGCAGGTCCGTGCCATGGCACCCTCCTAGCGTTCTCCCCTCGAGCCGTCGCCGCGCCCGCGCAGGCGCTCGGTCGCGCTCGGCCCCAGGTCGATCCTTTTCCTGCCGTTCCGGTCGGTGCTGACGCGCCCGCGCGGCGCGCCGCGACCCCCGTCGCGCCCGCGCCCCGACGGCGCGCGCGAGCGCGGGGAACCGCCGTCGACCACGGTGAGCCCCGCTCCCGAGTCGCGCGGCGCGGCCGCGGGGCGACCCTCGCGCCCCGTGCGGGCAGAGCGCGGGCTCGGCTCCCCCACCAGGGTGAGCCCCGTCGCGGCGCGCGGCCCCGCGTCGCCCCCCTCCAGCTGCCAGGAGCGCCGCACGTCGTCATGGGCCGTCTCGGGCAGCCTCGAGTGGATGGAGACGGACACCATGAGCCCCACGAGCATGAGGCTCGCGATGATCGACGAGCCGCCGTACGAGAGGAAGGGGATCGGCTTGCCCGAGAGCGGGAAGAGCCCGAGCACGCCGCAGACGTTGAGCAGGAGCTGCACCATCACGAGCGAGGTGCAGCCGGCGGCCATGAGCCGGCCGGCCAGGTCGGGCGCGTGACGGGCAATCTTGAGGCCCGCCCACATGAGCAGCGCGAAGCCGGCGAGCACGCCGAGGGTGCCCACGAGCCCGCACTCCTCGCCCACGATGGCGAAGATGAAGTCGTTGTAGGCCATGGGCAGGTAGGAGTACTTCTGGCGCGAGAAGCCCACGCCCACGCCGAAAAGCCCGCCCGAGGCGAAGGCGTAGTAGCCCTGGATGAGCTGGTAGCCGGTGTCATAGGGATCAGACCACGGGTCGAGCATGGCGAGCAGGCGCCGGCGGGAGTAGTCGTCCTTGAGCGAGAGGAAGAGCACGCCGAGGATGCCCAGGACGAGCAGCACCACGAGGTAGCGCTTGGGCACGCCGGCGAGGTATCCCATCACCAGGAGCGTGAGGCCCAGGACCATGGTGGTGCCCTTGTCGGGCTGGATGAGGATGAGGATGATCGGGAGGCCGACGCCCACCAGAATGAGCTTGACGAAGGCCGGCCAGCTGATCGCGGCGCGCTCGAAGTACCTCTGCGCGAGCGAGGCCGCCGTGAACACGACGGTGATCTTGGCGAACTCGGAGGGCTGCAGCTGGAAGCCCGCGATCTCGATCCAGCGCGTGGCGCCCATGTCGTTGTCGGTGCCCGCCACTATCACGAGGAAGAGCATCGCCACCGTGACGACCCAGATGACGTTGACCCAGGGCCCGAGCCACAGGTGGTAGTCCAGCCTGGCGAGCACGACGGCGGCCACGACGCCCACCGCCGCGTAGATGACCTGGCGCTTGAGGTAGTAGGCGGCGTCACCCACGCTTGTGAGGGCCGTCACCGAGGAGGCCGAGTAGACCATGAGGATGCCGAACCCCACGAGGACGGCAACCGTGGCGATGAGGACCAGCCGCGGCTTCATGAAGCGCTCGGGCACGCCGAAGAGGCTCTGGTCGGAGTGGCCCGCACGGCCCGGACGCCGCGCGGCCCCGTCCTCGCGCGCGCGTCCCGCCGACGCCGCCCGTCCCACGGCCATGCTACTCGCCACCTCCCCCAAGCTCCCCCACGAGCCGCCTGAAGAGCCGGCCGCGCTCCGCCATGCCCGAGAACTCGTCGAACGACGAGCACGCCGGCGAGAGGAGCACGGTGTCGCCCGGCCGGGCCGCGGCCACGCCCGCGTCGAACGCCTCGCGCAGGTGGGGGGCGCGCAGCACCTCGGGCATGCGGGCCCGGGTCCCGCGGGCGGCCTCGACGGCGCGGGCGATCCGCTCGCCCGCCTCGCCGAAGCACACCGCCGCCCGACAGCGCGCGCAGACCTCGCGGGCGAGCGAGCCGAGGTCGGTGCCCTTGTCGTGCCCGCCGAGCAGCACCACGACGGTGCCGGGGGCAAAGGCCGTGAGCGCCTTCTCCACCGCGTCCGTGTTGGTGGCCTTGGAGTCGTTCACGAAGCGCACGCCGCCGACCTCGCCGACCGGCTCGATGCGGTGCTCGATGGGCGAGAACGACGCGAGCCCGCGGCAGACGTCGGCCTCGGCCACGCCGAGCTCGAGGGCGACGGCCGAGGCGGCCAGGGCGTTCTCGGCGTTGTGCAGCCCGCGGATGGCGAGCCCGTCGGCGCGCATGAGGTCGCGCTCGGCGCCGTCGAGGCGCACCACGAGCCGGCCGTCGCGCAGGAACGCCGCCGAGGCCGAGGAGGGCTCGCCGGCCACGGAGAGCTCGCAGACCCTGACGCCGCGCCCCTCGGCGCGCGCGGCGGCGGCCCGGCACCACTCGTCGTCCACCGAGACCACGGCGAGGTCGCGCCCGCCCATGTTGGCGAACGCGCGCTCCTTGGCGGCGGCGTAGGCCTCCATCGTGCCGTGCCACTCGAGGTGGTCGGGCGTGACGTTGAGCAGCACCGCCACGCGCGGGCGCAAAAGGCGCGTCGTGGCGAGCTGGAAGCTCGAGAGCTCGGCCACGAGCCAGCCGTCGTCGGGCCTGCCGTCGAGCGCGTCGGTCACGGTGCGGCCGATGTTGCCCACGGCCTCGGCGGGAAGCCCGCCCTCGCGCAGCAGGCGCGTGGCGAGCGAGGTCGTGGTGGTCTTGCCGTTGGTGCCCGTGACGGCCACCCAGCGCTCGGGGCTCTCGCGGAAGGCAAGCTCGGGCTCGCCGATGACCTCGCGCGAGCAGGCGACCGCCGAGCGGAAGAAGGCCGAGCCCTCGGGGATGCCCGGGGAGGCCACGGCGAGGTCATAGGAGCCCTCGAGGCGCTCGGTGCCGCACACCACGCGCACGCCGAGCGCCTCGAGCTCGCGGGTCTGGTCGCCCGGCGCCGAGCGGGCGCCGCCGTAGAGCGTCACGGAGCGCGCGCGGCCGGTCGCGAGGTGCCGTGCGACGGAGACGCCCGTCTTCCCGAGTCCGAGCACGACGACGTCGCCCAGGCCCTGTCCCATCAGCCCACCCATGGCCGCCCCTCTCACCCGAGCTGGAAGTACAGGGCGAAGCCGAGCGCGGCGAAGGCGGCCGACACGATCCAGAACCGCACGACGACCTTCGTCTCCGACCAGCCCATCTTCTCGAAGTGATGGTGGATCGGCGCCATGAGGAAGACACGCCTGCCCGTGAGCTTGAAGCTCACGACCTGCACGATCACCGAGAGCGCCTCGACGATGAACAGCCCTCCCATGATGAGCGAGGTCGCCTCGGTCTTGGTGAGCACGGCCAGGCTCGCGAAGGCGGCGCCCAGGGCCAGCGAGCCGGTGTCGCCCATGAAGATGGTGGCCGGGTAGCAGTTGTGCCAGAGGAAGCCGAGGCAGCCCCCCGCGACGGCCCCGGCGAAGACCGCGAGGTTGACCTCGTCGTAGCGGAAGGCCACCATCGACATCGCGAGCATGACCACCATCACGCAGCCCCCGGCCAGCCCGTCGAGGCCGTCGGTGAGGTTGACGGCGTTGGAGAGGCCGGCCATGAGCAGGAAGACGAAGACGACGTAGAGCCACGGCACGCTCAGCGTGACGCCGCCGAGCTCGATCGTCGTGGTGAGGACGCCGAGGTCGACGGTGAGGCCCCCGGGAAGGCTCACGGCCGGGGAGATGTCGCAGAGGTTGACCGCCGCGAGGCAGAAGGCCACCGAGATGGCCACGAGGCCCGCCATCTTCTGGGAGGGCGTGAGGCCCAGCGAGCGGCCGTGCGCCACCGACTCGATGTCGTCGAGCAGCCCGAGCGAGCCCGTGACGAGCGTCGCGACGACGGCGAGCACGAGGTCGACCGTCCACTCGGCGAGCAGCGCGCACGCCACCAGGATGCCGAGCAGGATCACGATGCCGCCCATGGTGGGGGTCCCCTGCTTGACGAGGTGGCGCTGCGGGCCGTCGGCGCGGATCTGCTGGCCCACGCCCTCGTAGCGCATGAGCCGGATGAACAGCGGCATCACGAGCCCCGTGGCGAGCGCCGCCACCGCGATGGCGAGGAAGACCTGGTAGGTCGGGTATGAGGGGTTGCCTATCATCGGGCGAGCACCCCCTGTGCGAACACGTCGAGCCCGACGGCGCGAGACGCCTTGACGAGCACCACGTCACCGGGGCCGAGGCCCGGCGCGACCCGCTCGAGCGCCTCGTCGGCGCTGGCGACGCGCACGACGGCGCCGTCGGGAAGCCCCATCGTGCGGGCCGCCTCGGCCATCTCGTCGGCGAGGTCGGACCCCACGAGCACGAGCTCGTCGACGCCGGTGGCGGCCGCGTAGGCGCCCACGTAGCCGTGCAGGCGGCGCGCCTCGTCGCCGAGCTCGCCCATCTCGCCGAGCACGGCCACGCGCCTCCCTCCCGCCCCCATCGAGGCGAGCACGTCGAGCGAGGAGGCCATCGAGGCGGGCGCGGCGTTGTAGGAGTCGTCGATCACGAGCGCGCCCGACGGGGCCTCGCGCACGTCCAGGCGCATCCGGGCCGCCGACATCCGCTCGACGGCGAGGAGCGCCCGGTCGCGATCGAGCCCGAGGCGCCAGACGAGGGCAAGCGCGAGCAGGAGGTCGTCCACGGCCGTGCGCCCCGGCACCGAGAGCCTCACCTCGCGCGACCAGCCGTCCGAGCACGAGAGGGTCGCGCGGGCCCGCCCGCGCGCGTCGAGCGAGACCCCCTCGGCGCGCACCGCACAGCCCTCGGACGACCCCACGAGCACCACGTCCACCCCGGCGGGCCTGGCGTAGCGCTCGGCCATGAGGGGGGTGAAGTCGCCCGACGCCGGCAGCGCGAGCGCGGGCGCCACGTCGCCGTGGGCGCGCATGCCCGAGACGATCTCGGCCTTGGCCCGCGCGATGTTCTCGCGGCTGCCGAGTAGGCCGATGTGGCTCGTGCCGACGTTGGTGACGCAGGCGAGCGTGGGCGCGCAGCACCTGGAGAGCCGCCCGATCTCGCCCGCGTGGTTCATGCCGAGCTCCAGCACGAGCACCTCGGCGTCCTCGGGCGCCGAGAGCACCGTGAGCGGCAGCCCGATGAGGCTGTTGAGGTTGCCGGCCGTGGCGTGGCAGCGGCGCTGGGAGCCAATGGCGGCGGCGAGCATGTCCTTGGTGGTGGTCTTGCCCACGGACCCCGTCACTCCCACGACGAGCCAGTCCGGGTGCGCGGAGCGCACCTGGGCGGCGAGGCGCAGGAGCAGCTCCTCGCAGTCGTCGCCCTCGGCGCGCAGCAGCGCGCAGCCGGTGCGCTCGCAGGCGGCGCGCGCCTCGTCCGAGGGCTCGGCCGAGGCCACCACCGCCGCGGCGCCGGCGCCGGCCGCGCTCGCGAGGTAGGCGTTGCCGTCGACGCGCTCACCGGCGAAGGCCACGAACAGGTCCCCCTCGCCGACCTCGCGCGAGTCTGTGACGACCCTGCCGCTCACCTCGCGAGCCCCGTCGAGGAGCACCTCTGCGCCCGTATGTCGGGCGATCTGCGTTGCGGACATGCGAACCATCCGGAGTTCCTTTCGTGCCTATGACGTGGGCGAGACGCCCATGATGCTGACCGCCTGCTGCATGACGTCGTGGAAGACGTGCGCCGCCGAGGAGAGCGCGAGGTAGGACGTGCCGTTGAGGCCGACGTAGACGAGCACGTCGGGGTCGTCGGCGTTGGCGAAGCCGCACAGGGACGCCACGTAGGTGCTCTCCAGGTAGCCGCCGTCCTCCGAGGCCTGCTCGCCGGTGCCGGTCTTCCCTGCGATATCGTAGCCCTCCACCTGGCCGTTGGTGCCGGTCCCGTAGTCCTCGGTCATGACGGCGCGCATCATGTCGGTCTCCGCCTCGGCGGTCTCGGCCGAGATGATCCTGTCGCCGGCCGGCCACTCGACCTCCTCGCCCCCCTTCGTGAGGAGGAAGTGCGGGGTCGTGGGCACGCCGTCATTGGCCACGGCGCCGTAGGCGCGCACGATCTGGACCATGGGGATGGCCAGGCCCTGCCCGAAGGACATCGAGCCCGCCGTCGAGCCGTCGTACTCGTCGTAGGTCTTGACGATGCCCTCGACCTCGCCGGGAAAGTCGATGCCCGTGAGCTGGCCTATCCCGAAGCTCTCCACGCCCTCGGCGAAGCGCTCGGAGCCGATGACCTCCTCCACGAGCAGGGCCATGGCAGGGTTGGAGGAGTGCGCGAGCATGTAGGTCACGGTCATGTCCTGGGTGTAGTCGCGCCCGTCGTCGTCCGTGACGTAGTCGTCTCCCACCAGGTAGCTCGCGGGGACGGAGTAGACCGTGTCCTTGGTGTAGAGCCCCAGGTCAAGCCCGATCGAGGTCGTGATGACCTTGAAGACCGAGCCCGGCTCGAAGGAGCTCGAGACGAGCTTGAGGTTGAGCGACGAGACGTCCGTGAGGTCGGAGAAGTCAGGCAGCGGGGTCGAGCAGGCGGCGAGGACCTCGCCGGTGCCCGGCTGGGTCACCATGACCGAGCCCGAGTCCGAGCTGTAGGTCTCCACGGCCTCGGCGATGAGGGTCTCGCAGGCCTCCTGCAGGTCGATGTCGATGGAGATCACGATGTCGGTGCCGTCCTGGGCCTCGGTGATCTCGGCCGAGCCGCCGGCGATGGGGGTGCCGGTGAGGCCCGTCTCCATGATCATGGAGCCGTTGGTCCCGGTGAGGATGTCGTCGTACTGGTACTCGAGGCCCGAGAGCCCCGTGCCCTCCGTGCCCACGTAGCCTATGACCTGCGCCCCCACCGAGCCGTAGGGGTAGATGCGCTTGGTGTCCCCGAGGAAGTAGATGCCCGAGAGCCCCCGCTCCGAGAGGTCGGCCTCGAGGGTCTCGGCTATGTCCTGGTCCACCTGGTAGCTCACGTAGGCGAAGGTGGTGTCCTGCGTGAGGGTGTCCGTGTAGTCCGAGGCGTCCCCGCCGAGGTGCTCGGCCAGGACCTCGGCCACCGACGAGGCGTCCGTGATCTCGGTGGGGTTGGCGTAGACGGTCTCGCACTCCACGCTCATGGCGAGGACGTTGCCGTTGCGGTCGTAGATGGTGCCTCGCTTGGCGCGCAGCTCGATGACGTTGGTCCTCTGGTCCTCGGCCATCGCGGAGAGGTCATCGGCCCGTACGACCTGGAGCCACCCGAGCCTCAGGGCCACGATGCCGAGCAGGGCGAGAAACGCCCGCCGCGTGGCGACGAGCCCACCGTCCGAGCCGCCGCTCCCCGAGCCGCCGGGGCGCGTCTCCCTGATGCGGCGTCGCGCACGAGAGGCCTCGTCGTACGAGGCCTCCGGATGCGCACGCCGCCCAGGGCGGCTCTGTCTGTCCCTGCTGCTCACAAGTCGAGTCTACGACAGGTCGGAGGAATCCTCGGCCTCATCGGTGCTCTGCGCAGCTTCCTCATCTGCCTCGTCCGCGGCGTCCGCGGAGTCGTCGTCGAGGGTGAGCGTCACGGACTCGGTGGACAGCACCATGCCGTAGTTCTGCGTCGCGATGCGGCTGATGCGGGAGTTGCTCGCGAGCGCCGAGCGCTCCGCGCGCAGCTCGTTGTTCAGGGTCTGGGCCTCGCTGATCTGGGTGCTGAGCTCGGCGCTCTCCTGCAGCAGCGAGACGGTCGCCGCCGAGAGGGCCACGCGCGCGACACCGAGCGTGATGAGGACGGCGGCCACGGCCAGGGCCACGCGCAGGCGCGCGACGAAGAGCGGGCTCACGCCAGCGCGCGCACGGGCATCGAGACCCCCTCCGGGAACGACCTCCAGCGACGGCTGCGGCCGCTCCTGGTACTGGCGCTCGACGCTCATGCTGTAGGCCTCTGACCCCTGGTACCTCATGGCTGTCCCCCGATCCGCGTTCGCGCGGTGCGCTGTGGCTGGTAGTTCGTGGCAGGTACGCTGGGTGCTTGAGAGTTGGTCGAACCCTTCTCCCGAGAGTTGGTTGAGCGTCCTTAAGAGTTGGTCGAATGTGTGCTTGCTGCGTTCGTGTCTCGATGGTGGTACGTTTGGAGTGCGTTCTGGTGCGTCGGTGGTGCGTTTCTGTCAAGCTCGCAGACGGCTCGCGCCGGCTACGTCATTCGGGTGGCCCCCTCGCGCTCGGCGTCAAGCCTGACCGCCACGCGCATGAGGGCGCTGCGCGACCTTGGGTTGGCCGCGACCTCCTCGTCGGACGCAACGAGGGGCCTTCTCGTCCTGACCTGGAGCATCGGCACGTGACCGCACGCACACACCGGGAGGTCCGGTGGGCAGGTGCACCCCTGAGAGAGCTCGGAGAAGACGTGCTTGACGATGCGGTCCTCCAGCGAGTGGTAGGAGATGACGCAGATCCTGCCACCGGGGTTGGCCCAGCGCGCCGCCGCCCTGAGGCCGCGGTCGAGCGCGTCGAGCTCGTGGTTGACCTCGATGCGCAGGGCCTGGAAGGTCCTTCGGGCCGGATGGGGGCCGTGTCGCCTCGCCGCGGCGGGAATGGCCCCCTTCACGACCTCCACGAGCTGGAGGGTCGTCTCGATGGGGGCCCTCGCGCGTCGCTCGACGATCGCCCTGGCGATGCGCGCGGCATGGCGCTCGTCGCCGTAGGTGCGCAGGACTCGGGTGAGGTCAGCTTCGTTGTAGGTGTTTACGACCTCAGCTGCGGTTGGGGTGTCTGTCCCCGAATTCATGCGCATGTCCAAGGGCGCGTCCTCGTTGTACGAGAAGCCGCGCTCAGGGATGTCGAGCTGTGGCGAGGAGACGCCGAGGTCGAAGAGGAAGCAGTCGACCCCGGGGACCTCCGCCTCCACGAGAAGCTCGTCGAGGTCGGAGAAGTTGCCCTTGAGGGGTCGCACGCTCGCCCCAGAGACCTCGCGCGCGAGGCGCTCGGTCGCCGCCGAGAGGGCCATGTCGTCCTGGTCGATTCCCAGGAGCAGCCCGTCCGGGGCGATCCTTCGCGCGAGCTCCACCGAGTGCCCGGCCCCGCCGAGGGTGCAGTCGCAGACCACCTCCGACGGCCTGGGGTCGAGCTCGTCGAGGACCTCGCCGAGCATCACGGGTACGTGCCGATATTCTCCTGTCAAGACCCTCACCCCCTAGTCGCGGCGGTAAAGGAGCGCGTCGAACTCGTCCTCGAAGCTCTCCTGCGTCGCGTTCCACGCCGAGGTCTCCCAGACCTCGAAGTGGTCCCCGGCGCCCGCCACGGTAACCTCAGCCGTGAGACCGAGCCGCTCGCGGGTGCCGGGCCGGGAGACGTCGAGCTTCCCGAGGGCAATGCGACCGGCCGAGTCTATGTCGACCGAGACGGCGCTCGCCCAGAGCCTGGTCCTGAGACGCTCGTCCTTGCGGCTGCGAGGGTCGAAGTGCTCATCTCCGTACTCGAAGAGCCCGTCGATGAATTTCTCCAGACCCTCGGAGGTGAAGCCATTCACGTGGTCCTTCAGGGGCAAAAGGAATATCGTCTTCTCATCCCCGCTTGCGAGCTGCTTGCGGAAGACCGCCGGCAGGGTGACGCGCGCCTTCGCATCCACAGACATCGGATACGAACCTGCGAGCATCTCACCCTCCCGTCGAGACGACGTGCCCTGCTCCCGTCGGAGCGTGGGATTACTATACAACCAGTCCGACACTTTGGGACACTACAAAACACAAAGCCCCATCTTTCTGTCTGGAACTGGGTTTGGGTGGTTCTCAGAGGCCACGGTGCCACCAGATGTTGGGGCCACCGGGCAGGCGGGGCCCAAGACACCCGCCGTGTGTTCGGGTCTCACAGAAACGTTTTGTGGTTGTGACGTGAACGCGCAGCTCACGGGCAAAAAATGCGCGGAGGCTCACATGTTCGCAGCTCAGAGGTGGTGTCGCAGGGCCCTATGGGGACGGGTGCGAGCCCGCGTCGGCGCCCACGCGAGCCCTCGGGTGGGCGGCGAGGTAGACGCCTCTGATGTGGCTGCGGTCCACGTGGGTGTAGAGCTGGGTCGTCGAGACGCTCGCGTGCCCGAGGAGCTCCTGGACCACGCGCAGGTCGGCCCCGCCCTCGAGCAGGTGCGTGGCGAAGCTGTGCCTGAGCGTGTGCGGGTGCAGGCCGCTGATGCCCGCCATGCGCCCCCAGCGCTCCACGATCGCATGGACCGACTGCCGGGAGAGCCTCCCGCCGCGCGCGTTGAGGAAGACCGCTGGCGTCGCGGCCCGTGACGCCAGCGCGCCGCGGCCCCGCTCGAGGTAGGCCCCCAGCGCGGCGGCGGCCGTGCCGAGGACGGGCACCACGCGCTCCTTCCCGCCCTTGCCGAGCACGCGCATGACGCCCTCGTCGATGAGGACCATGCGCTCGTCGAGGCCGCAGAGCTCGCTCGCGCGCAGGCCGCAGCCGTAGAGCACCTCGAGGACGGCACGGTCGCGAAGGCCGCGCGGCGTCTGCGGGAACGGCTGGTCGAGGAGGGCCGCGGCCTGCTCGCGGGAGATGACGTCGGGCAGGCGCGAGGGCTTGGCGGGAAGCGGCAGGTCGGCCGCCGGCGAGCTCTGCGCGAGGTCGTCGGCGACCATGAAGCGGTGGAACCCCTTGATCGCCGAGGCCGCCCGCTCCACCGACGACGGCGCGAGGCCCGTCTCGGCGAGGGCGCGCACGTGCTCCTCGACGAGCTCGCGCGTCACGCCCTCGGGCCGCGTGACGCCGCGCTCGGCGAGCCACATCACGTAGCGCCCGAGGTCGCGTCCGTAGGCCGTCAGCGTGTTGGGGGAGCTCCCCCGCTCCACGGCGAGGTAGTCGAGGTACTCCTCACGCGCGCGGGAGAGCTCCATGCGCACCGCCCGGGGCTGGCTACAGCGGGCTCACGTCGTGACGGTCGCAGCCCTCGTGGCGGGCGATGGCGGCGCGCACGAACTCGCGGAAGAGCGGGGCGGGACGGTCCGGGCGGCTCTTGAACTCGGGATGGGCCTGGCTCGCCACGAACCAGGGGTGCATGCTCTCGGGGAGCTCGACCATCTCCACGAGCCGCTCGTCCGGGGAGACGCCCGAGATGACCATGCCCGCCTCGCAGAGCTGATCGCGGAAGGCGTTGTTGACCTCGTAGCGGTGGCGGTGGCGCTCGTAGATGAGGCTCTCGCCGTAGGCCTCCTCGGCGAGGGTGCCGGGAACCACCTTGCACGGGTAGGCGCCCAGGCGCATGGTACCGCCCTTGTCGGTGACGTCCTCCTGATCGGGCATGAGGTCGATCACGGGATAGGCGCACTCGGAATCGAACTCGGTCGAGCTCGCGCCCTCGAGGCCGCAGACGTCGCGGGCGAAGGCGCACACGGCCACCTGCAGGCCCAGGCACACGCCGAGGTAGGGCACCTTGAGCTCGCGGGCGCGCCGTGCCGCGCAGATCTTGCCCTCGATGCCACGCAGGCCGAAGCCGCCGGGCACGAGGATGCCGTCGGCATCACCCAGGACCTCGGCCACGTTGCCCTCGGTGAGGGCCTCGCCGTCCACGAGCTGAATGTCGACGTGGCGGCCGAAGAGCACGCCGGAGTGGTGCAGCGCCTCGATGATCGAGAGGTAGGCGTCGGGCAGCTGGGTGTACTTGCCCACCACGTAGATTCTGGTGACGTCCTCGCGCCCGTTGGCCGCGTGCATGGCGCTCGTGAAGTGGTACCAGCCGCTCATGTCGCTCTCGCGCGCCTCGAGGCCCAGCCGCTCGCAGACCTTGAGGTCAAAGTCCTGGTCGGCGAGGTGCTTGGGCACGTCGTAGATGGAGGGACAGTCGGAGTTCTCGAAGACGCAGTCCGGCTCGACGTCGCAGAAGCTCGCGATCTTGGCGCGGATGGACGCGTCGACCTCGTGGTCGGAGCGGCAGACGATGAAGTCGGGCTGGATGCCCATCGAGCGCAGCTCACGCACGGAGTGCTGGGTGGGCTTGGTCTTGACCTCGTGCGCGGCGGCGATGTAGGGCACCAGGCTCACGTGGATGAGGCAGCAGTCGTCCTGGCCCTTCTCCTTGCGGAACTGCCGGATGGCCTCCACGAAGGCCTGGCCCTCGATGTCGCCGATGGTGCCGCCGAGCTCGGTGATGACCACGTCGGCGCCGGTCTGCTCCTCGATGCGATAGAAGCGCTCCTTGATGGCGTCGGTCACGTGCGGGATCACCTGAACGGTGCCGCCGAGGAAGTCGCCGGCGCGCTCGCGCGAGATGAGGCTCTGGTAGATGGCGCCGGTCGTGAAGTTCGAGGAGCGCGTGAGGTTCTCGTCGATGAAGCGCTCGTAGTGGCCGAGGTCGAGGTCGGTCTCCTTGCCGTCCTCGGTCACGAAGACCTCGCCGTGCTGGAACGGGCTCATCGTGCCCGGGTCCACGTTGAGGTAGGGGTCGGCCTTCTGCATCATGACCTTGTAGCCGCGCGCCTTGAGCAGACGCCCGAGCGAGGCGGCCGTGATGCCCTTCCCGAGCGAGGAGACGACACCGCCGGTCACGAAGATGTGCTTTGTCATGTGTGGGCCTTCCCGTAGTAGGTGAGTCGTTTCTACGGGTCTCCATGTTAGCGCGCGAGCGGGGCGGGCGGGCCGCCGCTCGCCGAAAGGACGCAAAGCGCCCAAGAGCGGCGGGCCTCACGTAGGGCGAGAAGCGCGACGGGCCGCACGTAGGGTCAAGACACAGGAGGCCCGCCCGAGCGCGCCGCTGTGGCGCGGACCCGGGCAGGCGTCGTGTCAGTGCTGTCGGGGCGTCCTTCTCGGCAGGGCAGCCCTACTCGGCGAGCAACCCTACTTCGCGGGCAGCTCGAGCTCGTTGAGGCGGGCGTTGAGCTCGAGCAGCTCCTCCTTGCCGGTCTTGACCCCCATCATGCCGGCGGCGAGGTTGAAGAGCCTGATGACGCTCATGCTGCCGATGGGACCCATGAGCCCCTGGACGCTCTCGGGCGTCACCATGGGACCCATGACGACCTGCAGCAGCTCAGCCGCGAGCTCGTTGCCCGCCGCGATGACGACGTCGCGGACGCTCGAGTTGAGCGAGCACATCCCCTCGACCTCGGTGATGTCCCACCAGTTGAGGATCGCGCCGCGCTCGACGAGACGGTAGGCGGGGTTGGGCTCGGCCACGCGGCGGACGTGCGAGGAGTCGCTGCGGT
>CAZUOD010000005.1:0-7702 GCA_964621975.1 uncultured Atopobium sp.
CGCACGTTCTCCATCACGCCGAGAAGCGCCGCCACGGAGGACTTGTTGTCGTTGGCACCCATCGTGCAGTCCGAGACGCGCTCGGAGATGGCCCCGACGGCAAGCATGACCGAGGGGACCGACGCCAGGATTCCCACCAGCCAGATGATGATGCGGGCCACGGACGGGATGAAGACCATCACCTGCAGGAGCGCGCAGGCTGCGACGACGTACACGCAATAGGACGACGCCTTGGTCACGAGCGGCAGGAAGGGGGCCACCGGGGACGAGTAGAGGATGTTCTCGCGAGGGGAATCGTAGTGCGCCACCACGACGATGGTGCGGTTGCCCTTGGTCACGAGCGGGCCTGTGGCGCGGTGGACGGCCACGACGTTCTGGCTCTGGGTGCGCGGACCGAAGGAGAGGGAGACCTCATGCCCGAGGAGGCGCAGGACCGCAAGGACGGTCGGTATCGCCGCGAGGACGAACCCCACCAGGGAGAGCGCCACGATGCCGAACCCCGAGACGAACATCCCGAGGACCATCACGATGGAGACGATCGCCGGGGCGAGGCCCGCGAGGGAGGGAGCCTCGAAGTCCTCGACCTGCGGCTCCACGTCATGCTGCCCCATGAGGTGCGAGATGGTCTGTGCGGCCTGGAGCTCCTCCTGGCTGCCGGCGGCCGAAATCCCCACCTTGTCGTTGAGGTAGTCCAGGTAGTCATGTGTCATGGCCATGCTGCGTCCTTCAGAAGAGGTCTCGCGGGCGAGAAGCACCCGGCGTGCATACAATCAAAAGAGTATACGTCCTATCTTATCGTTTCTCTAAAAAGCCGCAGACGTGCCCAAGGTCGGGGACGAGAGGACGTCACAAGAGCGGCCCCTTGTCGTGGGAGGACGCGTGGAGATAACAAAAGATGATGAGAGGGCCCGGAGGATCTGCTCGCTCGCGCTCGCGTTCATGAACGCCTCGGCACCGATCCCGTCATCGAGCATCGCGCGAGACTTCTACCCCGACCTCTCCACCGAGAGCTTCCGCCGCGCCTTCTCGCGGGACCGGGCCGCCCTCGCGGCGTGCGGCGTGGTGGTCGCGGAGCGGCCACGCGCGGGAGAGGAGTCGTGCTGGCAGGCCGACGAGGCCGCGAGCTTCGCGAGCGGCGCCGAGCTCGACGCCCGGGAGGCCGCGGCCCTCGAGGTCGCCTGCCGCCCGCTGCTCCGTGACGGCGGCTTCGCCTTCGCGGGCGAGCTGAGGTTCGCCCTCGCAAAGATCACGCGCGCCTTTGCCGAGGGCACGGCCGTCACCGGCATCACGGGCGCCCTTCCCCGGGAGGGCCGCGTCCTCGCCACCCTGCGCTCGTGCCTTGTCGGCCGTCGCGCGGCGCGCGTCACGTACACCGACGCCGAGGGCAGGCGAACCGAGCGCCTCATCGCCCCCTACGGCTTCTTCGACCTGCGCGGCGTGCTCTACCTCGTCGCCGGGACGCTCGACGAAGACGGTCGCGAGGTCACAGACGGCATCAGGACGTATCGCGTGGAGCGCTTCGGGGACGCCCGGCAGGTCGCGTCGCTCCCCTTCGAGCCTCCGGACGACTTCTCCGTCGCGGACTGGCGGCGGCTGCCCTTCCAGATGGGAGACGCCTGGGTCATGGCCACCTTCGAGGTGCCGCCCGAGCGCGAGGGGGACGTGCGGCGCGCGGCCGGGACGCAGGGCTCCTTCGAGCGACAGGGCGAGCGGGTCGTCTGGCGCGTGGGCGTGAGCGACGTCCGGGACGCCGCGAGCTGGGCCGTCTCTCAGGGCGTGCGCCCGCTGGGCCCGGAGGAGCTCGTCGGCGCGTGGCGAGAGGTGCTGCGGGGGGTGCTCGCCCATGCCTCGTAGGTCAGGGAAGGCGGGAAGGCCGGGGTCTCTCGAGGAGGCACGCGAGCTGGTGGCGCTCGTAGGGAGCCTGAGCGAGGCGGGGGATGCCCTCACACCTGAGGCCGTGTCCGCGGGGCTCGGGGTGTCCCTCGAGCGCGCCGAGCGGCTCATAGAACTCGTCCTCACGGCGACCCTCGGCGATGACGCTCGCCTTCCCCTCGTGGAGGAGGACGGCGGCGTCACACTGCTCCTCTCGGAGGGCGTGCGGGGAAGGAGGCTCCGTCTCACACGCTCGGAGACCGTGGCCCTCGTGGCCGCGCTGCGCGAGCTCGGCGTGGACGAGGGCGACCCTCTGCTGGGCAGGCTCAGGTCCTCCCTCGACGAGGGCGCACTCGACCCGAGGCTCGTGAGGGACGCCCTCGCGGCCGGAGCGACGGCAGGCACGGGCACCGAGCTCGGGGCGTGCGCGGCCGCGCTCGCGCAGGGACGCGAGCTCTCCTTCCTCTATCGCAAGGCGGGCGCGGCCGTGGGCGAGAGACGGCAGGTCCGCCCCGTGGGCCTGCGTCATGAGGACAGCGCGTGGTATCTCGACGCGCATGACGTCGCGCGAGACGATGAGCGCACCTTCCGGGTCGACCGCATGTCCGAGACGCGCCTTCTCGGCCGCTCCGAGCCGCTCCCCACCCGTGGCCATGAGCGCGCACGGGAGGTCGAGCTCCTCTTCTCCGACGCACGGTACCTGCGTCTTCTCCCTTGGCACAGGCTGAGCGTCGAAGAGGTCGACGAGCAGGGACGCATCCGGGCGCACACCCCGTACTACGGCGGGGACTGGCTCCCTCGCATGGTCGCGGCCTGCGCGGGAACGGTCACCACCTCTGACCCGGAGGTCAGCGCGCGGGCCGTCTCCTATGCGGCGAGCTGGGAGGACGGTCCCCTAGCGATGTGACGCCCTCCACATCCGTATGTAGCGCCCCACGTTGGCGACCTCGAGGCGCGAGACGTTTGTCGAGGGGAGCGAGCTCACGAAGAGGCGCCCGTATCCCTTGGTCACGAGGCGTGAGTCCGCGAGCACGAGCACGCCGGTGTCGGTGGAGCTCCGTATGAGCCGACCCGCGGCCTGCTTCACGGAGATGACCGCCTCCGGCAGCGAGTGCTTCCACCAGGCCCGCTCCTCTCGCAGGTCACGCTCGCGCACGAGCGGGTCGTTGGGGCTCGCGAACGGCAGCTTCGGGATGACGACGCAACGCAGGGTGTCCCCGGTGGCGTCGAACCCCTCCCAGAAGGAGCGCAGCGCCATGAGCGAGAGGGTCCTCTCGGCCATGAAGCGCGCACGGAGGCGCCGGGGGGAGGAGCCGCGCTCCTGGCACGCCACGTCAAGTCCCTCCGCGGCGAGGCGCGGGCGCAGGGCCTCGTAGGTGCGCTCCATGTCGCGCCTGTTGGTGAAGAGCGTGAGCACCGACCCGCCCATCGCCACGTGCACGTCAAAGAGCAGGTCCTCGAGGGCGGGCAGGTATCCCCGCTCGTTGGGGGCGGGCAGGTCCCTCGCCACGATCACGGCCATGTGCGCGTCATAGTCGAAGCTCGACTCGAGACGGACGTCCCGGTGGGCACCCTCTTCCAGGAGCGAGAGGCCGACGGCGCGGTCGAAGTGCGAGAAGTCCTCGCCGACGGCGATCGTGGCCGACGTGAAGACGACGCTCTGCGTCTCGGGCAGCCACCGCTCGGCGAGGTCCGCCCCGACGTCGATCTTCTCGGCAACGAGACGCTCCGTCGAGATGCGCCGCTTTGACCGCGAGAGCTGGGCCGAGTAGACGTAGCGTGTGTCCGTGCCCTCGCAGACGAGCCGCGTCCCCGCGAGGAGCTCCCTCAGGAAGCGCGTGGAGTCCCCGAGGTCGGCCGCGAGCTGGGGGGCCTCGGCCGAGAGGGCCCCCACGGCATCGGAGAGGGCGCGCACGGCCGCGTCAAGGGCATCGGCGGCGGTGTCCCCGGCAGCGGCCACGGCCCCCCATTCCTCGGAGCCGCGCACGCGGTCGTCTATCCAGAGCGTCAAGGTGTCATACCCGCCGTCTCCCTTGGCCAGGGGCACCAGGCCGTGCACGGCCACGAAGAGGTCGGCCACGGCCACGGAGGCCCGAGCCACGATGGCGGACGCCTTGGTCAGGAGCCCCAGGGCGAGCGTGGAGGCTTCGAGGGGTGCCACCTGCGCCATGACCGAGTGGATGGTCCCGCTCCTCGTGCCGCCGAGGATCTCGAAGGCGGCGCGCGCCTCCTCGCCCGACACCTCCACGGCCCACTGGCGCCGCGCCTCGGCCTCGAGGCCGTGCGCCTCGTCGATGACCCAATGGCGTATGGGCGGCAGTATCCTCCCGTCCGCCTCGACGTTCCTCAGGAGGAGCGAGTGGTTCGTCACCACCACGTCACCGCTGGCCGCGCGCCGGCGCGCCCCGTGGAGCATGCACTCGCCCGGGAAGTACGGACAGCGGCCGTGGAGACACTCGCCCGGCGTGGTCGTGAGCATCTGACGTGGGACGGAGCGCCAGCGTATCCCCAGCGCGTCGAGGTCCCCGTCCGGCGACTGGCAGGCAAACGCATAGGTGACAGAGATGGCCGTCAGCATGTCGCTCGCGACGGCGCCCTCAGAGCGCCCGTCATGGGCCGCCGTGGCCAGCGGCAGCTCCTCGGTGACGGCTCGGTCGAGGCGTCTCAGGCAGGGGTAGTGGTCGTAGCCCTTGAGGCTCGTGAAGGAGAGCCCCTGGGGAAGCGCCCGTGCGAGGGCCGGCAGCTCGTGGGACACGAGCTGGTCGGTGAGGGCGTTCGTCTTGGTCGCGATGCCGACCGTCACGTTGTTGCGCTGGGCGAAGAGCACCTCGGGCAGCAGGTAGGCAACGGACTTGCCCACGCCCGTGCCCGCCTCGATGGCCCTGTGCGTGGAGGTCGCGAGGGCCTCGGTCACCTCGCGCGCCATGGCGACCTGCTCGGGGCGGTGCTCCATCTGCCCGTACATGCGCGAGACGGTGCCTCCTGGCCCGAAGGCCGCCTCGACGTCCTCGATGGGAGGCACCTCGATGCGGGTGAGCTCCGCCGCGTCCGGGCGCGGCGCGGGACCCCGACCCCGGAGCAGGGCCGCCCTGGTCGCCTTGAGCGAGAAGGGCGTCGCAGACACCTGCGCGTCGGTGCTCGCGAGATACGAGAGGATGGCCCTGAACGGCCACGCCACCTCGGGATGCATGCCGGCGAGCAGGGCGAGCAGCCCCTCGGGCAAATCCGAGAGCGCCGTGAGCAGGATCCTCCACATCCCCGCGAGCGCGTCGACGTCATCAGAGGCGCGGTGCGTCACCGAGGCGCAGCCGAACGCCGAGGCCATGTCCGAGAGACGGTGCGACGAGAGGCGCGGCAGGGCGATGCGCGAGAGGGCGAGCGTGTCTATCCAGGTGTCGCTCACCTCGGAGCCCCCTGGGACCCCCTCGACGAACGTTCTGTCGAACGTGGCGTTGTGGGCCAGCACGGGAGCCCCTCCCACGAAGCCAGCGAGCGCGGACACAGCCTCGCGGGCATCCGGGGCGGTGGCCACGTCGGCGTTGGTGATGCCCGTGAGCCGCTGTATCTCTGGGGGGATGGGGCTGTCGGGCCTCACGAGGGTCTGCATCCTGGCCACCACCTCGCGGCCGGAGAGGCGCGCCGCGGAGATCTCTATGAGGCTGCAGTCCTTGAACGAGAGTCCCGTGGTCTCGGTGTCGAGAACCACAACGTCGTCCTCGAGGGGGCCGAAGTCCCTACCGGCGGCTCGCGCGGCGAGGCTGAGGTAGCGTTCGCACACGTCATCAGGTGTGCCGGGGAGCAGGAGCTCCTCGAGCGACAGGCTCTTCTCGTGTGCCATGCGCTAGCTTCGTCTCTCGTGCGCCGCGAGCGCGTACTCCACGAACATGGTGCAGAGCTCAGGGAACTCGATGCCAGCATGACGTGCGGAGTCCGGCAGGAGGCTCTCCGCCGTCATCCCAGGAATGGTGTTCGTCTCGAGGATGACGGGGTCGCCCTCCGGGGTGACGATGAAGTCGCTCCGGGAACATCCCAGGCACCCGAGGGCGCTGTGCGCCCTGACCGCCAGCTCCTGGGCCCTGGCGTAGACGTCCTCGTCGAGACGGGCGGGGATCACGTGGTGCAGCGCGGAGGGCTCGTACTTGACCTTGAGGTCATAGAAGTCCGCACCCGTGACGATCTCCACCACGGGAAGCGCCCGCGGCTCGGAGTTGCCGATCACGGGCACGGTGATCTCGGTCCCCTCGACGCACTCCTCCACCAGCACGCGCCCGCCTCCGGCGCCGGCGGCCCGCACCGCGTCCGCGAGCTGCCCCTTGTCCGTGACGCGGGTGATGCCGAAGCTCGACCCGTTGGCCGCCGGCTTCACGAACAGGGGGAGGCCGAGCTCGGCGGCGAGGCGGTCCTGCTCCTCCTCGGAAAGGACATGGGCGCCATCGAGGTCAACCCCGCGAGGGGCGCGGATGCCGGCCTGCTCGTAGACGGCCTTCGTCAGCTGCTTCTCGTTGGCGACCGCCGACGCGGCCACGCCCGAGAAGGTGTACGGGACGTGCAGGATCTCGAGCAGGCCCTGGACGCAGCCGTCCTCTCCGTAGCTGCCGTGCATGGCCACGAAGGCCATGTCGAAGCCGTCCGAGATGATGCGAGACATGAAGTCCTCGGCCGCAAGGTCAAGCAGCTCGACCGAGGAGAAGCCCGCCTCCTTCAGGGCTGAGAGGCACTGCGTGGCAGACTGATACGAGATGTCACGCTCGTCCGACCAGCCGCCCCACAGGACAGCGACGCGCAGCTTCCTCAGCTCTTCTCTCTCCATCTGCGCTCCTTTGACGGGCACTCGCATACACTAGACTCGCTCGTGGAGTTCTCCTGCTGACGAGGATACTCCAAAAGACGGTGTGCAGACGGAGGTAAGGATGTCGGCAGAGGGAATGGGACAGCAGGCCGCAGGCGGGCAGGGGGAGCTCAGGGACCTTCACTCCCTCACGAGGGGCCAGCTCGAGGAGCTGCTTGCCGGGCTTGGCCAGCCTAGGTTTCGGGCAAAGCAGATCGAGGACTGGGTCTGGTCCAAGAACGCGCGCTCGCTCGACGAGATGACCAACCTCCCGAAGTCCCTGAGAGAGCAGCTGGCACAGCTTGTGACCTTGGGAAACGTCTCTGAGGTGACGCGACAGGTCTCCGCCGACGGCAGCAGGAAGTACCTCCTGCGCCTCTCGGACGGCGTGTGCGTGGAGTGTGTCGGCATGCCCTCGCGGGGACGCCTCTCCGTCTGTGCGTCCAGCCAGGCCGGGTGTCCCATGGGGTGCGCATTCTGTGCCACCGGCGCGGCCGGTCTCACCCGCTCACTCTCTGCCGCCGAGATCTACGAGCAGGTCATGCACGTGCGGGATGACTTCAACATGCGTGTCACGAGCGTGGTCCTCATGGGCCAGGGCGAGCCGTTCCTGAACTACGACGCCACGCTCGCGGCCTTGAGGCGCCTCAACGCACCTGACGGCGCGGGCATCGGGGCGAGGCACCTCACGGTGTCCACCTGCGGCATCATCCCCCAGATCATGAGGTTCGCCAACGAGCCCGAGCAGTTCACGCTGGCCGTCTCCCTTCACTCTGCCGTGCAGCGGACGAGAAACACCCTCATGCCAGGCGTTCGGAAGTACTCCCTCGTGAACCTCTACAGCGCTATGGGCGAGTACGTGAACAAGACCGGTCGGCGCCCCACGTACGAGTACGCCCTCATCGGTGGTGTCAACGACACAGAGAGCGAGCTTCAGGCGCTCTGCGACTTCTGCGAGGGAACTCTCGCCCATGTGAACCTCATCCAGCTCAACGAGGTCGA
>CAZUOD010000005.1:7802-29875 GCA_964621975.1 uncultured Atopobium sp.
GGGCCCATCATCTGTGCTTGCGTATCCCTCTGCCCGTGAGACTGTCTCACAGATCTGCTCACAGGCCTTCTTTACCGTTGTTATTGCCTCGCGCAGATTGCTTTTCGCGGTTTCAGAGAGTCCATGGGCATAGAGAAGGTAGGCGCCTCCTCCCATGAGCGCTACCATCACCACCGTGCGGATGACCTTCCCTCTCATTCAGACCACGCTCCAGGGCCGGCGAGAAGGTCCACGATATGGGCGAGCTGTTCCTCGCTCGAGAACTCAATCTCAATCTTGTTCTTTCCGCGAACGTTTTTCACTTTCACGTTGGTATCGAGTGCCAACCTAATCTGTCGGGCCGCCCGCTTGAAAGATTGAGGCTGCGGAGCCTTCTTTGCCGGTTCTTCGTTTGTTGTGACAGAAAACAACGGAGCAAGACTTTCTGTCTGCCGCACCGAAAGGCGCTCATCGACAACCTTCTGGGCAAGCCGTATCCTTCCGTCCTCGTCAGGGACAGCAAGAATCGCCCGAGCGTGACCTGCGGTGAGTCTTCCTTGATCAACGAACTCTTGAACCTCATGTGGCAGATCAAGGAGTCGGAGCGTGTTCGTTATCGTGGAACGTGACTTCGAGAGAATCTTTGCAAGTTCCTCTTGGGTCAGACCCTTCTCGTCAATGAGCTGACGATATCCCTGGGCTTCCTCGAGAGGGCTCAGGTCTGACCTCTGAAGGTTCTCGATAAGAGCGAGCTTGAACACGTCCTCATCTGAGATGTCCCGTATTATGACTGGCACCTCATCGAGACCTGCCATCTTCGCAGCCTGGTAGCGCCGCTCTCCGGCCACGATCTCGTAATTGTTTCCAACCTTTCGCACAAGCAGCGGTTGAAGGATCCCGTTCTGTTTGATTGAGTCAGCAAGTTCCGCGAGCTCATCCGCATTGAAGCTCTTTCTTGGTTGCCCCTTGTTGGGCTTGATCCTCTCCAGAGGAAGTGTTGAGTCAGCGCGCATCCCTGCAGTCTCAGCGTCTGCCTCTCCCACGAGAAGGCCGAGACCCTTACCAAGTCCTGACTTCTTAGCCACGTGAGATCACCTCTTTTGCAAGCTTTTCGTAGGCGAGGGCGCCCTTGCTTATTCGCGCATACTGAATCACCGGAAGTCCGTGACTGGGTGCCTCTGAGACTTTGACGTTGCGCGGAATTACTGTCTTGAACATCTTGTTGCCAAAATAGGATTGGACCTCATCCACAACCTGTTTTGAGAGTGTCGTCCTGCTGTCGTACATCGTCATGACAACACCAAAGATCTCAAGACCTGGGTTCATCCGGTGCTTCACCATCTGCATCGACTCAAGAAGCTTCGCCACGCCTTCCAAGGCATAGTACTCACATTGAATCGGAATGATGAGAGAGTTGGCTGCTATGAGTGCATTGATGGTCAGGAGGCCAAGGGAGGGAGGACAGTCTATAAAGACGTAGTCAAATTCCTCTTTGATTTTTGCCAGAGCCTCCTTGAGAACAGACTCACGAGCCATGGTAGTCACAAGCTCAATCTCTGCCGTCGCGAGCTGAATTGTTGCCGGCACAAGGAAAACGTTTGGCTCACAGGTGGGCTGTACCGTATCCTCAATCGGACAATCATGGAGAATGACATCATATATGTCGTGTTCGAGTGTCTCTTTCTCTATTCCATAGCCACTTGTTGTGTTTCCTTGGGGATCAAAGTCGATGACAAGAATCTTCTTCTTGTTCTCACCGAGGCAGGCGGAGAGATTTATGACCGTTGTCGACTTCCCAACTCCACCTTTTTGGTTGATGACAGCGATAACTTTGGTATCGCGCTGTGGAAGACCTCGTTTTACATTCTTGTAGTCCATTTGGCCCCCGTATGTACCGAGCTTCACTAGTAATCTCTTTGCATCATACGGGATTGTTTCACGTGAAACACCTAGAATCTTATGAGCCACCTAACTTAGTAGGGTTTCACGTGAAACATACTCATACCAACTGAACAGTGTCATTCATCTCGACAGATGTTTGTCATACGTTAGTCATATACCAAGCGGGCTTTTCTTGGCTGTTCCTGCCTTTCTTGGAAGTCTCAGCTTGGACTTCTTTATTCTCTTGTATATCAATATCTCGCGATGCCCAGAATCATGGGGAAGTTCGAATGTTTCACGTGAAACAAGCTCTAATCCACAGATATGCGAGGCTTTCTCGGCAGCCAGAAGTTCGGCTTCTTCTGGACGTCCCTTTTGGACAACAAGTAGCCCTCCCATCCGTAGAAAGGGCGTCGCATATTCAATGAGGATGTTTGTCTGAGCAACAGCTCGTGCAAAGACAAAGTCAAACTGATGACGCATATCTGCAGAGAGATCCTCTACTCTCATATGAACGGCTTGAAGATTATCCAGTCCAAGACGGTCTATAAATTCAGTGACAGCAGAGACCTTCTTGTTCACGGAGTCGACCAAGACACCGGTGGCACCAGTAAGAACGCCAAGAGGCACACCAGGAAAGCCGGCACCAGTCCCCATATCAACATAAGATGACTCAGACGTCATGGATTCATGCAAGAGGGCAAGGGGAAGAAGAGAATCTACCATATGGAGAGTGACGGCAGTAGAGGGGTCAGAGATCCTGGTGAGGTTCACAACCTTATTCTTCTCAATGACCAGCTTGAGATACTCAATGAGCGTCTTGGCCTGCTCAGGAGTGCACTTGATTCCAAAGAGTAGAAGCTCATCAATGAGTTGTTGCTCGAGTGAGTTCATAGGAGTATGGTCCTCAAAATCTCGTTGACAAAAAACCGTGAGTCAAAAGGAATTGTCACAGAAAACGGGAGGATGCTCAACACATCCTCCCGTTTGAAGATACTCTTCTCTGGTTCAGAGACTATCGCTTGACAGCGGTGATCACAACGTACCTGTCCGGCTCCTCACCCTCAGAATGTGTCGTGACATCCTCGTCATTGACAAGCGCAAGGTGAATGATACGGCGCTCGTAGGCATTCATCGGAGAGAGCGTAACCGAACCACCACGCTGCTTCACCCGTGCGGCAGAGGACAGAGCCATATCGTGAAGCTTCTTGCGACGACGGCTCTTATAGCTCTCAATGTCAACGATAACCGGATAGTAGAACTTCATCTTGCTGCTCATGAGGGAGGTCAGGACCATCTGCAGGGCATCGAGGGTCCTACCGTGACGTCCGATGAGCACAGCGAGATTGCCTCCATTGACATCAAGGATGAGCTCACCATTGTCCCCGTCAAACTCATCAATGGAAGATGAGGTCTCCCCGAACATCTCAAGGATTTGCCTGAGATAGGTCACTGCAAGGTCGGCTATGGAGTCCATCTCATCTTCGGTGAGGGCAAGACCGGCCTCAAAGTGCTCCTTTATAGAAGAGAAATCATTGGTCTCATCATCGGAGACAGCTGAATCAATGGTAGCGTCCTCGCTTATGAGGGCCTCTTCGTCCATGGTGGAACCTCCTGTGCTATTGCACAAAATACTTAATCAAATATACGTTCTGTGCTCGTTTTTTGTCACAGTTAGCTAGTTCTTCTTATGAGGACGGGGCTTCTTCTCCCGCCTGACCACGTCAACCTCGACAGGCCTGCTGGCAAGCTCTGCCTCGGCCTCAGCCTTCGCCTTCTCCATGACTCGCTTCGTGATGATGCGCTGCTGAATGAGCTGCCAGAGAGAGGACGTCACATAGTAGAGAAGACAGGCGGCAGGCACGGACCATCCGAACACGAGCATGATGATGGACATGACAACGCCCATCGTAAGCGACTGCGTGCGCTGCTCGGGCTCTTGGTTCTGGGTGGTGAGAACCATGGGAAGAAACGTGAGCGCGCCAAAGAGAACGTCAAAGACGATGTACGGTGCGGCACCTATGAGGCCGGATGAGGCAACCACCTCGCTCACCGATGTGGAGATGGAGGGAAGGATGAAGAAGAAGCTGGCATCGGAGGGCACCTGCCTCACGACGGAGTAGAGCCCGAAGAAGATGGGCATCTGCAGGAAGAGCGGAAGGCAGCTGCCAAACGGGTTGAACTTCATGTCCGCATAGACCTTGCGAAGTTCCTCGGACTGACGCACCGGATCATCCGCGTAGCGCTCCTGGATCTCCTGGATCTTGGGCTGGATGATCTGCATGCGCGCGGTCGACTTCGTCGAGTGGTTCATGAGCGGTGTGAGCAGAAGTCGGATGATAACCGTCAGTATGATGACGGCAAGCCCCCAGTCACCGACGACACCCTCGATGGCCGCAAGGATCGTGGTGAGTAAGTTGATAAACCAGTCCCACATGGTTCCTCCGTGGTCGTTCCTGTCAGGGAACGGGATCGTAGCCGCCGGCGTGGAGGGGATGACACCTGAGAATCCTGCGAACGGCAAGCCAGAGGCCCCTCACAAACCCGTACTTGCCTATGGCCTGCAACGCGTACTCGGAACACGTGGGCAGATAGATGCACTGAGGACCAAACAGAGGAGAGATCCTGCGCTGATAGAAGCGAATCAGAGCCATCGCACCACGAGCCGCAGGACCTCTCGAAGCCTCAGTCACCTCAGACGCCCGCCCTCCTGAGCAACCTCCTCAACGACCCAGCCACCTGCTCCGGTGAGCTGTCATGCGTCTGGGGCGTGGAGAAGAGAATCACGTCTGAGCCGTCCACAGGAAGCTCGCACAGGCGTGCCGCCTCTCTGAGCACACGCTTGCACCTGTTCCTGAAGACGGCGTTTCCCAGTCTCTTCGCTGCGACGAAGGCGACCCTTCCGGGCACGTCCCCGTCGTCGGAGACGACACGAATTCGCAGGAGAGAGTCGTTGTACCTCTTCCCACGCGAGAAGACCCTCTCAAAATCACCTTTGGACTTGATGGTCTTCATCGGCGAGTGTCTAGACGGTGAGGCGCTTGCGACCCTTGGCGCGGCGGCGGGCCAGAACGGCACGACCCCCCTTGGTGGCCATACGGGCACGGAAACCATGTGTGGTGGCGCGCTTGCGCTTGTTGGGCTGATACGTACGCTTCATAGCTATTCCTCCCAGGTTGGGTATGAACCTCATCCAATGTGCAATAAGCCTAAAGATTGTACGTGCCTTGTCACGGGACTGTCAATTTGGATATCAGGGAATCTCCACGCTCACGAGGCTCAACACAAGAATCCACATGAATACAAATCTGCAACGTTTCTTCCATCAGCGTATGAGTAGGCATCCTCATGCTATGATTTCTCAGCACTTCTCACTGATGTTTTCTGAGTTTTCTACTGGTTATTATCGTTTGTAGAAAACATTGCTTCACATCGAATTCTCAGTGAAAAGTTTTCTTCATTTGTCAAGGTGGTGTTGAAAAGGGGGAGAACGGGGTGGCACGAGACTTCTATCCCTTTGTGGAGGAGGACCCCGAGGAGCCCTGCGAGGTCAACCATCCCGCGCGCATCGCCATCTATGACGACCCCTCAGCGGCACCGCGCGTGGTCGTCGTGGAACCCAAGGACGTCCGAGGCTACCTGGAGGAGATAACCGCCACCGTGAGCCGCCTCGCCCGCGAGCAGGGCGGCACCATACCGTTCATGGTCATCAGGGAGATCGTGGAGAACTTCATCCACGCGTACTTCCAATCTCCCACGATCACCATCCTCGACAGCGGCAACACGATCCGATTCTCGGACCAGGGTCCGGGAATCAAGGAGAAGGCCCTGGCGCTCGAGTACGGCACCTCATCCGCCACGGAGGGGATGAAACGCTACATCCGCGGGGTGGGGTCAGGTCTTCCCTATGTGCAGCAGTACATGACCGACAAGGGCGGGAGCCTCGAAATCGAGGACAACATCGCAGGTGGGACGGTGGTGACGATCTCCACCCACCCTCGGGGGGAGGCCAGCGCCGCA
Organism: uncultured Atopobium sp.; assembly: GCA_964621975.1. GTDB lineage: Bacteria > Actinomycetota > Coriobacteriia > Coriobacteriales > Atopobiaceae > Thermophilibacter. The sequence goes on from CAZUOD010000005.1 coordinate 13,683, forward strand.
GCAGGCCCGCAGGGTGAGACACCCGATGCCACCCCGTCTTCGGTCCCCACACTGCAGCAAATGTGGCCATCGCCAGCACAGGCCATGCCCATGCAGCCGTGGCAGCAGTCCGCGTGGACCTTCCCGCAGTCTCCTTACGTCTACCAGACCTGGCCACAGACCGGAGGAGGCTCCTGGCCCTCCCCACATCCTCAGACCGCGCCCATGCAGGAGCCCCCTTCCTCCGTGCCGAGCGTCAGGCTCACGGAGCGCGACAGGCAGGTCCTCTCATACCTCTCCCAGCACGAGTCCGTGGGTCCCACCGAGCTCGTCCAGGCCTATGGGTCCTCGAGCGCCACGTGGTCACGCACGCTCTCGGCGCTCGCGGCACAGGGCCTTGTCATCAAGGAGGCCCAGAAGTACCGTCCGACGGCCATCGGGAGGGCCTTCCTCTAGCCACGCGCGGCGCTCGTGCAGGTCGGGTCACAATATCAGCCTCTCGCGACCCCGCGTGCACGGAGTTATCAACAATGACTATACTGGACTGCGCTGTTTTCAACATTTAGGACACGGAGCGCGGGACACATGGAACTCTCCCTCGAATCTGACGCCGAGGCGCTGTGGCAGGACACGATGGATCTTCTCGCGGACAGGAACCTGCCCGAGTCGGTCCTCGCCATGCTCAGGAACTGCACGCCCACGCACATGGAGGATGGCACCCTCCATCTTGAGACGCCCATGCGCCTCGTCGTCAAGACGGTCTCCAAGAACGCCGCACTGGTGGAGGAGTGCCTCTCCGCCGCGGCGTTCGAGCCCATGCGCCTCGAGATAGGCTTCGTTCCCTCCTCGCGGCCGACGTCCCCGAGGACCTCAAGGATGTCCCGCGAGGAGGCTGATAGGTGGGCGGCCGACACCGTCGCGACCCCTCATCCCAGCACCGTCGCGCCCACCCCACGCCAGATCGCCGAGGACACCTGGGACGAGCGCGCCTCCGAGGCGGCGCGCGCGGAGGAGATCCGCCGCAGGCGCGAGCGCAACCCCCTCGTCGAGGACGTCTCCCACGCCGCCTCGAAGCTCACCTTCGACCGCTTTGTCCGAGGGGACGAGAACGACATCGCCTACCAGGCCTCCCTCCAGGTCGCCAACGGCATGAACAGCACGTACAACCCCTTGTTCATCTACGGGAAGAGCGGGCTTGGCAAGACCCACCTGCTCCGCGCCATACAGAACTACATCGCCCAGAACGACCCGTCGCGCCTCTGTGTCTATCGTGACTCCTCCACGTTCATCTCCGACTACACCGAGGCCATGCGCCACTCCGAGCGCTCGGCGGCCTCGGCCCTCAGGCAGAACTACGCCGACATCGACGTCCTCATCATCGACGACATCCAGAAGATGGCCGGCAAGGCCGGGACCCTCGGCTTCTTCTTCGACACCTTCAACGAGCTCGTGGGGAACGGCAAGCAGATCGTGCTCGCCGCCGATCGCACGCCGGCGCAGCTCGGCATGGGAAAGGACGCCTTCGACGAGCGCGTGACGAGCCGCCTCGGCTCGGGGTTCACCACACCGATCCAAGTGCCGAGCTACGAGCTCAAGCTCCGCCTCATAGAGACCTTCTGCGAGCGCATGAGGGACGACGCCCTGCGCGAGCGGGTGCCTGCCCTCACGGGCACCATCCCACAAGGCTCCATGTCCTACATGGCCGAGCGCGCCGGGACCAACATCCGCGTCATCGAGGGCTTCTGCCAGCGCTGCCTCTTCGCGCAGACCTCGGCCGAGAAGAGGGGCGCGGCGCTCAGCCACGAGGAGATAGACAGCATCGCGCGCGAGTGCTGGCCCAGCGCGGGAAGGACCGTCTCGATAGAGGACGTGCAACATGCCGTGGAGAAGTACTACGACATAGACCACACGAGCCTCGTGGGCAACAAGCGGCACAAGGGCCTCATGGAGGCGCGACACGTGGCCATCTGGCTCTCGCGCGAGCTCTGTGACAGGACCCTGGCAGACATCGGCAAGCACTTCGGGGGGCGCACCCACGCCACGGTCATGCACAGCATCAGCGTGGTCGACGAGACGAAGCGCGAGGACAAGACCTTCTACGACCGGCTCATGCAGATACGGGAGTCAATAACCGGGGACTCATGAGAGCGGTAGACTCAGATGTTCACAACCATGTGGAGAGGTTGTCGGAAGGCCTCGAAAACCCGTGACGGCGTGAAGAAGAACTTTTCGACAGGAGGGCCCATGGTGGAAGATGCTGAGGTTTCGAAGGGTTCCCAAGGACCCGAGAAAGTGCCCACCACCTCGCGACCCTTGTGCTTTTGAGCTTTTCGACAGACTCTATTACTACTACTGTCTCTAGATATATCTAAGAAATAGGAGAAAGGGCCTCAGATGAAGTTCACCGTAAGCCAGACCTCCCTCATGAAGGCCCTCACCGTGGTGGCAAAGGGCATGGGCACCAACTCGACCCTGCCCATCCTCTCTGGCATCTACGTGAGGGCCGCCGACGGGCAGCTGGAGTTCCAGACCAACAACCTCACCATCTCCATACGCCACCTCATACCGGCGAACGTCGAGGAGCCCGGCGAGACGGTGGTCTCCGGCAAGGTCCTCACCAACATCGTGAAGACCCTCTCTGATGCGGCGGTCACCTTCGACGGTGGGGAGAGGACCGTCACCATCTCGTGCGAGAAGTCCACCTTCCGGCTCAACACGCTCAACCCGGCGGATTGGTCGGCCTTCCCCGAGATCGAGCCTGACCGCACGATCGAGCTCCCGAGTGCCCTGCTCTCGCAGATGGTCGACAAGGTCTACAAGGTCACCTCCAAGGAGACCTCCCGTCCCATCCTGCAGGGCATCCTCCTCACGGTCGAGGACAACACCATACGGCTCGTGGCCACCGACTCCTTCCGTCTCGCCGTGTGCGACTCATCCGTGGAGGCTCCCGCCGGGGAGGCCTTCCGGGCCATCGTGGCCGGCACGGTGTTCCACGACGTGCTCACCATGCCCTCGCTCACCGACACCATCCAGATCGGCACCACCGAGAGCCAGGTGGTCTTCACCTTCGGGAACACCACGTTCGTCTGTCGGCGCATCGAGGGCAACTTCCCCGACTACAAGCAGCTCCTGCCGCCTACGTGTGCCACGGCCGTGAGCCTGGACGTCGCGGAGTTCTCGGCCGCCCTCAAGCGCGTCTCGGTGATCGCCATGCAGAACGCGTCGGTGCGCTTTGACATGGACGCCGACGGCGGCCTCGTGCGGCTCTCGGCGAGCTCCCCCGAGCAGGGGGACTCCTCCGAGGTGCTGCCCGCGAGCGTCGAGGGGCAGAGCATGGCCATCGCCCTCAACTACCACTACGTCTTCGACTGCGTGAACGCCGTCTCCGACGCCGCCGAGATGCGCCTCGAGCTCCAGGGATCCGTCCAGCCGGGCATCTTCAAGTGCAACGGCAAGGTCAACTACCTCTACCTGCTCATGCCGGTGAGGCTCTAGGGTCAGATGGGGCTTCTCGTCACGGAGCTCTCGCTCGCGGACTTCCGCAGCTTCGAGCGGCTGCGGCTGCATCCCTCATCGGGGGTCACCATCCTCGTGGGGCCAAACGCCACCGGCAAGACCAACACGGTGGAGGCGCTGCAGATGCTCACGGCGGGATGTTCCTTTCGCCGACCCTCCCCGCGCGAGCTCGTGCGCGAGGGAGCGGGGTCCGCGCGCCTGGACGCGCGGATCGAGGGCAACGGCCGCGTCATCGACGTCCGCTGTGACGTCACACCCACGCGCCGGCAGTTCTCGCGCAACGGCAAGCGCTGTCAGGCCTCGGGGCTCGCCGGCACGCTCATGAGCGTGCTCTTCACGCCGGATGATCTCTCCCTCGTCAAGCGCGGCGCCTCCTGCAGAAGAGACGAGCTCGATGACTTTGGTCGGCAGGCCAACCACGGCTACGCCAACGTGCTCTCGGCCTATCAGCGAGCGGTCGAGCAGAGGAACCGCCTGCTCAAGGAGGAGGTGCCCGACCTCTCGCTGCTGGACGCCTGGGACGCCTCGGTGGCGCGTGGTGGGGCCACGCTCCTCGCGAGCCGCCTCAGGCTGTTCTCGCGGCTCGCCGAGAGGATCCGTGCGGTGTACGGCGAGGTCTCGGGGGGAGAGGAGCTCGGGTGCTCGTACGTGTGCACGCTCGGTGACGGCCTCGAGGGTCTCTCCCGAGACGAGCTCACGGACGTCTTCGCCGCTCGTCTCGCCGAGGTGCGCCCGGAGGACCTGCGCCGCCAGCAGACCACGGTGGGCCCGCACAGGGATGACGTGACCTTCACCATAGGTGGCCGCGACGCCCGCGCCTTCGGGTCACAGGGACAGCAGCGCACGGTCGCGCTCGCGCTCAAGATGGCCGAGGTGGAGCTCGCGAACGAGATCGTGGGGGAACGCCCGCTGCTGTTGCTCGACGACGTCATGAGCGAGCTCGACGCCGCGCGCCGGGAGGCCATGGTCCGCTTCGCGCAGACGGGCACCCAGACCGTCATCACCACGACCGACCTGGGATATCTCTCTGACGGGCTCGTGGGGGCGTCGGAGGTGGTGAGGTTCGGTGAGTGACGAGATCCGGGAGGCCCAGGCTCGCGCGGAGCGCGCGGTCGCTCCCGTGGCGGACGTGCTCTCGGGGTGCATCGGGGCTGGCGCCTCGGCACGCCTGAGCGAGAGCGCGCGGTCGCTCCTGGCGTGGCGACAGGTCAACGGGGATGTCGAGCGAACCCACACCACAGGGGTCTACGTGGGTGCCCCACGCCGCCCGGGGGAGCTCCCCGAGCTTACGGTCTATGTGGACTCGAATGCCTACGTCACGGACTTCTCGGCCAACCGAGAGGTGTATCTCGCGCGGATGGAGACGATGGGCCTTCGGTTCTCGCGCGTCACCTTCAGACGCTCCAAGTACCCGACCGTTTCACGGGAAACCACCGCCGTGTCCGCCCGCCAAGGTGGCTCCCGGCCACTTCCCCCGATAGCCCCGGATGACGCCGCCCGGATAGATGCCCTGTGTGAGGACCTGCCGCAGACGCTGCGAGAGAGCGTTTCTCGGGCGATGAGGGCCTCATACAGACGCTCATACGATGAATGAGGGCGGATTGCGTTTATTGCCCTTAGGGGCCGTCTCAGAGTCTCACAAGCGCTAAGATAGCTTCTTAGCCGGTCAGATTTGTGTCTGGCCCAAGGCTAAAAACGCGCCTCCACGTGGGAAGGAAAGCGAGTGGCGAAGAAGAGGGCAGACGGGTACGACGAGAGCGAGATCAAGATCCTCGAGGGCCTCGAGGCCGTGCGCAAGCGCCCGGGCATGTACATAGGAACCACCTCATCAGCGGGCCTCCATCACCTGGTGTGGGAGATCGTGGACAACTCCGTCGACGAGGCCATGGCGGGCTTCTGCTCGAGGATCAAGGTCACCGTCCATCCGGACAACTCCGTCACCGTGGAGGACAACGGCCGTGGCATCCCCGTGGGAAGGCATCCCGTCAAGAAGATCCCCACCCTCGAGGTGGTGCTCACGATCCTTCACGCCGGCGGCAAGTTCGACAACAGCGCCTACAAGGTCTCGGGAGGCCTGCACGGCGTGGGCGTCTCCGTGGTCAACGCGCTCTCCAAGCGGCTCGTCGCGCAGGTCAAGCGTGACGGCAAGGTCTTCGAGATGCAGTTCGAGCGCGGGAAGACCACGCAGAAGATGAAGTCCATCGGCACGTCCAAGGTCACCGGCACCACCATCACCTTCTGGCCGGACGACATGATCTTCGAGACCACGACCTTCGACTACGACACCCTGCATGACCACCTGCAGGAGACGGCGTTTCTCAACAAGAACCTCAAGATCACCCTCACCGACGAGCGCGAGCTCACCCCGCGCACCGACGAGTTCTGCTATGCCGGTGGCATCGTCGACTTCGTGAAGTTCCTCAACTCCGAGAAGGAGATCCTGCCCGGCCTCTCGCGGCCCATCTACATCGAGGGCAAGTCCTCGCCCGACGCACCCGAGAGCCAGATGGGTGAGGTCGAGGTGGCCATGCAGTGGAACACCGGCTACTCGGAGCGGGCCCTGTCCTTCGCCAACGACATCTACACCGAGGAGGGCGGCATGCACCTCGAGGGCTTCCGCGGCGCCCTCACCAAGGTGATCAACGACTACGGCCGCAAGGCCAACATCATCAAGGAGAAGGACCCCAACCTCACGGGTGACGACATCCGCGAGGGCCTCACGGTGGTCATCTCCGTCAAGCTGCCCGACCCCCAGTTCGAGGGACAGACCAAGGCCAAGCTCGGCAGCTCCTACATGCGCACCCTCACCAACAGGATCGTCTCGGCGGGTCTCGCCGAGTACCTCGAGGAGCACCCCAACCAGGCCAAGGAGATCCTCAAGAAGGCCAACCAGGCCGCGCGCGGGCGTCTCGCCGCCCAGAAGGCACGCCAGGCCACGCGCCGCAAGGGCCTGCTCGAGAGCGCGGCCCTGCCCGGCAAGCTGGCCGACTGCTCCGTGCGCGACCCCGAGATGACCGAGCTCTTCATCGTGGAGGGCGACTCCGCCGGCGGGTCGGCCAAGATGGCCCGTGACCGCTCCATCCAGGCGGTGCTCCCCCTGCGCGGCAAGATCCTGAACGTGGAGCGCGTCCAGGAGCACCGCGCCCTCTCCTCGGACACCATCACCTCGCTCATCACCGCCATAGGCACAGGTGTGGGTCCCGAGTTCGACATCTCCAAGGCGCGCTACCACAAGATCGTCATCATGACCGACGCCGACGTCGACGGCTCGCACATCCGCATCCTCCTGCTCACCTTCTTCTATCGCTTCATGCGGCCCATGATCGAGGCGGGCTACATCTTCGTGGCCCAGCCGCCGCTCTATCAGCTCAAGCCCAAGGGGCGCAAGAGCGGCCGCTACATCTACACCGACGAGGAGCTGGCGCTCGAGGCGCGCAAGTACGAGGACCCGACCAAGTACACCGTCCAGCGCTACAAGGGCCTCGGCGAGATGGACCCCGAGCAGCTCTGGACCACCACGATGGAGCCCAAGAACCGCATCCTGCTCCAGGTGACCATCGACGACGCCCTGGCCGCCGAGCGTGCCGTGGCCGACCTCATGGGAAACCAGGTCGAGAAGCGCAAGGACTTCATCCAGACGCACGCCAAGGACGTGCGCTTCCTGGACATCTAGCGCGCGGCCGCGACGCAGACCTGACGAGAAAGGCAACACGTGGCAGACGACACCATGAACAACGACGAGCTTGACGGGATGCCTGACGACGACGCGCTCGAGGAGGACAGCGAGATCGTGTCTGGCCTCGCCGGCGCCGGGCTCTCCCACACGATAACCGACGAGGCGGGCACCCGCCTCGACCTCAAGGACATCCACGGCGGCACCCTCAAGCCCACGGACCTCTCGACGGAGATGAAGCAGTCCTTCCTCGAGTACTCCATGTCGGTCATCGTGGCGCGTGCCCTGCCGGACGTGCGCGACGGCCTCAAGCCCGTGCACCGGCGCATCCTCTACGCCATGAACGAGGCCGGCATCACGCCCAACAAGCCGCACAAGAAGTCGGCATGGACGGTCGGCGAGGTCATGGGCAAGTACCACCCGCATGGCGACGCCGCCATCTACGACTCGATGGTCCGTCTCGCGCAGGACTTCTCCATGCGCCTGCCGCTCATCGATGGCCATGGCAACTTCGGCTCCGTGGACGGCGACCCGCCGGCGGCCATGCGCTACACCGAGAGCCGCCTCACGCGAGCCGCCATGGAGATGCTCGCCGACCTCAACAAGGAGACCGTGGATCTCCAGCCCAACTACGACGAGTCGCTCACCGAGCCGGCCGTGCTGCCGTCGCGCTTCCCCAACCTGCTGGTCAACGGCTCGTCGGGCATCGCGGTGGGCATGGCCACCAACGTCCCTCCGCACAACCTGCGCGAGGTCACGGCCGCCGTCTGCATGCTCATCGACAACCCCGACGCCACCACGGACGACCTCATGCGCGTGCTTCCCGGACCGGACTTCCCCACGGGCGGCATCATCATGGGCACCGATGGCATCCGCGAGGCCTACGAGACGGGCCGCGGCTCCATCACCGTGCGCTCGAAGGTGCACGTCGAGCAGGTCAAGAACGGGCGCCAGCGCCTCGTGGTCACCGAGATCCCCTATCAGGTCAACAAGGGGCTCCTCCAGGAGAAGATCGCCCAAGCGGTCAACGAGAAGAAGATCGAGGGCATCTCGGACATGCGCGACGAGTCCAACCGCAAGGGCATGCGCATCGTCATAGACCTCAAGAGCGGTGCGGTGCCGCAGGTCGTGCTCAACAACCTCTACAAGAGGACCCAGCTCCAGACCACCTTCGGCGTGATCGACATCGCGCTCGTGGACGGCGTGCCGCGCACGCTCTCCCTGCGCGAGATGCTCCAGCACTACATCGACCACCAGATCGACGTGGTGACCAGGCGAACCCAGTACGACCTCGACAAGGCGAGAAAGGACGTCCACATCAAGGAGGGCCTGCTCATCGCCGTCGACAACATCGACGAGATCGTGCACATCATCCGGTCCTCCCGAGATGACGCGGAGTCCAAGGCGCGCATGCACGAGCGCTTTGGCATCGACGACGTCCAGGGTGACGCCATCCTCCAGATGCGCCTGCGCCGCCTCACCGGCCTCGAGCGGGAGAAGCTCGTCGGCGAGATCGAGGAGCTTCACAAGATGATCGCCTACTACGAGGACCTCCTCGCCCATCGCGAGAAGATCCTGGGCGTCATCAAGGACGAGCTCAACCAGATCACCGAGCGCTTCGCCGACGCGCGCCGCACCACCATCTCCTCCCAGGAGGCGCAGGACCTCGACGTGGAGGACCTCATCGCCGAGGAGGACATGGTCGTCACCGTGACGCACGCGGGCTACATCAAGCGCATCCCCGTGGCCACCTACCGCTCTCAGCGCCGCGGCGGCAAGGGGGTCCAGGGCCTCTCGCTCAAGGACAACGACTTCGTGGAGGACCTCTTCGTGGCGAGCACGCACGACTACGTGCTCTTCTTCACCAACCTCGGCAAGGTCTACCGCCTCAAGGTGCACGAGCTTCCCATCGGCAGCCGTCAGGCGCGCGGCTCCGCCATCGTCAACGTGCTCGCGCTCGCCGAGGGTGAGCATCCCACGGCCGTGATCACCACGCGCGACTTCCCCGCCGACGAGTACCTCCTCTTCGCCACGAGGGACGGCATGGTCAAGAAGACGGCCATGAGCGAGTACGACCGCTCGCGTCGCGACGGCATCATCGCCATCAACCTGCGCACGGGAGACGAGCTGGTCAACGTGAGGCGCGTGCGCTCCGGCGAGAAGGTCATCCTCGTGAGCACCGACGGCAAGGCCATCCTCTTCGACGAGTCCGAGGTCCGCTCCATGGGCCGCAACACCTCAGGGGTGCGCGGCATCACGCTCAAGGACGGGGCCCGCATGCTGGGCATGGAGATCACCAACGGCAACGGGGACCTCTTCGTCATCACCGAGAGGGGCTTCGGCAAGCGCACGCCCGTCTCGGAGTATCCCGAGCACAGGCGCGGCGGTCAGGGCGTCTACACCATCGCCATGACGGCCAAGAAGGGCAACCTCGCGGCGTGTCGCGTGGTGGGACCGCAGCACGAGCTCATGATCGTGTCCGGTGAGGGCGTGGTCATCCGGGTCAAGTCCGGTGACGTGAGCCGACTCGGCCGCTCGACGCAGGGCGTCAAGGTCATGAACCTGGTCGATGGTGACCACGTGAGCGCCGTGGCACGCATGGTGGCCACCAAGAGGAAGGCCCCGCGCAGCAACGAGGCCCAGGGCACGTTGGATCTCGCGGCAGCCGGCGCGAGGGACGCGTCCGAGCCGGAGTCCGTGGACATCGGCGGCGAGGAGGAGCTCGACGACTCCCTTCTCGACGAGGAGTAACAGAAAGGGGCGCGGCCGTGCGAGCCGCGCCCCTTGCTTCTGTTCATCTCCCTGTTGGGTGGGGCTACTCGCCGTCCTGGTCACCGTGGGCGACGGCGAAGTCATCCGGCACGAGGTTCTCGACGAAGGAGTGGAACTCCTCCATCTCATGGGCCCGCTCGTCCTTCTCAACTGAGCGGAAGTCCGGGAGGGCCGCGGTGGAGAGGACCCGCTCATCGGCGTAGATGGGCACCTGCTCGCGGACAGCGAGGGCGATGGCGTCCGAGGGGCGGGCGTCGACGTATGTCCGCTCGTCGGATGAGGTAACGAGCTCGAGCTGGGCGAAGAAGGTGGTGCCCTGGACCCCCACGATGCGCACGCTCCTGCAGCGACCCCCGAGCGCCTCGATGGTCGACCGCAGGAGGTCATGTGTCATGGGGCGGCCGCCGGGTCGCGCACTCACACCCATGGTGATGGACGTAGCCTCGACGGTGCCGATGCGGATGGGAAGCTGCAGCGTCGTGGCCCCCTTCTCGGGCTCGTGCATCCTCAGCACGATGAGCGATGCCACAGACCCCCCGCCTACGACGATGCTATCTATGTCCATCCTTCTGAAAGGCACAGGCCTCCTCCTATCCTTGCCCGCATATCCTACCCAAACAGAGACGTCGTCAACAGAATGACAGCAAGAAGGAAGAAATTGCAAAATGTCATTGACCCCATCCGATCTGCTGTGTAGTATATCTCCTTGCGTTGGGCCTGTAGCTCAGTTGGTCAGAGCGTCCGGCTGATAACCGGGAGGTCACAAGTTCGAACCTTGTCGGGCCCACCATTTACGCGAATAGCCGCCCCAGCGTGAGCCGAGTCGCCGTTGGGGCGGTTATTATTGGGGTCTTTGGGCTCCTACATAAGGGGATGTAGCTCAGCTGGGAGAGCGCGGGCTTTGCAAGCCTGAGGTCGTGGGTTCGAACCCCATCGTCTCCACCATGTCTGATACGCGCCGGCGCCGGTTGGCCCGGCGCGACTTCGTATGTGCGGCCTCATGCAAGCCTGCAGGTTCTGGACGCTTTGCGGCCTGAGAGCGTCCGCAACCTGCATGTGGCAGAGGTCGGGACCCCTACGAGGTGTAGTGACCCAACTCGACGAACTTCTGGCGAGACGTGCGCACCGCGTTCTGGATGGGTTCGATGTGGCGCATCGCCAACGCGGTGAACAGTACGTCCGAGACAAACATCTGGACGATGAGCCCGGTCTGGCTGGCGAGGCGCATCTCGCTCTCGACACACGAGGTGTGCAGCACGCAGGTGGCGTTGCCAGCGAGGTTCCCGGCATTGTGCTGGGTCACCACGATCACGTTGCACCCCCGCTCACGCGCGATGGCCACGAGCTGCTCATTCTCCACAGAGCGGCCCAGCACGCTGAAGCAGACCAGCACGTCCTCGGGCTCGATCCCGAGGAGGGACTCAAGCTGCAGATGGAAGTCCTCGTAATAGACCGTGGGGACGCAGAGACGCATGAGCTTGACCGCGAAGGCCCGCACGACCGACCCCGTGGCACCCATCCCGGCCAGGTAGACTCGGTGGCCGCTCTTGTATGCGTCATCAATCATGTTGACGGCCCTCTCGAGCTCCCTACGGTCAAGGATGTTGTTGGTGCTCTCTATCGAGGTGACCATGTAGGCCGCGAGCTTGTCGGATATTCGCTCGACCGAATCGTCGGTGTTGAAGTCAGAGAGCTCCGTGCCAAAGGCACTGCGCACGGCGTTCGACGCGGAGAGGGACAGCTTGAAGTCACGGTAGCCATCCGCGCCCATCATGCGCGCAAAACGGATGACGGTGGCCTCACCGACGCCGCATGCCCGTGCGAGCTCCTCGGTTGACATGTCAACGACCTCGTCACGATGTCCCAGGATGTAGGTGGCAATGGTCAGATTGACCCCCGTCAAGGTGGGAAGGGACGCCTCGATCAAGGACAAGACGTTGTTCTTGGACACATGGCCTCCTTCTGTGGGCGACCGCACGGCGTCGAGCGGCTCGGTACAGCGGATTGACCGCTTGCGACGATATGCTACCGCTCACGGCCATCTCTTGTTTCATGCGGTCCGCTTTCCGGCTTCTTATGAATAACATGAGCAAAACTCCAAACAGTGGGTTATTTGTTGGAGTAAAGCTTCATAGACAGGCGAAGGGAGGCCAGATGTCGGAGAAGCTAAGGGTCGCGGTGGTCGGCGCAGGAATCTACGGCCGCAATCACCTCAACGGGTTCTCTTGGAACCCGGACTCAGAGCTCGTTGCCGTGTGCGACCTCTCCGAGAAGGCATGCAGGGACGTGGCCGAGGAGTACAAGGTTCCCACCTACACAGACCTCGATGAGCTCCTTTCCAAGGAGGCCGTTGACGCCGTGTCGGTTGCCACTCCCGACCCCTATCACAAGGACCCCGTGCTCACGGCCATCAGGCACGGCAAGGATGTCCTGGTTGAGAAGCCGCTGGCCACGACCTCGTCTGACGCCTACGAGATCATCGAGGCCGCCGAGGAGGCGGGCGTGCGCGTGATGGTTGACTACCACAAGCGCTGGGACCCGGCCTCCATCGCGGTGAAGAACAAGCTCGCCGAGGAGGGCACGGGCGCTCCCCTGAGGGGCTACATGCGCATGGACGACATCATCGACGTTCCCACCACATGGCTCTCATGGGCCCACGACTCCAGCCCCGTCCACTTCCTGGGCACGCACTGCTACGACCTCATTCGCTGGTATATGGGCTGTGAGGTCACCGAGGTGTACGCATGCGGCCACAAGGGGCTTCTCACCTCGCGCGGCGTGGACACCTATGACACCGTGACCGCCATGCTGCAGTTCGAGAACGGCTGCACCTGGACGGTCGAGAACTCCTGGATCGTGCCGAACGGCTTTGCCAAGGCGGACGACTCCTGCACGAGCATCCTGTGTGAGAACGGCCTCCTGCGCGTGGACTCCCAGCGCCGCGGCGTCGAGTTCTTCGATGAGAAGAAGGGATACACGCCCAACATCTCCTTCATGCAGGAGAACGGTGGGCGCCTCGTCGGGTTTGGCATCGACCCGCTGCGGGACTTCGTGCGCTGCATCCAGACAGGCGAGCCCTTCCTCGCCGGGCTCACTGACGGCCTCCATGCCGAGCTCATCGCCGAGGCGGTCACCAAGAGTGTCGAGACGCACGAGGTGGTCAAGCTCTCCTACTCCCGGTAGGGACGCGCTACTTGACGACAGTCATGTGAGAAAGGAAACCGAGGCATGGCAAACATAAGGATGGTTCGCGTTGACTACCGCCTGGTCCATGGCCAGATCGTGGCCAAGTGGATCAAGTTCCGCCCGGTCGACCGCCTTGTTCTGGTCGACGACGCCCTGGTCAACGATGACTTCATGGCAGACATCTACAGGATGTCCGCGGGAGGAAAGGACGTCGACATCACGACCGTCGCCGACGTGCGCGCCGCGCTCGACAAGGGCGACGATGCCGTCATGCTCATCTTCAAGGATGTCGACGGGGCCTACCGGGCCTTCAAGGACGGTCTCGGCCTTCCCGAGCTAAACGTTGGTGCGGTGCAGAGCGCGAAGGGGAGAAAGACCGTCATGCAGGGGGTCGCGCTCTCCCCCGAGGAGTACGAGAAGCTCCTGGAGATCCAGGCGGCCGGCGTGAACGTCTACCTTCAGCCCATTCCCGAGAGCCCGGCAACGAGCCTTGGCTCGATAGCGAGCAAGGTCAGATAGAGAGACCCAGACGAGAGAGGAGACCCCTATGGAAGGCGCACAGCTCATACTTATGGCTTTTGCCATGGGCCTGCTGTACTGGTTGGCACGGGGAATGATAGGAGGCTACTTCGCCCTCTTCTTCTTCGCGAGCCCCATCTTTGTCGGTGTGGTTGCCGGGGCCATCTACGGAGACATTGTTCAGGGGTTGATCGTCGGTGGTGGCATCGCAGCTGTGTTTGCCGGCATCATCGCGCCGGGAGGCAACCTGCCGACCGACTCAGCGCTCGCGGCGACCACGGTCATCCCGATTGCCCTTGCGACGGGTCTGTCCACCGAACAGGCCATCGCCTTCGCGGTCCCGATGGGTCTCGTGGGATCGCTTCTCACCAACCTCCGCAAGCTCGTCAACGTCATCTGGGTGCACCGCGCCGACACCGCGGCCGAGAAGGGCGACACCGCCGCCCTCGCGCGCTGCGCGCTCATCTATCCGCCGATCATTGAGATCCCGCTTCTGTTCCTGCCCGTCTTCATCGTGGTCATGTTTGGCCAGGACGCCATGCTCGCCTTCATGAACAGCGTGCCCGACTGGGTCATGCAGGGCCTCTCCGTGGCCGGTGGCGTGATGCCTGCCATCGGCTTCGCGCTCATCATGAACATGATCGGCGAGCCCAAGATGCTTCCCTACACCATCATCGGCTTCATCCTCGTCCAGTGCCTGTCGCTGAACAACATCACCGCCGGTCTGGTTGCCGGTTGCGTGGCCGTGCTGGTGGTCATCGCAAAGCGCGACGCAGAGAAGAAGGAGGCGTAACACCATGGCCGACGATACCACCAAGGTCGAGAGCGCTGCCAGCGAACCCAGTCGCATCTCCCTTACCAAGGCCGACGTGAACAAGGTCATCGCCCGCTGGTATATCAACTGCGAGATCTCGCTCAACTACGAGCGCATGCAGTCCATCGCCTTCACCGATGCCCTCATGCCGGCCCTCAAGAAGCTCTATCCCGACAAGGCCGACCTCAAGGACGCCATGCAGCGTCACATGGAGCTCTTCAACACCAACGCCACAGCGGGTGGCCTCATCCTCGGCACGGTCCTGGCCATGGAGGAGGAGAAGGCCAACAGCCCCGACACCATCCCCGGCGAGTCGATCATCGCCGTGAAGACCGGACTCATGGGGCCGTGCGCCGCCTTCGGTGACTCATTCTCAGCGGGCACCATCACCACGCTGTTCATCCTCGCGGCCTGCACGCTTGCCCAGGACGGAAACTTCCTTGGCGTGCTCGTTCTGCTCCTGGGCACGATGGTCACGCTTGGCGAGCTCATCTTCACGACCAAGCTGACCTACAAGCAGGGTCGCTCGGCCATCAAGAGCGTGCTGTCGTCCAAGCTCATGTCCCAGGTCGTCGAGGGGGCAAACATCCTCGGCATGTCCATGATGGGCGTGCTGACCTCCTCGATGGTCGCACTGTCGCTTGCGCTTGAGGTCACCGTCGGGGAGTCGACGATGGTGATTCAGGACCAGCTTGATTCCATCATGCCTGGCATGCTGCAGATAGGTGTGCTGTTCCTGTACTACCTCCTGATTCGCAAGAAGAACGCGAGCATCGTCAAGCTCGTTCTCGGGACCCTTGTCGTGGCCTTGGTCCTCGCGGCCTTCGGCGTCGTATAGGGGGAGGAGCCGCCCTGTCTGGCTCGGTTGGGTCGGGGCACCGATGGGCGTGGGGTCCTGTGCTCAGGGCCTCCGCCCCGTGTGCTCCGGCCCCATCGGTTAGCAATTAACGTGTGGAGGGAAAGCCCCTATGAAGGGTGTCGTTCTGGTAAGCCACGGGCTGCTCGCCGAGGGCATGCTCGATGCGGTCAAGATGTTCACAGGGGAACCCGAGCAGGTCATCGCCTTGGGGCTCAATCCAGGGGAGGACATAGCCGAGTTCGTTGACCGCATCCGCCAGGCGGTCGACGAGGTCGACACCGGCGATGGCGCCACCATCTTCTGCGACCTCCTCTACGGCTCTCCGTGCAACTGTGCGGGCGCGCTCATGAGGGACCATGCGCTTGCCAACAGAATCGAGATCTTGGCCGGGGCAAACCTCCCGATGGTGATCGAGTATGTAACGGCCCGGGACGAGGGGGACGACATCGGGGGAATCCTCCAGATCGGGCGCGACGGAATCGTGAACTACGGAGCGATGCTTCGTGAGCTGGCAGGCGTGGAGGGGTAGCCGTGCGCGAGGGTGATGTGAGGGAGGCGTTGCTGAGCCACGGCATTGACTTTGCCTCCCACGCGACCATAGTGGGCACGCTCAGGCCGAGCGTGGCGGCGCTCGCCAACGGCATGGGCTCCTTCATGAACCTCATGAGGGAGCACGTCCTGCATCGCAACAGCTCCGGGCTCGCCATCATCCCGGTGAGCTCCGCCAACGGGCAGCTGAGCGAAGATGACATCGTCTTCATACCAAACGAGAGGATTCGGCAGATAGGTCTGATGCCGAGCAGGGCACACTTTGAGCTTACGGTGTCCACGGACGATGGGGACATCACCTACAAGGTGCGCCGGCGGGTGCTGGG
>CAZUOD010000006.1:0-11771 GCA_964621975.1 uncultured Atopobium sp.
TTTGCCCTCTGGCCTGCGGTTTTACTGGTCGGGTGGACTGGATTCGAACCAGCGAGCCCTTAACCCCCAGAAGCGGTCCACGGCATCGTTGACGGCCCTCTCGTCCCCCGGGTCGCACATGACGCGGTACTCCCGGTAGTCCTGCCCTCCTATGAGCACAGCGACGTCGGCGAACGGCCTGTCGGTCACGGACAGGTAGTGGGCCACCTGCGTCTGGTAGTGCAGCGGCACGCCCTCGTCCCAGTCCCGCGACGAGCGGGCGCCGGCGGTCTTGATCTCAAGGACGCCCCATCCGAGCTCGGGGTCGCGCACCTCGAAGTCGAGCGACGCCTGCGCCCACGGGCGCGCGACGGAGCGGCACATGCCGTGGACGCGCCTCACCAGCAGCTCCGGATGCTCCTGTGCGTAGTGCGCGCCGACCACCGGCTCAAGGACGTTGCCCCAGATGACGGCTGGCCTGCCCGATATGTCCTCGGACGTGCCGGACACCTTCTCGGCCCACACCTCATAGGGCGAGCGCCATGGGGAGAGCCCCATGACGGCGGCCACGTCGGAGCCCCCGACGCCCTTGCGGCGCTCCCCGAGCCACTCCTCGTCGGAGTCGCAGCGGACCAGCGTGAAGGCCGCGCCCTCTCCCTGCATCACCTCTCGTCACCCCTCTCCTTACGCATGTCGGGACTCACGCCCCCCCTCATCAGCTCGCACGCCTCGGCCAGCGTCATCACGACCCAGCTCCCGTCGTAGGCCTCGGCGAGGGGCCCGTGCGCGTCCACGCCGAGGCAGATCCTCGTCAGGTCGCGTATGGTCACGTGGCACTCGCTGCGCCCGACCGGGGCGCGGTAGACGCTCACCACGAGCAGCGCGAAGTCGGCGTCGGCGTTCTCGCGCTCGTCGAGCGTCTGCTCGCGCCACGCGGCCACGAGGGAGGGCGTCACGCGAGAGTGGCACTTGCACTCCGCGACGCCCTCGTGCCCGTGGGCGAAGATGTGCCCTATGTCGCCGTGGTCATGCGACCCGTGCAGGGCCAGCCGCTCCGGCCTCCCGTCATCGAGAGCGTCTCGCAGGAAGCGCACCACCTGCGTCTCGTATCGCGTGCCCGTCGCCCGCTGCCTTCCCAATCCAGGTCACCCCGTCTCCCTTGTCAGACCACCGATGCCGCGAGCAGCCCCGCGAGGAGCGCGGCCACGCCGGCCCACGGGTGGGCGTCGAGCCACTCGCCCAGACGCTCCGACGCGGGTTCGACCCCGGCTATGAAATCGAGCATCCCGTCCCCTCCCCGACGCGCGGGAACGTCCTCACCCACGCGTCTATGTCCTCGGTCGATATGAGGAAGGACCTCCCGGCCCTGTAGGCCGGTAGCGCCCCCGAGTGGACCGCCCGCGATATGCGCGACGTGTCCACGCCCACGTACCTCGCGGCCCCGCGGAGCGTGAGCCACCCTCGCTGCGTGCCTGCCATGACGACCTCCCTTCGGATCCATGTCTCGTGCGCCACGCGTGCCCGCCACGGTGGCGGCCCCGTCAGGACAAGGGGTCGGCCCGGCGGAAAGGAATGAAGGCCCGGGCGGTGTCGGCAGGGCCGCCACCGTGGCGGGCACGCGTGGCCCTAGGGGTCCATGAGGTCGCGGACCTCGACGCCGAGCGCGTCGGCGATCCTGACGGCGTACAGGACCGACTCGGGGACGCCCTCGCGGCCCCACTTGTCGCACGTGGAGCGCGGCACCCCGGAGCGCCTCGCGAGCTCGTCGATGGTCATGTCCCGCTCGCGCCTGAGGCGCCACACCCTCGACCTGATGCGCATGTCATCACCTCCCGTTCGTCTCATCCGTGGTGTATGATTGGGCCAAGCGCGCGCCGCACCGCCGGTGCGCGTCACCTAGTGGACCGGCCGATAAGGAGGGCTTGCTTTGAAGGCTGTTTTCACTAGGCGGCCCATCCCCCACCGGTAGCGCCGCCAGCGCCTGAGCAGCGCTGAGGCTACCGACCGAAGGGCGCCGTATAGGGGCGCCACACGCAGGTGCGACCGGCACGTGGAGCAACGGCCGGCCTGCCCCGCACGGGGCGCGACGCCTGCGTTGCAGGAGGATGGAGAAAGGCTCGGCGACGTCCCGGCCGGCGGCCTATACCCGACGTTCCGGCCGTCGTCGCCCTCGCCCCTCCCGGCGGGCGCCGCGTCCCGTGCGCGGCCATCAGCGCGGCGCGCCCTGCTCAATGCCGACACCCCCAAGGAACTTGTTGAGGAAGTACTGCTGGCCACGTGGCAGGAGCTTCGTCGTGAGGCTGGTCGTCACGTGCCCGTCCCTGTGCGGGATCACCGTCTCCTTGACGCGGAACAGGCCGAGCTCCATCGAGCGCTGCGTGGGCAGGTTGTAGCTGCTGCCCCTGCGCGAGATGAGGTAGCCGTTGTCGCGCATCCACTGGAAGAGCCTGTTCTGGCCCACCTGGGCGCCGTTCTGGCGGAGCACCTTGGCGAACTCCCCGATGAGCATGGTCTTGTCGCTCGCCGCCACCGCGTCGGCGAACAGCGCCTTCGGGCGCATCTCCGCTATCTCGCGGTCCCGCCGCTCTATCTGGCGCTGGGCGGCGATGAGGGCGCGGGCCATGAGGGTCGCGTCGTCCTCGGTGCCGTCCGAGGCCACGTAGGCCCCGTCGCGGCGCAGCGCGGGCAGCACCTCGTGGGTGACCCAGCGCTTGAAGGCGTGCGCCTCAGGCTTGCGAGAGGAGAGCACGAGCGTGTAGAGGCCCGGCTCGTTAACTACGGTGACCTGCTGCTCGCCACCAGGGGTGTGCATTGAACGCACACCCTTCTCGTCATCGTCGAGCTTGCGGGTGGCGGTGCGGTCAAGTCCAAGCGCGTCGGTAATGTCTCGGGCTACGAACCATGGCTCGCCTCCCACGCTGAGCGCGCGGACCTCGCCGAACCGCTCGCTCGTGAACGACCGTATGCTGGTGATGTCTTGCACGTTCTCTCCTTTCGCGAGAGGGGGTGATGTGTATGGAGAAGGACTTCAAGGACTTCGAGGGGAAATGGGACGAGTCCAATTCGGTGGCTCCCGCGATGTCCGCCCTTGAGAGCTCGTTCGGAACCGCCAAGCTCGACGAGATCTCAGAAGGGCACGAGCGCGCGCACGCAGTGATCAAGATGGCTAACGCCGTCGCCCTTGAGATGCTGCGGGAGTACCACGAGTGGCTGTCCTCCTAGTCCCTCGCAAGCGTGGCAAGGCGCTCCGAGAACCATCCGGGGGCCTTGCCGTGCGCCTCCCACTCCTCCCTGTGCGCGTCGTAGAAGTCCCTCATCGCCGACTCGAACGCGCCGTCGACCACTCTCTCGACAGCCCGCCACTGCTCCCTGTCCAGCCTGCTCAGGAGCTCGCAGAGCTGGCCGACTTCCTCTCTCGTCACGTCTCACCCCTCCATCTCGCCTGCTCGCCGAATGGGTCGTGGTGGGAGCGGTCCGCATGCCGTAGGGTCTTGTCGTTCTCGCGTAAAACTCGTGGAAAGGAGCTCGCTCTTGAAAGCGGTTTTGAGAACGCGGTCTCCCCGGAATCGGTAGTGCCGTCGAGCCTGGGCCGCTCGAAGTCTGCCGACCGAAGGGCGCGAGCGTAGCGCGCCGTTCCAGCGGGGACGCCATGGGACTGAGAACCCCATGCCGTAGACCAATGAGGTTCGCGGAGTGACGACTCAAAAGAGAGCACTCAGCTCGAACCCGCTCGGATGCTGGCAGGGAGAGAAAAGCCTGGCGGCGAGCCGGGCGCCAACTACGCGGGCGTCCGGCGGACCGTCCCCATCACGACCTATTCGGCTTTGAAGGTACGGTGTTGCTAGCCCTTGGTGTCGGCCACCGCGCAGCCGTGCCGGTCATCGGTGTAACTCATCAGGTAATCCGGGGTGCACTTGTACAGGTGTGCAAGCTTCAGAAGGTTGTCGCCCAACGGCTCCGACTCGCCACGCTCCCATCTGCAAAGCGCGTTTACGTGCACTCCGACGCAGTTAGCGACCTCCTCAGTAGAGAGGCCGAGGCGTACACGCTCCGCTCTCATGTTTCCTCTCATGCCACCTCCTAACAACATTTCCGTGTTTATCAACAACTATTTTGTGTGTGAAAATACAATGAAAGCGTGTTATGGAGGATGTGATGAACAACTACAAAATCGCTGAGGCTCGCATAGCAAAAGGATGGACCCAAGCCGAGCTGGCCAAGAAAATCGGGACCTCGCAGCAGCAAATCGCGCGATATGAGAGCGGGGAAAACGACGTTAAGTCAAGCGTGATAGTCAAGATGAGCGCAGCGCTTGGTGTCACGATCTCATACCTCTTGGGCATGGCTGACGAGCCCAAATCCGTCCAGGCAATACCGACTGAGCAGCGTCCCCTCCCCATCGCCGGCCGGATAGCCGCCGGGACCCCGCGCGAGGCCATAGGCGTGGACGGCGAGACCCACGACACACCGGAGTCGCTGTGGAGCGAGCGCAGGCACGCGTTCTGGCTCGTCGTCTCCGGCAACTCGATGAACCGGCTCTTCGCGGAGGGGACGCTGGTCCTCGTCGACCCGGACGAGGAGGTCCGCAACGGCGACGTCGGGGTGGTCTTCGTGAACGGTGACGACGCGACGCTCAAGCGCGTGTTCTTCGAGGGCGACGTGGTCAGGCTCCACCCGGAGAGCTACGATCCGGACTACCGCGACCAGGTCATCGACGGGAGCGACCCCGACTCCCCGAGCGTGAGGATACTGGGCAAGGCC
This sequence comes from uncultured Atopobium sp., assembly GCA_964621975.1. Lineage (GTDB taxonomy): Bacteria > Actinomycetota > Coriobacteriia > Coriobacteriales > Atopobiaceae > Thermophilibacter. Next base: position 4,741 of record CAZUOD010000006.1, read on the forward strand.
GTGAGCTACACGGCCCCGGACGGATGGAGGGCATGATGATGAGGAGGAGAAGGAGGACGTTTGCCGTCGCCGCGCTCGTCTGCGCGCTGGCGCTTTCCGCGTGCGCGATTGGGGGTGTTCAGCTCGACAGGGACGTCACCGTGGGCGGGATGAGCCTGTCCGTCCCCTCGAACTGGGTGGAGGACAGGTCCGACTCCGACTCATCCGGGAGTGTCTCCTTCACGTCGACCGATGAGGACGCGTTCGGAATCCTGTCCGTGTCCTACTCGTCCCCGCCGGATGACGGGAGTCTCGATGACATCCTGACTGACTGGGAGTCCCTGATTGAGGGACTCGGGGCCGAGTATGAGTGGGAGCTCGTGGACGAGTCGGTCATAGACGGCGCCAGATGCTACGTGTGCGACTTCTCGGTCGAGAACGACGGCGTGACCATAGAGGGCGCCGATATATTCGTCAGGTCGAGCGTGACGGACTACAGAATTATCCTCTACGGGGACCAGATAAGCGTCAGCGCCCTGCTTGACACCATCAGCCTGGATTGAGGGCCCGCCCTAGGGGACATCTGAAGCTCGTATGACTGAAGGGAACGCATGATGCGCCGGTCAAGGTTATTTGCTCATGCGAGGGCAATGAGGAGGCTCGCGCGCATGAGCCGAGGCCGAGGCAGAACCCGAAGAGGGGGCGCTGGTGGATGCGCGGACGGATGCGGCTGCTGTCTGCAGATTGTCATCGCGTTCGTTGTCTGGTTCTGGATCGGGGTCCTGCTGGAGAATGCCTTTCCGTGGGCGGGGGTCCTCTTCTTCGCCCTCTCCTTCTTAGGCTTCATCTGCTGGATGTGCTCGACGATCTGGCGGGGATGACCGGCCATGTCATGAGGAGCGATAGAGGTTCGCCCCGTGGGTCCGCCAAGACAAACCACGGGGCGTGCCGCCCGAACCATACGAAGATTGGGTGCTGATTCATTATGCCACGCGACAAAGTCGGCTCGAAGCGAGAGATCCGTCCCGGCATGTGGCAGGTCAGGGTCTCGCGGGGCTTCCGCGAGGACGGCCTGCAGCGCACGAAGTCGCGCATCGTCCGCGGCACGGAGGCCGACGCCGACGCCGAGCTCCTGAGGCTCGCCGACGAGATGGGCCGCGCGAGCGCCATGGGCGGCCGTGTGTCCCTCGACGCCTACTTCTGGGGCCGGTTCGTGCCGGGGCGCGAGCGGACGACCACCAGGGCGAACGTCAGGACCTACGAGAGCGTCTACCGCTGCCACATCGCGCCCACGTTCGGGGGGCGCGACATCACGGCCATAGACAACGTCGAGGTCCAGCGCTGGGTCGACGGCCTGCCGTCCCAGTCCGCGCCCGCCCACGCGAGGGCGCTGAGGGCGATACTCTCGCAGGCGTCCTTCGACCACGTGATCGCCCGCCCCCCATGGAGGGCTACCGCTTCCGCATGCCCAGGGGCCGCAGGACCGCGCCGCTCCCCGTGTGGGGCGCGCGCAAGGTGGCGGCGGCGCTCGCGGCGCCCGGCTTCGACAGGTCGCGCGTCTACGCGCTCTGGCTCGTGATGGTCGGCGCGGGGCTCTCGCGCTCCGAGGCGCTCGCGCTCGACTGGGAGCGCATCGGCTGGGTCGACGCGCCGGACGGGCGCTGCATGGCCGTCGTGACCGTGGAGGGGGCCGTGACGTCCGAGGACGGCATGAAGGGGCCGAAGAACGACCGGCGCTACCGCCGCGTCCCCGTCGCGCCCGTCTTCTCGGAGCGCCTGCGCGCCGTGGAGGAGACGGGCCCGATATGCCAGTCCGTCCACAACGGCAGGCCCACGGGCCGTCGCCTGACGCCGTCGTACGTCCCGAGGCTCTGGCGCGCGCTCTTCGACGAGGGCGGGCCTCTGCACGGCCTGCCCTTCGTCCCGCTGAACCGGATGCGCGCCACGTACTCCACGCTCGCGCAGGCGGCGGACCTCCAGAGCACGCTCATAAACGCCATGCAGGGCCGCTCGGACGGCTCGGCGGTGCTCTACCGGCACTACCTCAACCCCGAGATTGGCACATTCGTTGATGCCGCGATGCGGATAAGCTGCAAGGTCGAGGGCGCGGATATGGAACGATATGGAATGGGCACATAGGAAAATAAAATAGCAGGCCAGAGGATTTGCCCTCTGGCCTGCGGTTTTACTGGTCGGGTGGACTGGATTCGAACCAGCGACCCCTTGACCCCCAGTCAAGTGCGCTACCAAACTGCGCCACCACCCGTCGCGTCTTGCACGAGAAGTTAATCTAGCACCGTTCCCTGCAATGCGCAAGCGCCAATTGTCAGGCGCCCACCTCCAAGGAGAGGGTCAGGGTGACATCCCCGGAGCCGAGCGCCTCCTGCCAGCCGTCGAGGTCGTCCACGTGCGCGAGACGGGTGTAGGACCAGGTGTTGGACCCATAGAACACAACGATCTGCTTGCCTTGGTAGAGCACGATGTCCCCGGCCTGCGTGGTGGTCCGCTCGTCGTCCGTGGGAAGCTCGGCCCCGAGCGCGCCCACCTTCTCGAAGCCGCCGTAGTCTGAGAGCTCGAGGGTCAACGGGCCCTCGCCGAGCATCTCCACCAGCGCGTCGACCGCCTCACCCTGCTCGAGTGTCGTCGAAAAGGCGCGCTCCCCCACCGTCACGACCAGCCTACGCACACGCCCTCCCGTCCTGCCCGCACACCCTGACCTCACCGGTGGCGCCGTCGATGTCACGGATGACCTCGCCCACGGCGGGCACGTTGATGAGGCTTCCCTCCAGCGGGTTCTTGATGCTCACGACGGGCGTGGTGATGTCCGCGCGCACCTCCGAGCGCTCGAAGGCGAGGTCGCAGTCGATCATCTCGCAGTCAACGAGCGTGAGGTTCCGGCAGTAGCACAGGGGCTGCGTCCCCACGATCCGGCACCGCTCGAAGGTGACGTTCTCGCTGTACCAGCCGAGGTACTCCCCCTTGACCAGGCTGTCGCGGATGACCACGTCGCGCGCGTGCCAGAGCGCGTCCTTGGTGTCGAGCTCGCAGCCCTCCAGGACGGCCCCCTCCACGTACTGGAAGGAGTACTTGCCGCTCATCCGCACCTCGCGCAGGCGAAGGTCGCTCGAGCGCATGAGGAAGTACTCGCTCTCGACCGCGCACCCCTCCATCGCAAGGTCGCGCACGGACCAGCCGAACTCCGGGGAGACGACGTCGCAGCCGCGCATCGTGACGTCAGCGCACTCGCGCAGCGCCTTGATGCCGTGAAGGGCCGTGTCCTCCAGGAGGATGCCGTCGGAGTACCAGAGCGCCGCGCGGCAGAGCTCGGTCATCTCGGAGCCTCGGATCGTGAGGCCGTGGTCATGCCAGAAGGGGTAGCGCAGGTTGAGGAAGCTCCCCTCCACGGTGATGTCCGAGCACTCCTTGAAGGCGCTCTCGCCGTCGGCTGGCCCGTCGAAGCGGCAGCCGCGGACGAGCAGGTCGCGCGAGCCGTAGAGGGCGCGCTCCTCGTCGTGGGTCTCGTTCTCGATGATCGTCTCTGCCATGCGGGTCCCTTCGGTCTAGGAGAGGTGCCGCTCGAAGAAGCCCTGGATGCGGTCGAAGGGAATCTTGTCGAGGTTGTCGTAGAGGTCGGTGTGCGAGGCCCCGGGCACGAGGACGAGCTCCTTGTTGTCACCCGTGAGGCGCGCGAAGGCGTCCCTGCTCATGTAGCAGGAGTGGGCGGCGTCGCCGTGCACCACCATGACGGCGCTCTCGATCTCCTCGGCGTAGGCGAGGATCGGCTGGTTGAGGAAGGACATGCAGCCCGTGACGTTCCAGCCGTCGTTGGAGTTGAGCGAGCGGGGGTGATAGCCGCGCTCGGTCTTGTAGTAGTCGTGATAGTCGCGCACGAACTGCGGGGCGTCGTCGGGCAGGGGGTCGACCACACCGCCCCCGCGCGCGTAGGTGCCGGTGCGGTAGTCCTCGGTGCGCTGTGCGGCCAGCGCCCGGCGAGAGGCGCGCCGCGCCTCGGGGCTGTCATCGGCATCGAAGTAGCCCTTGGCGTTGATGCGGCTCATGTCGTACATCGTGGAGGTCACGGTCGCGCGCACGCGGGTGTCGAGCGCGGCGGCGTTCAGCGCCAGGCCGCCCCAGCCGCAGATGCCGATGATGCCGATGCGCCCGGGGTCGACGTCGTCCCGGCAGCTGAGGAAGTCGACGGCCGCCATGAAGTCCTCGGTGTTGATGTCGGGCGAGGCCACGTAGCGCGGCTCTCCGCCGGACTCGCCGCAGTACGACGGGTCGAAGGCGATCGTGAGGAAGCCCCGCTCGGCCATGGTCTGGGCATAGAGCCCCGAGCACTGCTCCTTGACGGCGCCGAACGGGCCCGAGACGGCCAGCGCGGCAAGGGGACCCTCTGCCCCCGTGGGACGGTAGAGGTCCGCGGCCAGCGTGATGCCATAGCGGTTGTGGAAGGTCACCTTCTCGTGGTCGACCCTGTCGGACTGCGTGAACGTCTTGTCCCACACCTCGGTGAGTTCAAGCCTCTCGTCTGTCATAGCTCGCTCCCATCGATCGTCGTGTCCCTGGCGTCCCGGCACAGCTCATGCGAGACGCGTCGCAGCAGGTGGTCTATGGAGTCGATCCCGTGCTGGGCCTCGCGCATCTCCTCGACGAGGCGACGGCGCTCGCCGAGGAGCACGCGCTTGGTCTCGCGCATGCGCCCCTCGTCGCAGGAGCGCCGCGCGATCCGCGCGAGCCCCTCGTCGCAGCGCGCCTCCGCGAGGCAGCGGCCCAGATCACCGGAAAGGTCCCCCACAGCTCCTCCTCTTCTCGGGACGATTGTACGAACGACGCCGAGCTAGGTAAAATGCCTATATCTCATGCCGTTCCATGCGTTTTTTGCATGGTCTGCCCACAGGGCGGGAGGGAACCGATGGAGCTCAGGCACCTGCAGTGCTTTCTCATGGTCGCGCGCGAGGGCACCATATCCGGTGCCGCGAGCGTGCTGCACGTCTCGCAGCCCGCGCTCTCCCGCCAGATGCAGGAGCTCGAGCGCGATCTCGGGGTGCGCCTCTTCGAGCGCGGCAGCAGGCGGGTCACGCTCACCGAGCCGGGCATGCGCCTGCGCCGGCGCGCCGAGGAGATCGTGGACCTCGTGGGGCGCACCGAGGACGAGTTTCGCCTCACGGCGGACACCCTCGCGGGCGAGGTCCGCATCGGTGGTGGCGAGACGCCCGCCATGGGACTGCTCGCCGACCTCATGGGAGAGCTCCTCGAGGAGTACCCGCTCGTGAGGTTCAGCCTGCACAGCGGAAACGCCGAGGACGTCGCCGAGAGGCTCGACACCGGCCGGATCGACTTCGGCGTCTTCGTGGGCCACGCCGACCTCTCGCGCTACGAGTTCCTGCAGCTCCCGGCCCAGGATCGCTGGGGCGCCTTCATGCGCCGCGACGACCCGCTCGCCGAGCTCGACGTCGTCCGCCCGGAGGACCTCATGGGCCGGCCCCTCATCCTCTCCGAGCAGGCCGACCGCGAGATGGCCACGTGGCTGCGCCGTGACCTCTCGGAGACGGACGTGGTGGCGACCTACAACCTGCTCTACAACGCCGCGCTGCTCACGCGTCGCGGCGTCGGCTACGTGATCAGCCTCGAGGGCATCGTGGACACCTCCGAGGGCTCAGGCCTCGCGTTTCGCCCGCTCGAGCCACCCGTCACGGCGGACATCTTCATCGCGTGGAAGCGCTACCAGAGCTTCTCGCCGGCGGCGGAGGCGTTCCTCGTGGCCGTGCGCGAGCGCTGGGGGGCGTGAGGGGCCTCAGGCGAGGGCGGCCTCGAGCTCCCCCACGGTGCACAGGAGCGACCCGTAGCACTTCTCGCAGTGCTCGAGGGCGACCTCCTGCGTGCCGCAGAGGAAGGTCATCGTGGCATCGCTCACCACCACCGAGGCGTAGTTGAGGAAGTAGGCGTCGGCCAGGGTGTGCAGCACGCAGATGTTGGTGTCCGCGCCCACAGCGATGACGGTCCTGACGCCGAGCTCGCGCAAGGTGAGGTCGAGGTCGGTCTGGAAGAAGCCCGAGTAGCGGCGCTTGGGGATGACGATGTCTCCCGGCTCGTGGGCGACCTCCGGGATGATGCGGGTCTCGCCGGCGATCCCGTGCTCGCCCCAGAGCTCGAGCTCATGGTCAAGGCCGCGCACGTGCGCGTCGTTGCAGAAGATCACGGGCACGCCGGCCGCGTGGGCCGCGTCGACGGCGCGCGCAACGTTGGCACGGTAGGCGGCCGTGGCGGCGTCGGGGTCATAGACGACGTCCTGGGCGTCGGCCTCGATGGCGTCGATGACGAGCAGGGCGCTGGTGTTCCTGTCGATGTTCACGGGCATCTCCCCTCTGGGACGGCTTTCCCCATGGTAGTCTAAGCGCGTCGGTCAGGCGGCGGGAAGGGGCGAGCATGGACACGTTCTTCGCGCGCGCCTACGACGTGGTGCGCCAGGTCCCCGAGGGACGCGTGGCCACCTACGGGCAGGTGGCGCGCATGCTCGGCAGGCCGAGGGCGGCGCGCCTCGTGGGGTTTGCCATGCACGCGAGCCCCGGCGTGGCGGGAGGCGTCCCCTGCCACCGCGTGGTCTTCAAGGACGGTTCCCTCGCGCCTGGCTTCGCCTTCGGCGGGCCGCTCGAGCAGCGCCGCATGCTCGAGGAGGAGGGCATCACCTTCCTGCCCGACGGGCGCGTGGACATGGACCGGTGCGCCTGGGAGGCCTGAGCTAGCCGATGCCGAGCCGCTCCGAGAGCTCGAGCCACTCGTCCTCGAGCGCCCCGATCTCCGCCAGGGCGGCGTCGAGGCGCCCCTGGGCGTCCATGAGGGCCTCGTAGTCGCTCGCGGGAAGCGCCGCCATCTCGGCGCGGATGGCGTCAGGGACGGGCTGCACCTTGTCGAGCCTTCGCGAGACGGCGTCGAACCGGCGCTTGAGCTCGCGGCGCTCCGCGTTGGTGAGCCCGCCGGGGCGCCTCGCGGGCGCGGCCGGATCGGACGGACCGGCGGCACGCGGGGCCGGGGCCTCCGGATCCGTCCCG
>CAZUOD010000006.1:11871-29545 GCA_964621975.1 uncultured Atopobium sp.
GGCCGGATCGGACGGACCGGCGGCACGCGGGGCCGGGGCCTCCGGATCCGTCCCGGTCGCCTCGAGCAGTCGCAGGTACTCGTCCACGCCGCCCGGCACGTGGCGCACACGGCCGCCGATGAGGGCGAACTGGTCGTCGGTCACGCGCTCCATGAGGTAGCGGTCGTGCGAGACCACGAGCAGCGTGCCGGGCCAACCGTCGAGCAGGTCCTCCATCACGGCGAGCATGTCCGTGTCGAGGTCGTTTCCCGGCTCGTCGAGGACGAGCACGTTGGGTTCGTCCAAAAGGACGCACAGCAGCGCGAGCCGGCGGCGCTGCCCGCCCGAGAGGTCGCCCACGCGCGTGGTGAGCTCGCGCTGCTCGAAGCCCAGGCGCTCGGCAAGCTGGGTGGGGCTCTGCGCGCGCCCGTCGACCACGTAGCTTCGCCGGTAGCGCCCGAGCACGTCAAGGAGGCGCCAGCCCCCTCGCTCGGCCAGCGAGTCCAGGTGCTGGCTCATCCACCCGAAGCGCACCGAGGCCCCGATCCTCACCCGGCCCGACGTGGGCGCGAGCCGTCCCGTCATCACCTTGAGCAGGGTCGACTTGCCCGCTCCGTTGGCGCCGAGGATGCCGTAGCGGTCCCCGGGCCCTATGATCCAGCTCACGTCGTCGAGCACGCGCGGGCCGTCGCCGTAGGAGAACGAGACGCCCTCCATCTCGATGACCTGCTTGCCGAGCCGGCTCACGGCGAGCCTCTTGAGCTCGACGGGGTTTCTGAGCGGCGGGTCGTCGGCGATGAGCGCGCGGGCGGCCTCCACGCGAAAGCGCGGCTTGCTCGTGCGGGCCTTGGCGCCGTGCGCGAGCCAGTTGAGCTCCTTGCGCAGGGTGTTCTGACGGCGCTCCTCGGCCGCGGCGGCCAGCCGCTCGCGCTCGACGCGCTGCTGGACGTAGGCGGAGTAGCCGCCCTCGAAGGGCTCGATCCGACGGTCGTGGACCTCCCACATCCGCTCGCAGACCTCGTCGAGGAACCACCGGTCGTGCGTCACCACGAGAAGCGCCCCCTCGCCCGCGGCCCACCGCCGGCGCAGGTGCGCGGCCAGCCACTCGATGGCGGCCAGGTCGAGGTGGTTGGTCGGCTCGTCCATGAGGATGACGTCGTAGGTCCCCGCGAGCACGCGCGCGAGGTCCGCCCGGCGACGCTGCCCGCCGGAGAGCTCGCCTATGCGCGCGTCGAGCGAGACGTCGCCCATGAGCCGCTCGAGGATCGCGCGGACGCGCGCGTCGGACGCCCAGACGTAGTCGGGCACCTGGCCGAAGACGGCCTGCCTGACGCTCGCGCCATCGTCGAGCGAGTCCGCCTGCCCGAGGTAGCCCACCTGCACGTTCCGTCGCCAGGTGACGCTTCCCTCGTCCGGCTCGACGACCTTTCCCACGACCTCGAGGAGCGTGGTCTTGCCGTCGCCGTTCCTGCCGACGATGCCGATCCTGTCGCCCTCGTTGATGCCGATCGTCTGGTCTGAGAGCACGCGCTTGCCCGGCCACTCGTGGCCCACGCGCTCGAGCCCTATGAGGATGCCCATCCGCTACGCCCCCTCGCCCGCCATCTCGCGGAGCAGCCGTATCTCGTCGGCCCAGCCGGCAAGGTCGTCCTGCGGGGTCTCGAGCACCATCGGCAGGTGGGCCAGCCGCTCATCGCTGACCAGCCTCCGGAAGGTCTCCAGGCCGAGCGTGCCCTGGCCGATCCGCTCGTGGCGGTCCCGGTGGCAGCCGACGGGGCCCTTCGAGTCGTTCAGGTGAAGGGCACGCAGGCGCCCCAGCCCGACCGTGCGGTCGAGCTCCGCGAGCACGCCGTCGAGGTCCGCCGCGATGTCATAGCCCGCGTCGCTCACGTGGCAGGTGTCGAGGCACACGCCCACGAGCTCGTCGTGCTCCACGCCGTCGATGATCTGCGCGAGCTCCTCGAAGCTGCGCCCCACCTCGCTGCCCTTGCCCGCCATGGTCTCGAGGAGCACGCAGGTGGACTGCCCCGGCTCCAGGACCTCGTTGAGCCCCTCGCAGATGAGCCGCACGCCCTCGGCCACGCCCTGTCCCACGTGGCACCCGGGGTGCAGGTTGTAGCAGCTGCCGGGGAGCTCCTCCATGCGCTCGAGGTCCTCGCGCAGCGCCTGCCGGGCGAACTCCACCGCAGACGGCCTGCTCGAGCAGAGGTTCATCGTGTAGGGTGCGTGCGCCACGACGGTGCCGAAGCCGTGCTCGGCGAGCGTTCGGCGCAGCTCAGCGGCGTCGGCCGCGTCGAGCTTGCGCATGCGCCCGCCGCGCGGGCTCCTCGTGAAGAAGGCGAGGGTCGTCGCGCCGACGGAGACGGCGTCTCGGCCCATGGCGGCCCAGCCGCGCGCCGCCGAGAGGTGGCAGCCCACGACGAGCCGACTCATGCGCGACCCTTGAGGAGCCCTGCCAGCCGGTCGCAGATGACGGCCGCGACCTCGGGCAGGGGCAGCGTCTCGTGCTGCTCGACGCCGGAGGCCGAGACGAGCGCCACCCGGCTCGTGTCCGCCCCGAAGGTGGAGTCGGCCCGGCTCACGTCGTTCGCGACGATGAGGTCCGCGCCCTTGCGCTCGAGCTTCTCGCGCGCGTAGGCCAGCAGGTCAGAGGTCTCGGCCGCAAAGCCCACCACCACGCGCTCCCCCTTCGCGCGGCAGAGCTCGGCCAGGACGTCGGCGGTCTCGGTGAGCTCGAGGCAGCGCAGGGGCTCGGCGGACTTCTTGAGCTTGTGGGAGGCCGGGTGCGCCGGGGTGTAGTCGGCCACGGCGGCCGAGCACACGGCGGCGTCCGCGCCCTCGAACGCCGCGAGGCAGGCCTCGCGCATCTCGGCGGCGCTCACCACGTCCACGCGGCGCACGCCATCGGGCGCGGCGAGCGCGCAGGGCCCCGAGACGAGCGTGACCTCGGCCCCGCGCTGCGCCGCCTCGGCGGCGATGGCATAGCCCATCTTGCCCGACGAGGCGTTGGCGATGTAGCGCACCGGGTCGATGGCCTCGTGGGTGGGTCCCGCGTTCACGAGCAGGCGCCGACCGCGGAGGTCCTGCCCGCGACCCTGCCTGCCGAGCTCGGCGAGGGCGGCCGCCACGATGTCGGCCACGTCCGCGAGCTTGCCGGCACCCTGCTCGCCGCAGGCGAGCCTGCCGCTCGCCGGCCCCACGAGCCGCGCGCCCCGCTCGGCGAGCGTGCGAACGCTCGCGCGCGTGGCGGGGCTCTCCCACATGCGCACGTTCATCCCCGGCGCCACCACGAGCGGGCAGTCGCAGGCCAGAAGCGTGGTCGTGAGGCAGTCATCGGCGATCCCGGCGGCGAGCTTGGCCATGACGTTGGCCGTGGCCGGCACCACAAGGGCCAGGTCGGCCCACTCCGAAAGCGCGATGTGCGGGATGGGGGTGTCCGGGTGCGAGAAGAGGTCGTCCGCCACGGGCGCGCCCGAGAGGGCCTCGAAGGTGGCGGGGCCCACGAAGCGCTCGGCTGCCTCCGTCATGGTCACGCGGACCTCGCAGCCGGCCCTCTGGAGCCCGCGCAGGACCTCGCAGGCCTTGTACGCGGCGATTCCGCCGCACACGGCGAGAAGGACGTGCGTCCCGGCGCGCCCGCTCATGCGCCCTCGACCCACTCGGAGGTGACGAGCATGCGGTGGCAGTACGGGCACTCGGTGATCTCGTCGCCGTGCACGAGGTCGTGGAACTGGCTTGCCTGGAGGCTCACGCGGCAGACCGTGGGGACGTTGCCGCTCAGGCGCTCGACGGCAAGGCCCTTGAAGCGCCTCCGGGCGACGTCGTAAGCGGCGAGGTGCTCAGGCGAGAGCTCCCCCACCACGCGCTCGCGCTCGCGCGAGAGCGACGCGATCTGGGCGCGCAGCTCCCCGGCCTGCTCGTCGAGCGAGGCCTCGGCGGCGGCGCGCTCCTCGTCGAGCCGGGCGAGCGTGCGCTCGGCGTTCCTCTCGGCGCGCTCGAGGCGCGCGAGGTCCTCGCGCAGCCGGGTGAGCGAGAACTCGGCCTTCTCGGTGTGCTTGGCGAGCGAGGTGAGCTGCTGCTCGAAGTCGCGCAGCTCCCGATGGGTGCGCTGCCCGGCCTCGGCGAGCGCCTGGACCTCGAGGGCCTTCTCGCGGTAGTGCTCGAGCGCGGCCTCGGTGTCGGCGACCTCCATCTGGGCGTCCTTGCGGCGCCCGACGATGCCCGTGAGCTCGCTGGCCACCTTGCGCCGCGCGAGGCCTATCGTCTTGATCCGCCTCTGCTGGGGCATCGACGCGAGGGCCGCCTCGTGCCTCAGCAGCCTGAGGTCGATGTCCTGGAGGGCCATGAGGGCAGAAGCTTCGCTCATCTCATCCTCTTCCTGGGGTCAGTCTTCCCACGCCGGCCCGTGCGGTCGGCCACCACGCGAAGGAGCGCCTCGGAGAACCGCTCGAGGTCGTCCTCGGCCACGCGCTCGTCGAACGAGACGCGAAGCGAGCAGAGCGCCCGGTCGCGCGGGATGCCCATGGCGAGCAGCACGTGGCTCGCGTCGAGCGAGCCGGACGAGCACGCCGATCCCGCCGAGACCTCGAAGCCCGCCTCGTCGAGGGAGAGCACGAGGGTCTCCGAGTCCACGCCCGCGGCCGTGACGCTCACGATGCCGGGGAGCCGCCCCTCCCCCACGCGCGTGCCCACCGTGGGCTCCACGCCCGTGCCCGGCGCGCACAGGCGCGCGTAGAGCCGCTCGCAGCGCCCGGCCACCACGGGCCGGACCTCGGCGAGCGCCTCCGTCGCGGCGCTCGCCACGGCCGCGAAGGCGAGCGCGCCGCGCACGTCCTGGGTCCCGGCCCGCCGGCCGAGCTCCTGGCCCCCGCCGACGATCATCGCCCGCAGCGGCGCGCGGGTGCGCACCGCGAGCGCGCCCACGCCGACGGGCCCGCCGACCTTGTGGGCGGCCACGCTCACGGCGTCGACGTCGGAGAGCGAGAGCGGCACGTGGCAGAAGGCCTGCACGGCGTCGGTGTGAAAGAGCGCGCCCGCGGCGTGCGCGGCCCGGGCGAGCTCGGGGACGGGCTGCACCACGCCCGTCTCGTTGTTGGCGTACATGACCGAGACGAGCGCGCAGGTCTCGTCGACGAGCCCCGAGAGCGCCTCGGGCCCCACGACGCCCTCCGCGTCGGGTCGCGCGAGCTCCACCTCGAAGCCGCGGGCGCGCAGCGGCCCCGAGAGGTCGATCACCGAGTCGTGCTCGATGGCGGAGAGCACGACGCGACGACGCCGGGAGTCACGGGCGCGCACGCCCTCGGCGAGGCCCACGACGGCCAGGTTGTTGGCCTCGGTGCCCCCCGAGAGGAAGGTCACGTCCGAGGGTCGGAAGCCGCCGCCCAGGGCGCGCGCGAGCTCGGCCCGGGCGCCGTCGAGGGCCCGGGCGGCCGCGCGGCCGAGCGAGTGGAGCGAGTTGGGGTTGGCCCCGGCGAAGGGGCTCGCGTCGTAGGAGGCCATCGCCGAGAGGGCCTCCGGGCGAAGCGGGGCCGAGGCGGCGTAGTCGAGGTAGGTGAGAGCGCGCATGGCGTCCACGGCCGCTAGGCCATCTTCGGGACGCCGGCCTGCGCGGCGCGCCTGATCTCGGCTATGGCGCAGGCGCGGTCGTCGGCGCCGAAGACCGCGCTCCCGGCCACGAGCACGTTGGCCCCCGCGGCGGTGACCCGCGCGGCCGTCTTGGCCGAGATGCCGCCGTCGACCTCGACGAGCGGGTTCACGCCGTGCTCGTCGCACATGCGGCGGAGCTGGCGGATCTTGCGCAGCGAGGACTCGATGAAGGACTGGCCGCCGAAGCCGGGGTTCACGGTCATGAGCAGCACCATGTCGAGGTCGTCGAGGATGGGCTCGAGGGCGCTCACGGGCGTGGCCGGGTTGAGGGCGAGCGATGCCCTCGCCCCGCGCTCGCGCACGAGCGAGACGAGCCTGTGGGCGTGCGCGGTGGCCTCGTAGTGAAACGAGAGCATGTCGGCGCCGGCGTCGAGGTAGCTCCCCACCATCTCGTCGGGGTTGGAGATCATGAGGTGCACGTCGACCGGAAGCCCCGTCGCCGCCTTGACGGCGCGCAGCACGTCCGGCCCGAACGTGAGGTTGGGCACGAAGTGGCCGTCCATGACGTCGTAGTGGATGAGGTCGGCCGTCCCGACGGACTCGAGCTCCTCCCCCAGGCGGGTGAAGTCCGCCGAGAGGACGGACGGCGCGACCCTTATCTCCTCGAGCATCAGTCTCTCTCCTTCTCCTGTGATCAGATTCCGTAGAACTCCTCGCCGGGGCGCCTTCCGAGCAGGGCGTCGGTGGCCTCACCCACCGTGAGCCCCTCGTAGAGCATGGCGTGGACCGCGTCCGTGATGGGCGTCTCGACCCCGTGGGCACGCGCGAGCGCGCGCACGCTCCGCACCGCGCGGGCGCCCTCGACCACCATGTGCGTGCGCGCCTCGTAGGACCCGAGCGACTCGCCGGCGGCGAAGGCCTCCCCGAAGCTGCGGTTCCGCGAGTGGCGGGAGGTGCAGGTGGCCACGAGGTCGCCCATCCCGGCAAGCCCCATCGGCGTGAGGGGGTCGGCGCCCAGCGCGGCGGCCACGCGGCCGATCTCCGCGAGGCCGCGCGTCATGAGGACGGCCAGGGCGTTGTCGCCGACGCCGACTCCCACGGCCACGCCGCACGCGATGGCGATCACGTTCTTCACGGCCCCGCAGACCTCCACGCCGGCGACGTCCTGCGAGACGTAGACCCTGAACCCGGGGCTCATGACGATGCCCTGGAGGTGGGTTGCCACCTCGGGGGACTCCGCGGCGAGCACAGCGGCGGAGACCTTGCCCAGGCAGACCTCCTCGGCGTGGTTGGGGCCGGAGAGCACGGCCATGCGGGCGCGCCCCCCGAGCTCGTCGGCGGCGACGTCGAGCATGAGCTCGGAGGTGCCGTCCTCCACGCCCTTGGTGAGCACGAGCACCTCGGCCCGCTCGCTCACGTGGGGCGCGAGGCGCGCGCACGTGGGGCGCAGGTAGGCCGACGGCAGCGCGAGCACCACGAGGTCGGCGCCGTCGAGCGCCTCGGCGCCGTCGGCCGTGGCGACGACGCCCTCCGGCAGCTCGTAGCCGGTGAGGTGACGGGGGTTCCTCCGCGTGCGCGAGATGGCCTCGGCGACCGCGGCGTCCCGGCACCAGAGGGTGACCTCGTCCGCGCGGGCGGCCAAGAGCCCCGCCATGGCGGTCCCCCATGAGCCCGATCCCACCACGCAGGCACGTCTCGGCCGGGTACTCATCTCTCGTCCCCCTTGTCAGACCTGTGGAAGGAGAAGGGCCTCTCCTCGTGGCGCACGAGCCTGAGCACGTTCTCGCGGTGCGACCAGATGACGATCACCGCCGCGACGGCGCACGGCGCGACCGAGACGGCGGGAAACCCGAGGACGGCACAGCACACGGGAAGCGAGGCCGCCGCCGCCAGCGACCCCGCGGAGACGTAGTGCGTGGGCACCACGAAGGCGATGAAGACGACGAGCAGGCCGAGCGCCACCGGCCAGCAGAGCCCGAGCGCGGCGCCGAAGCCCACGGCGATGCCCTTGCCGCCACGGAGGCGCAGGTAGGGCGAGAAGACGTGCCCGAGGATGCACCCGAGGTAGACCACGGACATGGCCGTGCCGAGCACGGTCGTGTGGTCGAGCGCCGAGACGTCGCCGCCGAGCGCGAGCGCGGCCACGGCATACCGGGAGATGACCATCCAGACGAGCCCCTTGCCGAGGTCGCAGAGAAGGGTCAGGGCGGCGGCGCCCTTGCCCACCTCGCGCGCGACGTTGGTCGTGCCGATGTTCCCGGATCCCACGCGGCGCACGTCCACGTGGCCCATCAGCATGGCCACGATGAGGCCGAAGGGGATGCCGCAGACGAGGTAGGCGCCGAGGGTGAAGACGGCGGTCCACAGGCACAGGGAGCTCATCAGCGATCGCCTCCCTCGGCCTTGCGGCGAAACCTCAGGCGCACGGGCGTGCCCGTGAGGTCGAAGCGCGCGCGCAGGCGGTTCTCGAGGAAGCGCTCGAAGTTGTCGTCGACGAGGTCGGGCGCGTTGCACCAGAACGTGATGACCGGCGGCCTCGTGCCCGTCTGCGTGGCGTACTGGATCTTGAGGCGCCGGCCGCGCTCGCTCCTGGTGTGCCCCCCCTCGCGGATCTGGGTGAGCAGGTCGTTGAGCTCGGAGGTCCTGAGCTGCGAGGCGCGGGCCTCGGAGGCGCGCTGGGCAAGGCCGAGGACCTTGTCGGTGGCGCGGCCCGTGAGCGCCGAGACGTTGACGGTGGGGATCCACGGGCAGAAGGCGAGGCGCTTCTCGACGGAGGCGACGATCTCGTCCCTCTGTCGGTCGGTCTCCACGAGGTCCCACTTGTTGAGCACGAGCACGAGCGCGCACCCTCGGTCGATGGCCATGCCGGCGACCTTCTGGTCCTGCTCGGTCACGCCGACGGTGGCGTCGCCCACGAGCAGGCACACGTCGGCGCGCTCGATGGCCTGGAGGCCCCGCACGAGGCTGTAGTACTCGACGTCCTCGTGGACCTGCGACCTCTTGCGCATGCCGGCGGTGTCGACGAGGCGGATGGGCATGCCCTTCCACTCGATCAGGGTGTCTATGGCGTCCCTCGTGGTGCCGGCCACGTCAGAGACGATCGAGCGCCTCTTGTTGGCGAGGCGGTTGGCGAGGCTCGACTTGCCCACGTTGGGCCGGCCCACGATGGCCACGGAGAGCTCCGCCTCACAGGGCAGGTCCTCTGAGGGCTCGGGCAGGGCGTCGACGATGTCATCGAGCAGGTCCCCCGTGCCGTGGCCGTGGCCGGCCGAGAGCGGGCGCGGCTCACCGACGCCCAGCGAGAAGAAGTCCCACAGGCCGTCCTGCTCGGTGGCGGGGTCGTCCTTCTTGTTGACGACGAGGAACACCGGCTTGTCCTGGCGGCGCAGGACCCGCGCGACCTCCTCGTCCTCGTCGGTCACGCCCGTGGTGCCGTCCACCACGAAGACGATGACGTCGGCCTCCTCGCAGGCCATGAGGGCCTGCTCGCGGATGCGCGGGGCAAAGACGTCCTTGGACTTGACGGACTCGATGCCGCCGGTGTCGATGAGGGTGAAGTCCCGGCCGTTCCAGTCGGCGTCGTGATACGAGCGGTCGCGCGTGACGCCGCGCGACTCGTGGACGATGGCGTCGCGGCTCACCGCAATGCGGTTCACGAGCGTGGACTTGCCGACGTTGGGACGGCCGACCACGGCGACTACGGGCTTGGGCATCTTATCTCCTCGCTATTCCATTGGCGTCGAAAGTCTAGCACAAGCGGGACAGCCCGAGGCAATCCCGGATCCCCTCGAGCAGGCATGAAGGGGTGGGCACGCACACGATCGGGCGCGCCCCGCGGCCGGCGAGCTCCCCCAGGACGTGGCCCTGGGTGTCCCCGTCAAGGGTCAGCCGGTCGAAGTTGAACATGACCTCGGGCAGCGCCACCACGGTGCCGCTGAGGTCACGGGGCAGCTGCGCGAGCAGGTCACAGGAGACGATGAGGCCGGTCACGTTGACGTCCCCGCCGAAGTAGTCGTTTCTGACCGCGAACGTCGAGGCGCGCCCGGAGGCCGAGAGGAGCCGGCAGAAGACCCCGATCGTCTCCTCGGCCGCCTCCCCGCAGACGACGAGGAGGCGAAGCCCGCGAGCCGCCAGCGCATCGTCTGTGGCCCGGAGCTCTCCCGGACGCTCGGAGGCGATCAGCGCGGCCTCGTCGAGGAAGCTCCTCAGCATGCCGATGCCATCGTAGAACTGCGGGTAGCCGTCGTAGGTCTCGGCGGCGGGCACGGGCAGGCGCGCGTCCACGTAGAACTCGTCGGAGAGCTGGAAGCGCGTGATGCCGAGGGTCTCACGGGCACGGCGCTGGTAGGGCTCGATGAGGCGCACCACGGCCCGCGACGCCTCCACGTCGTCGGAGTAGGAGCGCGAGAAGCGGCGCGAGTGCTTGGTGTAGCCGAGCGGCACGACGGCGAGGGACGTGATCTTCGGCCGGGCCTCCACCCAGTCGAGCGTCGCCGTGAGCTCGTCGGCGTCGTTGACGCCCGGGCAGAGCACGATCTGCGCGTGGACCTCGATGCCCGCGTCGAGGAGCCGCTCGAGGACCTCGATGCCGCGGCCCGCGCGCGGGCCTATGAGCGAGCGGCGCACCTCGGGCGTGACCGCGTGGAGCGAGACGTTCATCGGGGACAGCCCGCAGGTGACGATGCGCTCGACCTCCTCGTCGGAGACGTTGGTGAGGGTGACGAAGTTGCCCTGGAGAAACGAGAGGCGGTAGTCGTCGTCTCGCAGGGTGAGCGAGGGGCGCGCCTCGGGCGGCAGCATCGACATGAAGCAGAACTGGCAGGCGTTCACGCAGGTCCGGATGCCGTCGAAGAGCACGTCGGTGAAGTCGATGCCCCAGTCCTGCCCCGGCTCGCGGACGAGCTCGCAGGTGCAGAGCGCGCCGTCCCTCGGGTCAAGGACCTCGAGCTCGCACCAGCCGCCGTCGGCCTCCCAGCGCCAGTCGATGATGTCTTTGGGCTCGACGCCGTTGACCGAGACGACGCGCATGCCCGCCTCGACGCCCGCCTCCCAGGCGGGGCTGCCCTGCTCCACGGAGGCGACCCAGGCCCCATCGGCCCGTGGCCTCGTGGAGGCGTAGTCCGCGCGCTGCCGCTCGGCCATGGGCCCTCCGCTTCTCCTTGGCTGCCGTCGTTCCATGTGCCGCGTGCCCGGCGAGGCGCATTGCGGCGCGCCCCCGGCTCGCGGGCCGTTCGTCGGGCTACTGCCCCACCATGCGCGCGATCTCTGCCCGGACGGCCTCGATCTGGCTGGCCGGCGTGGACGCCCCGGCCGTGATGCCCACGACGCGCGCGCCGTCGAACCATGAGGCGTCGAGCTCGTCTGCCCCCTCGATGTGATGGGTGCGCGGGCAGCGCGCGGCGGAGATCTCGGCGAGGCGCGTGGTGTTGGCCGAGATGCGCCCCCCGATGACGACCATCACGTCGGCCTCGCGCGCGAGCTCGTCGGCGGCGGCCTGGTGCCCGGAGGTCGCCTCGCAGATCGTGTTGACCACGCGCAGCTCCTCGGCCCGACCGAGGAGCTCGCACACGACCTCGGCGAGGAGCTCCCTTCTCGCCGTCGTCTGCACGACCACGCCCATGCGCCGCGCGCACGGCAGCGCCGCCGCCTCTGCCGCCGAGCCCACCACGTGGGCGCCCGAGGCATGCGGGAGCGTCGCCTCGACCTCCGGGTGGCCGGCCTCCCCCACCACGACGACCTGGTAGCCCTCGCGCGAGAGGCGCTCGGCGGCGGCGTGGACCTTCTTCACGAAGGGGCAGGTCGCGTCGATGACGCGCGCACAGAGCCGCTCGGCGCGCGCCTGCTCGTCGGGGGTCACGCCGTGCGTGCGCAGGACGAGCGCGTCACCGGCCGCCTCCTCCGGGGAGCCGACCACGCCCACCCCGCGCGCCTCGAGGTCGGCCACCACGCGGGGGTTGTGGATGAGCGGGCCGAGCGTGCGCACGCGCGCCGTGCCCTCGCCCGCGGCGGCCTCGACCATCCCGAGCGCACGCTCCACGCCGTAGCACGCCCCGGCCTCAGACGCCACGCGGATCTCGACGGCCATGCTAGTCGTCCTCCTCCGTGCCGGGATGCTCGCGGCGCAGCGCGTCACGCAGCTCGTAGACGCGCGCCATGCCCAGACGCTCCATCTCCTGCGTCCGCTCCCTGCGCGAGCCCGAGCCGAGCTCGTCCCACTCCACGCACTCGCCCACGCGCATCCACACGCGCTGACGGAAGCGCAGGTCGCGGGCACCGATGATGGCCACGGGCTGCACCGGGGCCTTGGCGAGCTCGGCCATGATGGCATAGCCGCCGTGGGTCTCGGCGTCCGAGTCCCTGCGCACGCGGGTGCCTTCCGGGTAGATGAGCACGCACTCGCCGCGCTGCAGCATCGCCCGCGCGCGCCGGACGGTCTTCATGTCCGCCGTGCCCCGTGAGACGGGAAAGCCGCCCGCACGCGAGAAGAACCAGGTGGCCGGGCCGATCTTGTCGAACTCGCTCTTGTAGACGATGCGCACGGGCACGCCGGCCATCCACATGGTGGCGACCACCGCCACCGGGTCGAGCATGGACTCGTGGTTCATGATGATCACGCGGCCGCGAGGGTCGTCGAGCAGAAGCTCCGCGCGCTCGATCCTCCAGGGCCACAGGATCCGCGTGACGACCCACAGGATCCGCACGACGGCGCCGATGAAGAGCCTGCCCGGCAGCGGGTGCTCGCTCAGGGCGTGGTCGTAGTAGTCGTCGTAGGTGTTGCCGGCAAACGCCCTCATGCGCCCCTCGCTCATGAGCGCCCCCCTCCGCGCGCGAGCCCCACGATCGCCTCGACCACCTCGTCGAAGGGGAGCTCGGTCGAGTCGAGCAGCACCGCGTCGTCGGCCGGTCGCAGCGGGGAGGCCTCGCGGGTGGAGTCGTACTCGTCGCGCCGGACGAGGTCGTCCAGGACCCTTCGCTGCTCGGCGGCGTCCACGGCGACATCGTGCCCGCAGGCGAGGTTGCCTCCCTGGCGCTGCACGGCCCGTCGGCGGGCCCGCGCCTCGGGCCGTGCCGTGAGGAAGACCTTCACGTCGGCCTCAGGGAAGACGACGGTGCCGATGTCCCTGCCCTCGGCCACCACGCCCGCGCCCTCGGCCGCGCGCCGCTGCA
Organism: uncultured Atopobium sp.; assembly: GCA_964621975.1. Classification (GTDB taxonomy): domain Bacteria; phylum Actinomycetota; class Coriobacteriia; order Coriobacteriales; family Atopobiaceae; genus Thermophilibacter. The sequence goes on from CAZUOD010000006.1 coordinate 24,604, forward strand.
GGGCCACCATGCTCTCGCGCACGGCCGGGTTGGCCGAGACGGGCGAGACGGCGCGCTCCACCTCAGGCGTGCGGATCTCGGCCGTCACGTCCCTGCCGTCGGCGAGGACGCGCTGGGCGCCCCCCTCGGCCGCCAAAAACGAGATGTCGGCCGTGCGCGCGACCTCGGCGCAGCGCTCGGCGTCATCGGGGTCGACCCCGCGGCTCAGGCAGAGGTAGGCCACCGAGCGGTACATCGCGCCGGTGTCCAGGTACGTGAGGCCCAGCCTCGAGGCGACGGCGCGGGCCACCGTGGACTTGCCCGAGCCCGAGGGGCCGTCTATGGCCACGATCATGCGATCTCCCTTCTCCCCGCGCCCCAGATGTCGCGGGTGTCATACTCGTTCGGCAGGGTGGCGTGGGCGATGACCTCCTCGGGCGACAGGTTGAAGCCGCCGAGGGCGAAGCCGTCGCCGTCGCAGGTCAGGAAGTGCGACGAGACGTTGAGCACGTGCTGGTCCCAGAAGCGCGTGAGCGGGATGTCGTAGACCACGGCGAGCAGCATCCTCAGGAAGCCGCCGTGCGTGACGCAGGCCGTCCTGCCCGTGAGCGGGCGCAGCAGCCCCAGCACGCGCCGGCAGCGCTCGCGCAGGTGCTCGAAGCTCTCGGCGCCCTCGGGCGGGCACGAGACGCCCCGCTCGTCGATCGGCCAGGGGAAGGGGTGCCCGCCCGCCGACCCGCCCGAGTCGAGCCCCTCGAGCGGTCCGAAGTCGATCTCCGTGAGCTCGTCGAGCACGGTGCACGTGACGCCGAGCCTCTCGGCGGCCATCTCGGCGAGGTCGCGGGCCCGGGAGAGCGGCGAGCAGAGCACGCGGTCGGGGGCGAAGGCCACGAGGGCCTCCACGGCCCGCTCACGCTGGCGCTCGCCGTTGGGCGACAGCGGGACCTCCATGCGTCCCGAATAGAAGTGCTGCGTGTTGGAGACGGTCTCCGGGTGGCGCATGAAGAGCACCCTCTGGGTGATCACGTCTCCGGGCATGCCCGTCATCGGTCCCTCCCCTCCGACGCGAGCGCCTCGAGCGCGCGCGTCTCGTCCTCGTCGAGCGGCCGCCAGGCGCCCGGGGCGACGTCACCGAGCGTGAGCGGCCCGAAGGCGTCGCGGTGAAGGCGCACGACCTTGTGGCCCACGGCCTGGAGCATCTTCTTGACCTGGTGCTTGCGCCCCTCGTGGATGGTGAGCCCCACCACGGCGTTGGGCTCGCCCGCGCCCGTGCGCCCCGCGCCGCCGGGTGCCACCACCGAGAAGAGCGGGTCGTCGGGCGAGAGGAGCTCGGCCTTGGCGGGCGCGCTCACGGGCCCGTCCTCGAGCCGCACGCCCCGCCGCAGCCGCTCGAGGTCGCGCTCGGAGGGAGTCCCCGAGACGAGCGCCACGTAGTGCTTCTCCACGTGGCGCGAGGGGTGCAGGAGCGCCTGGCCGAGCTCGCCGCTCGTGGTGAACAGCAGAAGCCCCGTGGTGTCCATGTCGAGCCGGCCGACCGGGAAGAGCCCGGGGTGCTCGGCCACGGGCACGACGTCGGCCACGGTCGGGCGCCCGTAGGGGTCGCTCATGGTGGTGAGGCAGCCCGCCGGCTTGTTGAGCACGAGGTGGCAGGCCCGCTCCGCGATCGAGCAGACCACGCCGTCGACGCTCACCACGTCGCGCTCCGGGTCGACCTTGCTGCCGAGCTCGCTGACGACCGCGCCGTTCACCCGCACGCGCCCGGCGCTCATGAGCCGCTCCGAGCCGCGCCGGCTCGCCACGCCCGCGCGCGCGAGGAAGCGCTGGAGGCGCATGGGGTACAGGCCGCTCTCGCGGATGGGCTCACCCATCGTCTCGCCCCTCCCCGGACTCGGTGCCGTAGTCGTCGAGCAGCTCCCGCTCGTCGTCCATGTCCTCCGCGGCCTCCTGGGGCGTGAAGGAGAGCGACCGGCCCGACAGGCGCTCGCGGATGAAGCGGCGCGCCTCCTCGTCGGGGGCGAAGTCCTCGAGCGGCGGGAGCTCGCGCAGGCTCCTGAGGCCGAAGCGCTCCAAGAAGAGCCGCGTGGTGCCCCAGAGGACGGCCTGCCCGCGGTCCGGAGAGCGGCCCACCTCGCGGACGAGCCCCTTCTCCCTCAGCGACGCGATCACGCCGTCCGAGTTGACGCCGCGGACGGCCCGGATGCCCTCGCGGGTGACGGGCTGGTGGTAGGCGATGACGGCGAGGGTCTCGAGCGCGGCCTGCGAGAGGCGGTGCGCGTCCCAGGACAGGACGTAGTCGGCCACCTGGTCGTGGTAGGCGGGGTGCGTGAAGAGCCGCCATCCCCCCGCCACCTCGCGCAGCTGGAAGCCCCGGTTCGCGTCGGCGTACTCGGCCGAGAGCTCCGCGAGCGCCCCGGCGACCTCCCCCGGGGTGGCACCGGCCGCGCGGGCGAGCTCCGTGGCCGGCACGGAGTCGTCCGAGACCAGCAGCAGCGCCTCGAGCAGCCCCTTGAGCGAGCCCGAGCCGACCTTCCCCAGATCCCTCACGAGTCCTCCCCTCTCGCCTGCACCAGCTCCCCGATCGCGGCGCGGGCCTCGTCCCCCAGCTCCGAGAGGACCGAGGCGTCCGGCTCGAAGGCCGCGGCCCCCCTCACGTGCTCGATGTCTATCCGGCCGAAGACCTCCTCCTGACGCACGTCCGCGAGGCCGCGCTTGTAGAGCTCGAGCACGGCCAGGAAGTTCGCCACGACGTTCTCGGGGGTCCTCTGCCCGTCCAGCAGCTCCTCGAAGCTCACGTGCCCGCGGCTGCGCACGAGCCGGTCGACGGCCATGATCGTGAGCGCCACGGGAAGGCGCCTGGGCGCCACGTGCTCGGCCTCCAGAAGCAGCGTCTCCCGGCGGCTGTCCATGTCCGCGCAGATCACGGCGAGGCTTCGCAACGTGATCCCCTCGAGGTAGTCCGGCATGAGGCCGGCGAACTCCGGACCAGGGCCCACCGTCCTGGGCACCATCCGCGCCTCGGCCTCGGCGCGCGACGCGAGCGCCGCAGCCGCGCCCCTGAACTGCTTGTAGGCGATGAGGCGAGCCACGAGCACCTCGCGCGCCTCATCGGGCGAGAGGCCCTCGAGCTCACCGTCCTCCTCGTCGTCCTCCCGCCGGCGGCGCGGGGTCGGCTCGTCGGGGACGAGCGAGGAGGCCTTGATGTCCAGCAGCGTCGAGGCCACGAGCACGAAGTCGCTCGCGACGTCGAGGTCGAGGTCGCCCATGCGCTCGACCTCGGCCAGGTACTGGCTCGCGACCTCCGAGACGCTGATGGAGCCGATGGTCACCTTCTGCCTGCTCACGAGCTGGAGCAGAAGGTCGAACGGCCCCGAGTACGCCTGGGTCCTGACGCGGTAGGACATCCTACACCGCCGAGAGCAAAAGGTCGTAGATCCTGCCTGCCGTGAGGTCGAGGTAGGCCCCCAGCGGGTCCACGCCGAGCAGGGTCGGCAGCACGTAGAGCGCGACGATGAGCAGGACCATCGCATAGCGCTGCAGCTCGTAGTAGGTGCGGCGGGCCTTGCCCGTGAGGAAGTAGAGCACCACCTTGGAGCCGTCGAGCGGCGGGATCGGGATGAGGTTGAAGAAGCACAGGACCAGGTTCACGTAGACGTAGGTGGCAAGGAAGCGGGCCACCCACCAGGCGGGCACGAGGAGGCCCATCTCGGCGAGGTAGGGCCACGCGACGTCCGAGAACAGCCCCACGAGCGCCGTGCCGAGCAGCGCCTGGATCAGGTTCGAGGCTGGGCCGGCGAGGGCCACGAGCACCTCGTCTCGCCTCGGGTGCCTGAGGCGGTTGGGGTTGTAGGGCACGGGCTTGGCGAAGGCGAAGACCGGCCCGCCGATAAGCGCCAGCAGGGCGGGCAGCAGCACCGAGCCGAGGCCGTCGAGGTGCGCGCGCGGGTCGAGGGTGAGCCGGCCGGCCTCCTTGGCGGTCGCGTCCCCGCAGCGAAGCGCCACCCAGCCGTGGGCGACCTCGTGGACGATGGCCGAGAACATGACCAGGACGACCGTGATGGCGATGGATATGAGACCCTCTATGCTGTACACGCTCACTCCCCTCTCGCGGCGCTCAGCGCAGCGAGGCTGACAGGCGACACAGGACCCAGTCCGCGACGAGCAACACTATAGCAACGATGGCGAAGTCGCCGCGAAAGGCGCCCTCAAGCGACGTCGAGAACACGAAGAGTCCCGAGACGGCGTCGGGAAGGGCCCGCGAGACGGCCGTGGTGATGGGCACGAGCCACGCCCTGGGACCGGCCGGCAGCACCACGTTGGCCACCACGAGCGCCACGAGCGCCCAGGAGAGCACGCGGCACGCGACGGCCACGACCCGCAGCGCGACGCCGAGGGCGTGGCGCGGGATGGCGTCCCACCCGGCGCCGCTAGGCATGGGCGGCCTCCTCGAGCCGCTCGCTCAGCTCGAGCCACTCCTGCTCGAGCGCGGGGATCTTCTTGGAGAGCGCGCTGTACTCGGCCATGCACTCGTCGAAGCGCGCGGCGTCGTTGTAGAGGTCCTCGTCGGCCATGAGGGTCATGAGCTTGCGATAGCGCTCCTGCGCGGGGGCGAGCGCGGCCTCCACCTGCCTGAGGCGGTCTCGCTCGGCCTTGAGGGCGCGGTTTCTCCTGTTCCTCTCCTCGGCCTCGGCGCGGCGCTGCTCGCGGGTCTTGACGTTTCGCCCGGGCGTGGCCGCCTGCGACGGGGCGTCCGGGACGGCCGCGGCCGGCTCGGGCCCCGCGGCCTCGCGGCCCTCGAGCTCGGCTCGCTTGTAGAGGTAGTAGTCGTAGTCGCCCTCGTAGACGCACACCTTGTGGTCGCGCACGTCGATGACCTTGTTGGCCACGGCGCGCACGAGGTGCTCGTCGTGGGAGATGAGCACGATCGTGCCCGGGAAGTCCACGAGCGCCCGCTCGAGCACGTCCA
>CAZUOD010000007.1:0-27142 GCA_964621975.1 uncultured Atopobium sp.
CCGAGGAGGGGCTCTACATCAACGCCCACGGCACCTCGACCAAGCTCAACGACGCGTCGGAGACGCTCGGCTTCAAGCGGGCCCTCGGCGAGGAGGCCGCCCGTGCCGCGCACATCTCGTCCACCAAGTCCATGACCGGGCACATGATCGGCGCGACGGGCGCCGTGGAGGCCATGGCCTGCGCGCTCGCGCTCCAGGAGGGCGTCGTCCCGCCCACGATCAACTACCGCACGCCCGACGAGGCGTGCGACCTCGACTACACGCCCAACGAGGCCGTCGAGTGCCAGCTTTCGTGGGCCATCTCGACGAACCTGGGCTTCGGCGGGCACAACGCGGCGCTCGCCCTGCGCGCCGCGGGGAAGGAGCACTAGGCATGGACTCAGCAAAGATCGCAGAGATCGCCGCCGTCATGGAGGCCCACGGGCTCTCGCGCGTCTGCCTCGAGGAGCCTGACGGGACCACCGTCGAGCTCGAGCGTGGCGCCGGCCCGGCCCCGATGTCGCAGCCAGGGCCGCCGATGATGCCGCCCGCCCCGCCTGCGCCCCCGGCACCTGCCTGCGCGCCGGCCGCCGCGCCGGCTCCCTCCCTGGCTGCCGAGCCCGAGGGCGAGGCGCCCATGGACATGTCCCACACCACCGCCGTGCGCGCCCCGATGGTGGGCGTCTTCTACGCCGCGCCCGCGCCGGGCGCCGAGCCCTTCGTGCAGGTGGGCTCCAAGGTCAAGAAGGGCGACACGCTCTGCGTCATCGAGGCCATGAAGGTCATGAACGAGGTCACCGCCGAGGTCGACGGCGAGGTCGTGGACGTCTGCGTGAAGGACGGGGACCTCGTCGAGTACGGCTGCTGCCTCATGAAGATCTACTAGGGGGGACCCATGAACAAGGACGAGCTCAAGGGCCTGCTGCCGCACCGCGAGCCCATGCTTTTGCTCGACGAGGCGCAGCTCGTGGACGGCGAGGCCCACGGCAAGATCACCATCACCGGCGACGAGTTCTTCGTGCAGGGGCACTTTCCGGGCAACCCCGTCGTTCCCGGCGTGATCCTCTGCGAGATGCTCGCGCAGAACTGCTGCGTCCTTCTCGGCGACGACCCTGCCGCCAAGGGTGCCACGCCCTTCTACACGAGCCTCGACAAGGTCCGCTTCAAGCATCCCGTGCGCCCCGGCGACACCGTGGAGCTCACGTGCAGGATCACCCGGGCCCGCGGGCCCTTCCGCTTCGCCACAGGAGAGGCACGCGTGGGCTCGGAGCTCTGCTGCACGGCCGAGATGTCCTTCGCCCTCGTGCGGGGCGAGGACGCCTAGGGGATTCGTCCGCGTCCCGCGCGGGGCGCGAGAGGGGCAGGTCCGATGTTCGACAAGATCCTCATTGCCAACCGCGGGGAGATCGCCGTGCGCGTGATCCGCGCCTGCAAGGAGATGGGCGTCAAGACCGTCGCCGTCTTCTCCACGGCTGACGCCGAGGCGCTGCACGTGGCGCTCGCCGACGAGGCGTACTGCATCGGCGCCCCCCGCCCGGCCGAGAGCTACCTCAACGAGGATGCCATCATCACCTGCGCCCTGCGGTCGGGGGCCAAGGCCATCCACCCCGGCTACGGGTTCTTCTCGGAGAACGCGCAGTTCGCGCGCGAGTGCCGGGAGTACGGCCTCGTCTTCGTGGGCCCCTCGCCCGAGGTCATCGAGCGCATGGGCGACAAGGACGAGGCGCGTCGCACCGCACGTGCGGCCGGCGTGCCCATCGTGCCCGGCTGTGACCTGCTCAAGAGCCCCGAGGAGGCCGTCTCCGAGGCCGGGCGCATCGGCTGTCCCGTGCTCATCAAGGCCCGCTCGGGCGGCGGCGGCCGCGGCATCCGCAAGGTCGAGAGCCCCGAGGACGCCGGGCGCGCCTTCACCGAGGCCCGCGCGGAGGCCGAGGCCGCCTTCGGCGACGGCGAGTGCTACATGGAGAAGTTCGTCTCGCCGGCGCACCACGTGGAGGTCCAGGTCCTGGCCGACGCGCACGGCAACGTGGTGAGCCTCGGCGAGCGCGAGTGCTCCGTGCAGCGCCGCAACCAGAAGCTCGTGGAGGAGAGCCCCGCACCCTGCCTGGACGCCCACCCCGAGGTCCGCGAGCGCATGCACAGGGCCGCGCGCGACCTCACGCGCGCCGTGGGCTACGTCGGCGTGGGCACGATCGAGTTCCTCTATGCCGACGACGGCAGCTTCTACTTCATGGAGATGAACACGCGGCTGCAGGTCGAGCATCCCGTCACGGAGTTCGTGAGCGGCGTGGACCTCGTCAAGTGGCAGCTGCGCGTGGCCTCCGGCCGCGAGCTGCCCTTCTCGCAGGACGACGTCACCATCTCGGGCCACGCCATCGAGTGCCGCATCAACGCCGAGACCCCCGACTTCCTCCCGTCATGCGGCGATATCACGATGCTGCACGTGCCGGGAGGCCCGCTCGTGCGCTTTGACTCCGCGCTCTACATAGGCTCGGTGGTGCCCCCGTACTACGACTCCCTGCTCGGCAAGCTCATCGTCTGCTCGCCCACGCGCGAGGAGGCCATCCGCAAGATGCGCTCGGCGATCGGCGAGCTCGTGATCGAGGGCGTCCAGGAGAACAGCGAGCTGCAGCTCGACATCCTCGCAAACCCCGAGTTCATCTCGGGGAACTACCACACCGACCTGATGGAGCACCTCTATGAACGGTAGGAGAGAGAAGAGCGTCAACGAGCTCGAGGGCCCGGTCACCGAGACCCTCGCCGAGATGCCCGAGCGCCACATCCTCGTGAAGTGCCCCGGCTGCCGTCGCGTGATAGACCAGGACAGGCTCGTGGAGAACCTCGAGGTGTGCCCGCGCTGCGGCAGGCACCTGCGCGTCTCGGGGCGCAAGCGCATGCGGATGACGGTGGATGCCGGCAGCTTCGAGGAGTGGGACCGCGAGCTCGCCGCGACCGACTTCCTGGGATTCCCGGGCTACGTCGAGAAGCTCGAGGCCGCGCGCGAGAGGACCCACGAGAACGACGCCGTGGTCTGTGGTCGCGGCAGGGTCGGCGGGCATGACTGCGCCCTCTTCTTCATGGACGCCGACTTCATGATGGGCACGATGGGCTCGGTCGTGGGCGAGAAGATCTGCCGCACCTTCGAGCGGGCCCTCGAGCTGGGCCTGCCGGTCGTGGGCTTCACCGTGTCCGGTGGCGCGCGCATGCAGGAGGGGACGACCTCGCTCATGCAGATGGCCAAGGTCTCGGCGGCCGTCCGTCGCCACTCCGATGCCGGCCTGCTCTACCTGACCGTGCTGACGGACCCCACCACGGGCGGCGTCACGGCAAGCTTTGCCATGGAGGGGGACATCATCCTCGCCGAGCCGGGCGCGCTCGTGGGCTTCGCCGGGCCGCGCGTGATCGAGCAGACCACCCACAAGCGCCTGCCCAACGGCTTCCAGCGCTCGGAGTTCCTCGTCGAGCACGGGTTCTGCGACCTCATCGTGGAGCGCAAGGACCTGGTGGCGACCCTCTCGGAGCTCCTCGCCCTGCACGAGGGGCGCGTCCCCGCGCCAGGCGCGCCGCACGCGCTCGCCCCCGTCGCCGAGCCCCGTCGCGGCCGCGGCGCGCGCCCCCGCCGCACCGAGGAGCCCGCGAGCGCCTATGACATCGTGAGGCTCACCCGCTCCACCGAGCGCGCGACCTCGCTCGAGCTCATCGAGCGCTCGCTCGACGGGTTCGTGGAGCTCCACGGGGACCGCCTCTTCGCCGACGATGCCGCCGTGGTGGCCGGCATCGGCTGGAGGGGAGGCCGCGTGATGACGGTCATCGCCATCGAGCGCGGCAGCTCGACCAAGGAGCGCGTGCGTCGCAACTTCGGCATGGCCCACCCCGAGGGCTACCGCAAGGCCCTGCGCCTCATGCGCCAGGCCGAGAAGTTCGGCCGCCCGGTGGTGTGCCTCGTCGACACCTCGGGCGCCTACTGCGGCATCGGGGCCGAGGAGCGCGGCCAGGGCGAGGCCATCGCGGCCAACCTCATGGAGATGAGCGCCCTCAGGGTCCCCATCGTGAGCGTCGTGGTCGGCGAGGGGGGCTCGGGCGGCGCGCTCGGCCTGGCCGTCGCCGACCGTGTGCTCATGCTCGCCAGCTCGGCCTACTCGGTCGTGAGCCCCGAGGGCTGCGCGTCGATCCTCTGGAAGGACCCCAAGCGCGCGGACCAGGCGGCCGAGGCGCTGCACATCACCGCGCGGGACCTCTCCGAGCTGGGACTCATCGACAAGGTGGTGCCCGACCTCGGCCTCACGCACGCCGAGGTCGCCCACGACCTCATGCGTGAGGTCGACGTGGCCCTCGACGAGCTGGGCAGGCTCGACGTCGACGAGCTCCTCGGGGCCCGCTACGAGAAGTTCCGCGCCATGGGAGGGAACCGGACATGCTCGCGCTAGTCACAGACTCCACCTGCGGCCTCACGCGCGACGAGGCCCGCGAGCTGGGGGTCGACGTCGTGCCCATGACCTACGAGACCCGCTCGGGCCGCCGTCTCGAGGGGTTCGTCGGCGAGAACGGCGACTACGCCGAGCTGCTCGCCACCGATGGGCGCGCCCGGACCGAGGCCGCGCGCTCGTCCGCCTTCGAGCGGGTCTTCCGCTCGCGCCTTGACGCCGGCGACGAGGTGCTCTGCCTCACCATATCGTCGCGCCTCTCGGGCGCCTACCGCAGCGCGCGCGAGGCGGCCGGGACGCTCTCGGGCGCCGCTGTGGCGGTGGTGGACTCCTGGCTCACGGCGGGTGCGCTCGAGCTGCTCGTGCGCCGCGCCCGCGCTCTCGCGCAGGAGGGCCGGCCGCTCGCCGAGATCGTGACGCAGCTCGAGGCCCTGCGCGCCGAGCGGCGCATCACGTTCAGCGTGCCGAGCATGGAGGCGCTCTCGCGCAGCGGTCGGCTCGGGGCCTTCCGCCGCGCCGTCGCCACCAAGCTCAACCGCTACCCGGTGATGACCCTCCAGGAGGGGGGCATCGTCAAGCTCACGGACGGCCGCGGCGCGCATGGGATGGCATCCGCGATGGTCTCCCAGGTGCCCGGCGGCGCGCGCGAGCTCATCGTCTCCCACTTCGGGCCCCGCGGCGAGGAGGCGCGCGAGGTGTTTCTCGCCGTGCGCTCGCGCCTGCCCGAGGCGCGCGTCCGCGTGAAGGACGGCGGTCCCGTGCTCGCGGGGCACCTCGGTCTGGGGGCGGTGGGCCTCAGCTGGGCATAGGCCACAGGCCCGCGCTCGCCCCTGTCACCCCCAACGCTTACGGGCGGGTTCCGGACGTTCTGACGAGAGGAACCGTCCGGAACCCGCCCGTTTGCGCACCAGACGCGTGAAGATACCGCGAAGCATGGATACGCCCGGACCCGTGGCGTTTTGACAACTGGTTCTTCCCAGCGTAAAGTTCATCGTCGCGTCAATCCGGGGCAGAGGTGCTGCTCGGCCCTTGTATATGAGAGAAAGAGCACGTCGACAGGTATAGAAGGAGAGAGCTTTGCCTACTATCAACCAGCTCGTTCGCAACGGTCGCGTGAGCGTCAAGACCAAGTCCAAGAACGCAGCCCTGCAGCACAACCCCCAGAAGCGCGGCGTGTGCACCCGCGTCTTCACCACCACCCCCAAGAAGCCCAACTCGGCCCTTCGCAAGGTCGCCCGTGTGCGTCTCGTGAACGGCATCGAGGTCACGGCCTACATCCCTGGTGAGGGCCACAACCTCCAGGAGCACTCCATCGTCCTCATCCGCGGCGGTCGTGTGCGCGACCTCCCGGGCGTCCGCTACAAGATCATCCGTGGTGCCTACGACTGCGCCGCCGTCCAGAACCGCAAGCGCGCGCGCTCCCGCTACGGCACGAAGCGCCCCAAGTAGCCCCGCAACCAAACCGTAACCACGTCCTGAGGAGATAACCATGCCGCGTCGTGCAGCAGCCGTGCGTCGTGAGGTCCAGCCTGACGCCGTCTACAACAACCGTCTCGTCACCCAGCTCATCAACAAGGTCCTTCTCGACGGCAAGAAGTCCGTCGCCGAGCGCATCGTCTACGGTGCCTTTGACATCGTTGCCGAGAAGTCCGGCGAGGATCCCCTGACCGTCTTCAAGAAGGCCATGGACAACATCCGCCCGACCCTCGAGGTCAAGCCCAAGCGCGTCGGCGGCGCCACCTACCAGGTGCCCATGGAGGTCAACTCCCGTCGCGCCACGACCCTTGCCATCCGCTGGATGGTCAACTTCTCGCGCTCCCGCAAGGAGAAGACCATGGCCGAGCGCCTCGCCAACGAGATCCTCGACGCCTCCAACGGCGTCGGCGCCTCCGTCAAGCGTCGCGAGGACCTCTTCAAGATGGCCGAGGCCAACCGCGCCTTCTCGCACTACCGCTTCTAGTTCGCTGACCCGAGGGAGCAGCATCACATGGCAAAGGTTAAGTACAAGCTTCAGGACATGCGCAACATCGGCATCATGGCCCACATCGATGCCGGCAAGACCACCACGACGGAGCGCATCCTGTACTACACGGGCAAGACCCACAAGATCGGCGAGGTCCATGACGGCGCCGCCACCATGGACTGGATGGTCCAGGAGCAGGAGCGCGGCGTGACCATCACCTCCGCGGCCACCACGTGCTTCTGGAAGGACCACGTCATCCAGATCATCGACACCCCGGGTCACGTCGACTTCACGGCCGAGGTCGAGCGCTGCCTGCGCGTCCTCGACGGCGCCGTGGCGGTCTTCGACGCCGTGGCCGGTGTCCAGCCGCAGTCCGAGACCGTCTGGCGTCAGGCCACCAACTACAACGTCCCGCGCATCGCCTTCATCAACAAGTACGACCGCGTGGGCGCTGACTTCTTCCACGCCATCGAGACCATGAAGGACCGCCTCTCGGCCAACGCCGTGGCCGCCCAGATCCCGATGGGCGCCGAGTCCAACTTCTGGGGCCTCGTCGATCTGGTCACCATGACCGCGTGGGACTTCAAGGAGGACTCCAAGGGCATGATCTACCCGGAGCCCATGGACGCCATCCCCGACGAGTTCGTCGAGCTCGCCAACGAGAAGCGCGAGGAGCTGCTCGACGCCGCGGCCAACTTCTCCGACGAGATCATGGAGGCCGTGCTCGAGGAGGCCGAGATCGACGTCGACCTGCTCAAGGCCACCCTGCGCAAGGGCGTCATCTCCGGCGAGCTCAACCTCGTCTTCGTGGGCTCCGCCTACAAGAACAAGGGCATCCAGGAGCTGCTCGACGCCGTCGTCGACTACCTGCCGAGCCCGCTGGACGTGACCGAGATCGACGGCACCAGCCTCAAGGGCGAGCCTGACATCCGCCACGCCGATCCCAAGGAGCCCTTCTCCGCGCTCGCCTTCAAGATCATGACCGACCCGTACGTGGGCAAGCTCACCTACATCCGCGTCTACTCCGGGCAGGCCGAGGCCGGGTCCTACGTGTACAACTCGGTCAAGGACGGCCGCGAGCGCCTCGGCCGCATCCTCGAGATGAACGCCAACGACCGCGTCGACCGCGAGGAGTGCTCCGCCGGCGACATCGTCGCCTGCGTCGGCCTCAAGAACACCACCACCGGTGACACCCTCTGCGACGAGAAGCACCCCATCGTGCTCGAGTCCATCCAGTTCGCCGAGCCGGTCATCGACGTCGCCGTCGAGCCCAAGACCAAGGCCGAGCAGGACAAGATGAGCGTGGGCCTGGCCAAGCTCGCCGAGGAGGACCCCACCTTCAGGGTCCACACCGATCACGAGACCGGCCAGACCATCATCGCCGGCATGGGCGAGCTGCACCTCGAGATCATCGTCGACCGTCTGCGCCGCGAGTTCAAGGTCGACTGCAACGTCGGCAAGCCCCAGGTCGCCTACCGCGAGACCGCCGGCAAGCCCGTCATGCACGCCGAGGGCAAGTTCGTCCGCCAGTCCGGCGGCCGCGGCCAGTACGGTCACGCCATCATCGACATGGAGCCCAACGAGGAGGGCAAGGGCTACGAGTTCGAGAACGCCATCGTGGGCGGCGTGATCCCCAAGGAATACATCCCCGCCATCGACAAGGGCATCCAGGAGGCGCTCGAGAGCGGCGTCATCGCCGGGTACCCGGTCGTTGACATCAAGGTCAAGCTCATCGACGGCTCCTACCACGAGGTGGACTCCTCCGAGGCCGCCTTCAAGATCGCCGGCTCCATGGCCATCAAGGAGGCCCTGCGCAAGTCCGACCCGATCCTGCTCGAGCCCGTCGAGGAGGTCGAGGTCGAGACGCCCGAGCAGTACATGGGCGACGTCATGGGCAACCTCTCCGGCCGCCGCGGCAAGATCGAGGGCATGGAGGACCGTCGCGACACCAAGGTCATCCGTGCCAAGGTGCCCCTGGGCGAGATGTTTGGCTATGCCACCGACCTGCGCTCCCAGACGCAGGGCCGCGCGAGCTACACCATGCAGTTCGACTCCTACGAGCCCGTCCCGAAGGCCATCCGCGACGAGATCGTCGCCAAGAGCGGCGGAAGCGCTTCCTAAGTCAACGATCACGAGCCCTAGCTCATTTGGAGGTACACAGTGTCAAGCCAGAAGATCAGGATTCGCCTCAAGGGCTACGACCACGAGGTCGTTGACCAGTCCGCGAAGCTCATCGTGGACACCGCTCAGAAGACCGGTGCCCGCGTCTCCGGCCCCATCCCCCTGCCCACCGAGCGCAACCTCTACACGGTCATCCGCTCGCCGCACAAGGACAAGGACTCCCGCGAGCAGTTCGAGATGCGCACCCACAAGCGCCTCATCGACATCCTCGACCCCTCGCCGTCCACGGTCGACTCGCTCATGCGTCTTGACCTCCCGGCCGGCGTGGACATCGAGATCAAGCTCTAGGCCGTAGGCCCTCACGCATCGGGGAAGCCCCCGACCTTCCTACGAGAAGTGCGCTACGCGAAACTTCTCTCCGGAAGGTCGGGGGCTTCTTGTGTTGCGGGGCGTCAACATGGCCATCGCGTCTCGATACATGCGTGTCGAATGGCCTTGTAAGGTTTTTCGACACCGCTCGACCTCCGCTCTCGTTACCATGTTGGCATCATGAAAGGACGCTGGAAGCGAGGTCACGTGCTGCACATGCTTTGGGCGACCGTCCTTTTTGCGCTTCCCCGGCTTGAGCTCGTCGATGGCGCCTCGGTGCCGCCCACAGGCGTGTCTCAGCCCTTGGAGCTTGCGGTTCTCTGCCTTGTGGTCGTCCTCGTATCGCGGTTTGAGTCTGGGCTGTCTGATGGTTTCCGCGCGCGACTGTCACACGCTGCCTCGGGGCTCTCACTTCTCATAATCGTCATTGAGTCGGCGTTGGCCCTGCTTGCGTATGGCGCCGGCGAGCTCCCGCGGCTGTCGGTCTTGCCTGATGTCATCGTGCTCGCGATTTCGACGCTCCGCATGCTCGCGATAGCCCTCGACCTCGTGCTTGTGTGCTGCCGGCACAGCGTATCCGACGAAGGCGAGCGGCGGCCACCATCCGGCCCGATTCTCGTGACGGCTGTCTGCTTTCTGCTCTCGGGCTTCTTCTGGCGTCTGGCCCTCGCGCTTGTCCGGGTGGTGTCCCCTTCGTGGTCTGCGGTGCAGCTGGGGTCGGTGGCGCTCGCTTCGTTTGCTTGCGCGCTGTCGCCCTGTATGGTCGCGCTTGGTTTGAACTCTTCTCGACGTGATGTTGCCTTGGTCATGCTTTCACCTGTCGCGGGATCTTTGCTCGGGGAAACGATTGCGCAGCTCTTGCACGCAGGAGGTGGGTTCGAAGGGGTGGCGGTCATCGTGTCCTATGTCCTGTCCGCGCCCGTGTTGATTTCGGCGATAGCCGGCCTGCTTGCCTGGAAGCTGCTTCTGCCCGACTTCTCGATGAGGTCAGACGAGGCCTCGGCAGAGCCGCCCCATGAGCGCCGCGACTCGGCGGACTGGACCAGCGTGCTTCGTCTTCTCGGCGGGGCGGATGCGTTGACCGAGCGAGAGTCGCGCGTGCTGGAGCTGAGCCTGAGGCACATGAAGACTCACGAAATCGCTCGTGAGCTGGGAGTGGCCGCCTCGACGGTTGCCACCTATCGCTCTCGGGCCCTTGCAAAGCTCGGAGCAGACGGGGTTGAGGATCTTGTCATGCGCATCCTTGTGCGCTGCGGCGTGCTTGAAGATATGCCGCCAAGCGACTCGTCCGATGAGCCGGAACACGCAGCTGGGGTGGGGAGCTTGAACGAGCTTGGCAGCAACAAGCCCACTGGTGCGGACGGGCGCCGTGAGGCCCCGAGGAGACGTTGGCTCTCGCGGCGTGTCCGACGCGTCTTTGTCGCCGTGCTCGTCTGGCTGGCGTATGGCCTTGTGGGCAGTCTCGCGCCTGCGGAAGGCGGCGCATGGATTCTGCCGCCGCTGCTGTTTGTTGGTGCCGTCGCGGCAGGGGCCAGGGACTTCGCCTGTGAAGATGCTGGTGGAGAAGCTGTCGGAAGGCCGTTCGCGGATGTCGCCCTGGCCCTCATGGGCGCCTCCCTTGTCCTTTTGATGGCCGTTGTTGTCGTGTGCCCCACCATCTACCTTGTCCCGTTCCTTCTGATTGGATCCCTCTGCGTGGGCGTGTCGGCGGACGTGGTGCTCAGCCAGCACAGGAACGCACCTGCCTCCCGGGTGCTGCTTTGGCTCTCCTTTGGTCTGATTGGCTGCGCGCTTTGCGGCCTCGGCACGCAGTTCGTCTCGTTTACGAGGGCGCCTCTGCGCGCTGCCATCGTGTCGGTGATGTTGCTGCTGCTCGCAATCGTGGCGTTCCGGGCGGGAGACTCCGCCATGGTCGCCTCCGCTGCGAATGTGGTGCTGAGCGGCGAGGCACGGGCGATCGCGTATCTCGAGGGCCGGGGACTGGGAAGGCTTCAGGCCAAGATCGCCCTGCTCACCGCATATGGGCTGAGCCGCGACCAGATTTCCGAGGCGCTCTATGCGTCCGTGTCCACGGTCTCAAACTATCGCTCGAGCGCATACAAGGCGCTCGGGGTCAAAGGCGGTCGTGAGCTTGCCGAGCTTCTCCAACGAGATGCGGGATTCAAGGTGCTGTCGGAATGCGGTTCGGATGTGTGCCAGCGAAGGACGCATGCCGAGCGGGAGGGCGCCCATGGGTAAGATATCTCGCCTCAGGGGTGTCGTTACGAGGAACAAGGGGCTCGTGGGGGCGTTTGTCGTGATGACGGTCCTGTTGCTCTGCTCGCTGTGGCTCGGCGACGGGGCGGATGCCTCCTCGGTAACGGTGACAAAGGCGGACTTCGGCGATGAGGTCGGAGACGAGCAGCAGATTGTGTACTCGGGAGACCTGAGGCTGAGGTTGGGAGCGTGCTCATCCGACGTCATGAGGTTCGGGCACTCCGACGTGACGCTCAACTTTGAGAGCAACGATGCTCGCCTTGATGAGGGTGTCGATATGGTCGTTGAGCTGCATCGAGTGGTCGGAGGGCTCATCGACGAATACGTGAGCCAGGAAACGATCTCGACCACGGGCTTGTCGGTGGTGATGTGGCGCGGCGTCGGGCCGGGCGACTACTACCTCACGTTCGTGATGCCTGCCGGCGTGGACGAGGTGGAGGGGCGCATCTCGGTGTTGAGCGTCCTTGACGAGTAAGGACGTGCGCCGTGCGCGAACGACATCTGTAAGCCAAAACGACAGACATGGTCGCCGCAAGCCCTCACGATGGTTGGGACGAGATTCAGGAGGCCGATGGAAGGAGCGGGGCAATGAACAAGACGGCACGAGCAAGATGGATGGTTGTGGCGGTGCTTGCGGTCGCGGGGCTCTCGGTGGGGTTCATCTCACTCGCATGGTCGAGCTCCGTCGCGCTTGCCTCGAGCGAGGGAGGGCTGGGGGCCGAAACCCGTCTCATCAACGGTGTCAAATACCCCGTGAACGAGAACGGACAGACCTATGGCGACGTTGGGTTTGAAGGCGAGGGAACTAAGACGTGGGCCTCGCTGGAAGCGAGCCCGGACCTTGTGCGAGTGTCGCTTTCAGACACCGATGAAGTGGGCTATGTGGAGAAGGAGGTCACAGGAACACTGGCCGACCCAGACGACCCAATCCTGCAGCAGGACTCACGATATCCGATCTATGAGTCGGATGGTGAGACGCAGATTGGCTGGTGGATCAGGAAGGGAGGCGCAGAGTACGGAGTGTCGCTCGACGGAGGCGACGTCGAGCTGGACGTGTCACAGCACGATGCGGGAGCAAGCGCCGAACTGCTCACGGAGGAGTAGCGATGAAACGACATTCGTGCGACTGCCCGCTTGAAGTGGTGCGTGCGGGGGTGGCCAGCCGAGAACGGCAGTGCCCCTGCGCCGCGTCTACGCCTCGTGCTCGTTGAGGTAGGCGATGATGTCGTCGGACTCGTACATCGGAGCCCCATCGATGAAGAGGCACGGTACCTGCGCCTTTCCACCCACATCCACGAGTCGCTCGCGCGCGGCCGGGTCCTGCGTGATGTCGCGGAGCGGCAGCTCGATGCCCTTCTCGGCAATGAGGGAGAGCACCTTCTTGCAGTACGGGCATGTCGGCATGATGTAGAGCTCGTAGGCGGCGTTCATGGAACCCCCTTCACCGGGACGTTTCCCCAAGCATACCCGTTGCGGGCGACCGTCTCGTTCCGCGGCCACACGAGTCCCGAGAGGGCGATTAGTACGCAGAATCCGGTTTGATTGCGTATATCCGCAGGAGGCCGACACGGTGTTTCTCGGATTTTGCATGGCAGACCGTCATAGCGGCGGCGGAGAGGCGTGTCTCGCGCTGGCGGTTCCGGCGCAAGTCACCTTCCCGCGCCGGCGGCTCCGGTGTCAGGAATCACCCCTATGGCGGCGAGGTAGCTGCGCTCGAGGGCGGTCAGCGCTGCGAGCAGCGGAGTCAGGTCGGTGAGGTTGGCGCCCCCGATGTTGAACTGGGGGGAACAGCAGTAGAGGGAGACGGTCGCCATCGACGCGAGGGTGTTGTCGCTCAGGTCCGTCATCGTGACAAGAGGTACCTTGGCCTCGATAGCCTCTCTCGCAAGATTCACCACCTGCGGCGTCTCCCCCGAGAGGCTGGCGAGAAGAAGCAGCAGCCCGTCCGCTCGTCCGATCTCTCGACGCAGTTGGTTCTCATAGGTGACGAACGACGTCTTGCCGTCGACACCTCCAATCGCTTGGGCAACCGCATGGGCGACGTGGGCCGTCTCGCCGACACCGAAGAAGACGATTTCGTCTGCGGCAACCATGAGCCGCACCGCCCGCCGCAGCCTTCTCTCGGCGCAGCAGTGCGCGATTGTCCTGTGCACTCGCTCGTCTATGAGTTTGGCCGCGGACTCGTCGGAGATCGCCTCCTCGCCTATGAGGGAGTGCCCTGTTCGGTCGGAGCTCCGCACTTCGTGGGCGAGCGAGTAGCGCATGTCAGAGAATCCGTCGTAGCCGAGCTTGCGTGCGAGTCGCATGATCGAGTTGGGGGATACGTAGAAACGCTTCGCGAGGCTGGAGATGGTCTCGCCCGAGGCCGTTGCGGGCTCGCTCAGGACGAATCGGCAGAAGGCCTCCTCGAACTCGGTGAGTCGTTCCTCGTTGAGAAGGACCCGCTCGGAGAAGCTGGGGAGTCCCATGCTCGTCTTCCTCATCTTCCGCACGGTAAAAATACACACTCGAGGCTAGCGTCCGGGACCGTCCCTTGCAACTGTCCCAGAAATGAGGACTTGCCCGATGAGCTGCATACCATCTGCTCATGGCAGACGGACATGCCAACAAGTCGGCGATTGACAGGAAGGAGACGGATATGGGCAAGAAGCTCGTGGCGGTCACCGCGTGCACGGCAGGGGTGGCTCACACCTACATGGCGGCCGAGGGACTGAGGAAGGCCGCCGAGAGGGCTGGCATCGAGATGCACGTTGAGACGCAGGGCACCACCGGTATAGAGAACAGAATCACGCCCGAGATGGTGAGCCAGGCGGTGGCCGTCATATTCGCGCATGACGTGGCGATAGCGGACATTGGGCGCTTTGAGGGGGTCCCGACGGTCGACGTGGCCACGGTTGCCGCCATAAAGGACGCCGACTCCCTGGTCGAGCGGGCGCTGGCCATAGGCCGTGACCCCTCCGACGGTTTCAAGACCTCGCCGGCAGCCCCCGAGAAGTCCAAGACGGCGGTCGAGGGAGAGACCGGCCCCGGCTTCGTCGCCCTTGTCAGGGACTCGGTGCTCTCCGGAATTTCCTACATCATCCCCGTAATCATCGCAGGTGGCATGATCTCGGCCGTCGCCACGATCGCGGGCCAGGCCCTCGGGCTGCAGGAGCTGCTCAACGATTCCACGAGCTGGCTCTCGCTGTTCAAGTCGCTCGGATCGGGTGCGCTCGGCACGCTCATGGTCCCGATCCTTTCGGCCTACATGGCCTTCGCCCTGGCCGACAAGCCGGGTCTTGCCCCCGGTTTCATCGGCGGTCTCGCCGCCACGACCATCGAGTCGGGATTTCTCGGCGGAATGCTCTCCGGTCTTCTCGCGGGCTTTCTGATGCGTTGGATGAAGGAGCACATCAAGGGAGCGGGTCCCGCGCGCACCTTCATCACCTTCTGGGTCTACCCCGTGATCGGATCGGCCATCGTCGGCATCCTGGTGCTGTTCGTCGCCGGACCTCCGATCGCCTACGTCAATCAGCTGCTCGTTGACTTCCTCGAGAACATGCAGGGGACAAACGCGCTCCTTCTCGGCGCCATCATCGGGGCCATGGTCTCCTTTGACCTCGGTGGTCCCGTCAACAAGGCGGCCTACGCGTTCTGCGTTGGCGCGATGGCCAATGGAAACCTTGTGCCTTACGCCGTCTTCGCCTCGGTCAAGATGGTCTCCGCCTTCTCCTGCACGGCTGCGTGCACCCTGCGCAAGGACCTGTTCTCCGATGAGGAGCGCCAGGTCGGCTCTCAGACCTGGATGCTTGGCCTCGCCGGCATCACCGAGGGTGCGATTCCCTTCATGATGCTCAACCCGGTCAGCGTCGGGGGCTCGTTCATCGCGGGGTCGATCGTCTGCGGGTCAATCGTGGCGATGACCAACGTCGGCCTGTCCGTCCCGGGAGCCGGCATCTTCTCTCTCATCGCGCTGAGCGGTGACTTCGGCGCCCTCGGCAATGGGGCCATCTGGCTCGGGGCCGCCCTTGTCGGGACCGTGGTCTCCACGGCCTGCCTGATTCTCACCCGCAAGCGCCAGCTCGCTCGGCAGTCCGCGTAGGCCCCGAGCCCACGCGCCAAGGCTCAAGGAAGGTACACGTCATGAGGATAGAGACCGTCATCGTCGTGCCTCACGTCCACTGGGACCGAGAGTGGTACTTCACGGCCCAGGAGTCGCAGCTGCTCGCCGCCCGCGACTTCACCGAGGTGCTCGACTTCATGGAGTCGCACCCCGACTACCCCTCCTACATCCTCGATGGGCAGATGGCCGTCGTCGACGAGTACTGCGACACGGTCCCGGGCGCCCGCGAGCGCGTCGAGCGGCTTGTGCGGCAGGGACGCCTCCACGTCGGTCCCTGGTACACGCAGAGCGACCAGATGATCGTCGGGGCCGAGCCGATCGTGCGAAACCTCCTCTATGGCCGTGCCTCGGCCGAGGCCCTCGGCCGGACGATGCAGATCGGCTACGTGCCCGACTCCTTCGGGCAGAGCGCGCAGATGCCTATGATCATGAGCGGCTTCGGGATCGAGCGCTACGTCTTCTGGCGCGGCCAGTCCGAGTTCTGCGGCACCGAGAGCAACCAGTTCGCGTGGACCTCTCCCGACGGGTCGAGCGTGACGGCGTTCCAGCTTCCCTTGGGCTACGCTACGGGAAAGTATCTCGAGACCGACGCGAAAGCGTTGCGTGAGCGACTCGGGAACCTCTTCGAGTTGATGGACGAGCTGGCGAGCGTTCCCGTGGCCATCCTGCCGAACGGCCACGACCAGATGCCCATACAGCGCAACGTGGATGAGGTGATGGAGGCGCTGCGAGAGGCCTTCCCGGGCCGCGAGTTTCGACTCGGCAGCTTGGAGGATGCCTTCGAGGAGCTGGAGGGTCGTCGGGACGGTGCCGAGCTGCCCCGGGCGCGCGGCGAGCTGCTCGACGGGAAGCGGGAGCGCGTGCATCGCTCGATTTACAGCGTGAGAAACGACCTCACCGCGATGAACTCGCGCACGGAGAACCTCCTGGCGCGACGCGTCGAGCCGCTCTGCACCGTGGCCAGCGAGTTGGGGCTCACCTATCCCGAGCGCCTCATCTGCCAAGCATGGAAGCTGCTCTTCGAGAACCACGCGCACGACAGCATGGGCGCGTGCTGCTCCGATGTGGTCAACGCGCAAATTGGGTCCCGACACCTCGAGGCGTCCGAGCGGGCCCGCCTGCTCGAGCACTACGCCATGCGACAGATCGCCGAGTCGGTGGTCTCCGGGCCCGGCGAGCCGCTTGTTCTGTTCAACATGGACGCTGCGCCCGACGAGAGCCGTCTCGTCATGGCTGAGGTGACGAGCGAGACGGGCTGCTTCGAGCTCCTTGACGCCTCCGGCGTGCCGGTCAAGTTTGACGTGCTGTCACAAGAGGAGATCGACCCCGGGCTCGTCGACCGTCAGATCGTCGCCGGCGGCGACTACCGTCCCTTTGTGCGGACACGCATTCAGCTTCGCCGCGAGCTCCCCGCGATGGGCTACGAGACGCTGCGGGTCGTAGGCATCGAAGGCAAACGTCTCGAGAGCTCTGCCCGCGAAGGCGGGCGCTCCTTCGAGACGGACTTCTATCGGGTGCGGGTGAGGCCCGATGGGACGATCGATGTCGAAACGGTTGGCGGTGCGCGCTACGAGGGCGTGCTCGCGCTCGAGGTCGAGGGCAACGATGGTGACGAGTACGACTTCTCGCCGCTGACAGGGGGCGGACGGCTGCTGTCGCCCGAGGTCGCACAAGCCGAGACGCGCGTCGTCGAGCACGAGCACACCGTCGAGGTCTCGATTTCCTACGCCCTGGACGTCCCGGCCTTGCTTGAGGGGTGGCTCGTGGGCGGGCCCGCCGAGACATGCCGGCTGGGCGTGAGGATGCGCCTCGTGTTCGACCGATGCTCCCGGGCGATCGACGTTGACGTGACGCTCGAGAACCAGGCGAACGACCTGCGCGTCCGCCTACTCGTCCCCACCGGCATAGCCTCAGAGGTCTCGATTGCCGACAACCAGTTCGGCGTCATTGAGCGCCCGATCGTCGATCCGGCCCTCGCGGTGTGGGAGCGTGACGGCTGGTCGGAGCGACCCGATGCGGTGTTCCCGTTCCTGTCCTACGTCGCGCTCGCCGACGAGGGGAGGACCGTCGCCGTGCTCACCAACAGCACGCGCGAGTACGAGGTGGTGGGGGAGCGCCGCGACACGCTCGCGGTGACGCTTCTGGCCTGCGTGGGCACCCTGGGCAAGGCGGATCTCGTGCGCCGTCCCGGTCGTCCCTCGGGCATCGCCCTGGCGGCTCCCGATTCGCAGTGCCATGGGGCCACGAGCTTCTCGCTGGGCCTCCTCCTGGCCGACGCGCCCTTCGCCGAGGCGCGCCCGGCCCGTGTGGCGCAGCGCTGGCTCACCCCCCCGACGGCCTACCACCGCTTCCGCCACGTGCCGCTTCGGCTCAACGGCACAGGCCTCGAGCTGCCTGCGCGCCAATCCCTCTTCTCGCAGGGCAACCCGGACCTCGTGCTGAGCTCGCTCAAGCGCTCAGAGGACGGCGAGCGCACGCTCGCGCGCTTCTTCAACCCCACGTCCGGGCCGCAGCGCCTGGGACTCGAGGGGGCCGTGGTGCGCGGTCGCTGCCGGCTGGATGAGACGCCGCTCGAGGAGGGCACGCCGCCGTGGGACGGGGTGGTCGTCCCTCACGGGGTCGTGACCGTCGCGCTAGAAGTTCCCGCGGCAGCTGCCGGCGCCCTCTGAGTTGCGCCATGGTGGCCGCAGCGCGCACACTATCGTCGTCCGAACAGAAAGGGCCCGACATGTCAGGATTCGTCAGTGCCTCGTCCGTCTTTGTCGACCAGCCGCTCTCCTCGCGCGAGGAGGTGCTGGCTCATCTCGCGCACGAGGCGGTGGAGGTCGGCCTCGCCGGTGACGAGCGGGCCACGCTCGACGCCTTTCTCGCCCGCGAACGCGAGGGCGAGACCGGCATGATGGGGGGATTCGCCATCCCGCATGCCAAGTCCGAGGCAATCCACGAGGCCGGCATCATCATCGAGAAGCTCCGCGAGCCCGTCGAGTGGCCCTCATTCGACGACGGGCCCGTCGACATCTGCATCGCCCTGCTCGTCCCCGACGGAGAGGCCGGCACCACTCACATCCGGCTGCTCTCCCAGACCGCCGTGATGCTCATGGACGAGGGTTTCTGCGCCAAGATGCGCGAGCTGAACGACCCCGAGGCCATCGCCGAGCTGATAAACGCCCGGCTCGAGACGAGCGAGTAGGAAGCCATGAGAGTCGTCGTAGCATCGGACTCGTTCAAGGGGACGCTCTCCTCCGAGGAGATCGCGGGGCTTGTCACCGAGGAGGCGGCGGCCGTGGACCCGGCGATTGAGGTGCGCGGCGTGCCCGTCGCGGACGGCGGCGAGGGCACGACGGCGGCGCTGGTCGCGGCCTGCGGGGGAGAGCTGCGCACGGTTGTGGCCTCAGGCCCGCTCGGCCGGCCGACGCGGGCGGCATACGGGCTTCTCGGCGACGGGCGCGCGGTGGTCGAGGTCGCGGCCGCCTCGGGGCTCACCCTGCTCGCGGATGACGAACGCGATCCCATGGCGGCATCGAGCTTCGGCACGGGAGAGCTCATCAGGGCCGTGCTCGAAGACGGCTGCCGCGACATCACCGTGGCCCTTGGCGGCAGCGCCACCAACGACGGCGGCATGGGTCTCGCGCGCGCCCTCGGCGTCCGCTTTCTCGACAGGTGCGGGCACGAGCTCGCAGGCTGCGGGGCGGACCTCGCGCGCGTCGAGCGGGTGGACCTCTCCGCGCTCGACCCGCGCGTCGGGGAGGCCCGCTTCCGCATCATGTGCGACGTGGACAGCCCGCTCACGGGCCCCGAGGGGGCGAGCGTCGTCTTTGGCCCGCAGAAGGGCGCCACGGTCGAGGTGACGGAGGAGCTCGACCGCGGCATGCGCTCCTACGCCGAGCGCCTCAGCGAGGCCTGCGGTCGCGACGTCTCCTGCGCGCCGGGCGCCGGGGCCGCTGGCGGCATCGGGGCCCTGTGCCTCGCCCTTCTCGGAGCCGAGAGGCGCTCGGGGATCGAGGCCGTGCTCGAGCTCGTCGGCCTCGACGCGCTGCTCGCCGATGCGGACCTCTGCATCACCGGCGAGGGTCGAGCCGATGCCCAGACGGCACGGGGCAAGGTGGTGAGCGGCGTGGCCGCGGCGTGCGTCCGGCGAGGCGTGCCCTGCGTGGCCATCGTCGGGAGCATGGAGCCGGGTGCGGAGCTCCTGCCCGGGCTCAGCGCGATGGTCCCCACGGCCATCGATGCGGGCGAGGGGATGCCGAGCGCGCTGTCCCACGCGCGCGAGCGCTACCGCGCCGCCGTCCGGCGCACCCTTGGGCTCATCGGGATAGGGGCCCGGCTCCCACGGTGATGCGGGCATGGCGCGGGGCGCAGGCGTCGCGCGGCCAAGGGATACGCCCGGCGGCGCGGAATGGGCAGCCCCAGCTCAGGGGCACAGAAGACGGGCTGCTGGGGTTTGCAGGCTCGTTCTGAGCGGGGCCCCTCCTCGGGTTAGGATATGGCCCTCGTTTCCAAGCCGGTCGCAGACCGGCTTAGGCCTGGCGGCGCGTTTGGAGCGTCCAGCGCTTCTTGGCTTAGGAAAATGCGCTCGTACTGACGCCGAAAGAGCCCTAGGGTGGGCGCACATCCATACGAGCCGGAAAACCTAATCGCTTTTATGGTCGAGCAGCGTGCGAGGGTGCAATCGTAAGCGCGCGCCCGGCGCAAGACCCGTACGCGACGCTGGAGGTTATATTCGGTCTGACCGTGCCGGAGGATGTAGAGCGCGGGAATCTAGAGGGCCTCCGTGATCGCGGCGAGCAGCTCGTCGTAGCCCTCGAAGGCGGGCACGTCGGGGTTGGCCTCCCGGATTGCGGGCGTGCTCCTGAAGAGGAAGCCGGCCCTGCCCGCGCGGATCATCGCGAGGTCGTTGAAGGAGTCGCCGGCCGCGATAGTCTCGCACCCGCAGGACTGGAGGGCCCGCACGGTGGTGAGCTTGGAGTCCTCGCAGCGCATGACGTGGCGGACGATCGTGCCGTCGGGCGCCACCTCGAGCGAGTTGCAGAGCAGCGTGGGCCAGCCGAGCTTTGCCATGAGCGGACGCGCGAACTCCTCGAAGGTGTCGCTGATGATGACCACCTGCGCACGCTCGCGCAGGACGTCCAGGAACTCGCGCGCGCCGGACAGCGGGTCGATGCGGGAGATCACGTCCTGGATCTGGGGCAGCCCGAGCCCGCGCTCCCGCAGAATCTCGAGCCGGTATGCCATGAGCTTGTCGTAGTCTGGCTCGTCGCGGGTGGTGCGGCGCAGCTCCGGGATGCCCGACTCCTCCGCAAACGCGATCCAGATCTCCGGCACGAGCACGCCCTCAAGGTCCAGGCACACGATGTTCATGACAGCGTCCCTTCATGGATGCGATGCCGGGCGGCAACGGATGCGACCCCGCCATGATAGCGCGCGTTGGTTTCCTGTTTGCAACGAGACGAGCGCGGCCGCGGCGGAGTCGGCCAACCGCCGCGGCCGCGAGAGACCGCCTATGCCAGGTCGGCGCCGTTGGTGTCTATTACGTGCCGGTACCAGTCAAAGCTCTTCTTGCGATACCGCGCGAAGTCGCCCGTGTAATCGTCGTGCCGGTCAACGTAGACCAGCCCGTAGCGCTTCTCGATGGAGAGTGTGGTGTTTGCCACCAGGTCGATCACGCCCCAGACGGTATATCCCATCACGTCCACGCCGTCCGCCACGGCCTCGCGCATCTGCTCGATGTGCGCGCGCAGGTAGTCGATGCGGTAGTCGTCGACCACCGTACGCCCGTCAGGGCCACCGTCTACCAGCTCATCAGTCGCGCCCAGGCCGTTCTCCACCACGAAGAGCGGCTTCTGCCACCGGTCCCAGTACTGGTTGAGCAGGCAGCGAAGGCCCTTGGGGTCCACGGTCCAGCCGTACTCGGACTGCGGCAGCAGCGGGTTCTTCACGCCCGAGAGGATGTTGCCCCTCGACTGCCTGTTCTTCTCGGCGTCTGCCGTGGCGCAGTAGCTCATGTAATAGCTAAGGCTCACGAAGTCCACAACGTTCTCGGCAAGAAGAGCCTCGTCCTCTGGGGTGGCCTCAAGCTCGACGCCCTGTTCGGCGAACTTCCGCAGCTGATAGCCCGGATATCGCCCGCGTGCGTGGACGTCCCCGAAGAAGAGGTTCTCACGGTCCTTCTCCATGGCCGCGAGCACGTCCGCCGGATCGGGGGTGAGCGGGTAGGTCGGCGACCCGGCGATCATGCAGCCCACGCGGTTTCTGGGGTCGACCTCGTGCGCGATCTTGGTGGCAAGCGCCGAGGCCACGAGCTGGTGGTGGACCGCTTGGTAGAGCACGGACCTGTCGATGGTCTCCGAGTCGCCGAGGATCCCGGCCCCGTTGAAGGGCGCGTGAAGCGTCATGTTGATCTCGTTGAACGTGAGCCAGAGACGCACACGGCCACGATAGCGCTCGAAGCACATGCGAGCGTAACGGGCGAAGTGGCCGATCACGCGCCGATCCGCCCAGCCGCCATAGCGCTCCACCAGACCGAGCGGCATCTCGTAGTGCGAGAGCGTCACCAGAGGTTCGATGCCGTGCTCGCGGCAGCAGTCGAAGACGCGGTCGTAGAACGCAAGCCCCGCCTCGTTGGGCTCGGCATCGTCGCCGTTCGGGAAAATGCGCGCCCAGGCGATCGAGAGGCGCAGGCAGCGCAGGCCCGCCTCGGCAAGAAGGGCGATGTCGGACTCGTAGCGGTGATAGAAGTCGGACGCCTCCTGCTTGAGGTAGCGCGCCACGGGCGGAATGTGCGCCTGTCCGAAGACACCCTCCGAAAGCGCGTCGGCCGTGCTGGGACCCTTGCCGCCCTCTGACGCCGCACCCTCGATCTGGTTGGCCGCAATGGCGCCTCCCCAGAGAAAGTCATCGAGAAAGGCCTGGGTCACGCTGGCCCCCATCATGCTAGGGCTCCCTTCCGAGCGTCATGAGGCGGCTGCCGCGGGTCACGTCTCCGATGACGACGTCCTCGATGCCCCAGCTGCCGTCGGTCACGATCACGCACGTGGTGGGGTCGTACCCGGCCTCATGGATGGCGTCCACGTCAAAGCTCACCAGGGGCTCTCCGGCACGCACCCGCTGGCCGGTCTCCACGTGCGGGGAAAAGCCCTTCCCGGCCATCTTCACGGTGTCGATGCCAATGTGGATCAGCAGCTCGCAGCCGCCGCCAAGCGTAAGGCCGATTGCGTGACCGGTCTCAAAGACCATGCTCACCGTGGCATCTGCCGGCGCCACCAGCTCCCCGTCGGCTGGCACGATGCCCACGCCGTCACCGAGCATCTTGCTCGCGAAGGTCTCGTCCGCGACCTCAGCGATGGGAATGACGCGTCCGGAGAGCGGAGCGAGGAGCTCCGCCGCGGTGACCGCGGGGGCGGCCTGCGCGGAGATGGCGGACGCAGGGACCGTGCCCTTCTTGCCATCCGGCGCGTCGACCAGGTCCTTCGCGCCCCAGAGCCACACGAGCACAAACGTCACCACGAAGCCGATTACCGCCGAGACGCAGGCGTTGACGAAGTTGCCCCACCCATCGGGACCGATGAAGGCGGCCATGGACAGCAGGCCGGGCGAGATGAACGCATAGCACTTGACCCCCATGATTCCGCCGTAGAAGCCGCCGACGCAGCCGCCGGCCATCACGCAGGCGAGCACCTTCTTGTACTGCAGCGTCACGCCAAAGAGCGCGGGCTCGGTCGTGCCGAGAATTGCGGTGATGCCGGCGGGGACGGCCGTCTCCTTGAGCCGCGCGCTCTTGGTGCGCAGGCCCACGGCGAGCGCAGCCGCGCCCTGGGCGATGTTGGAGGGCAGGTTGCCGGCGCAGCAGATCTGCTCAAAGCCCTGCTGGGCGAGGGACTGCATCATGAACGGCACCACGCCGTAGTGCATGCCGGTGGTGACCATGAGCGGGTACACGGCGCCGAGAATGGTGGGAACGAGCCAGGGAACATAGTGGCTCAGCGTGTTGAGGGCCGTGCAGATTCCCGTTCCGATGATGAAGCCGAGCGGCCCCAGGGCGATGAACGTGCCGAGCCCCACCACGAGCATGCAGACCACCGGCTTGAAGAAGAAGCGCATGAGCTTGGGAATCCAGCGGTCGCAGGCTTTCTCCACAAAGTAGAGCAGTCCCACCATGAGCAGCGCCGGGATGACGGTGGAGCTGTAGGTGGCAAGCGTCACCGGGATGCCCAGGAACTCCGTGAAGTGGATGTTGAACTGATCGGTGATGAGCGCAGTGTAGCTGGGGTGGACGAGCGCGCCGGCGATGACCACCGCAAGGAACTGGTTGCACCCGAGCTTTCTGGACGCGGTGAACGCGAGCATGATGGGCAGGAAGTAGAGCGGGGCATCGCCGATCACGTTGACGAAGAGGTAGGTCGAGCTCGTAGTGTCTGCACCCAGCAGCTGCGCGATCGACAGGATGGACTTGATGAGGCCCGCGCCGATGATGGCCGGCAGGATGGGCGTGAAGATTGACGAGACGAAGTCGAAGACGAGGTCGAGGCCGCGCTTCTTCTCTGCCGGCACCCCGGGGCCCGCGGTGCCCCCGTTCGCGCCCAGCAGCGGCTGGATCTCAGCAAAGACCTTGGGCACCTCGGTGCCGATGATTACCTGGTACTGGCCGCCGCCGTGTGCGACGTTGATGACGCCCTCGACGGCCTTGACCGCCGCGTCGTCGACGCTCTCCTCACTCGCGAGCGTGAGGCGCAGCCGGGTGGCGCAGTGCGTCGCCGCAACCACGTTGTCCGGGCCGCCCACCTCCGCGAGGATCGCCTCCGCCGTTGCCTTGTAGTTCATGGGTCCTCCTTCTTATCGTCTCCCCTGACCGTGCGAATCTTCCGCCTGGTCTAGAGGCTGCTTCCGATGACGTAGCCTTCCTCCACCGCCGCAGCGATGGTACGGGTTTGGCGCGCGTCGCCGATCTCGTGCACCTCGCGCACGAGGGGACGCAGCTCCTCGGCAAGCGCGCGGCTGTTCCGGTAACCCACGGCGAGAACCACGGCGTCACAGGCGATGGCCTCGCAGACGCCGGCCCGCTCGATCTCCGCGAAGCGAGCTCCTTCCCTCTCGCATACGCCCACGAGCGCCGAGCGGACGTGCGTCGTCACGCCCGTCTCGCGCAAGGTGCGCAGCTGCGCGTGACGCGTCACGTAGCTCGCGTCAAGCAGCACGTCATCGCGCATTTCCACGAGGTGCACCACGCATCCGGCATCTGCGAGCACGCTCGTGGTCTCGGCGCCCACGAGTCCGCCGCCGACCACGACCACCGTCCCCTGGGGAAGCACCCGGCCGAGCAGCACGTCATCGGCCACGCACGCGAAGCCACTTGCGAGCGCGGCGTCGATGCCCGTGACCGGCGGCACGATCGGCGTGGCCCCTGTTGCGACGATTGCCGCGTCCGGCTCGAGCGCGGCCATCGTCTCGGGCGTGGCGACGACGCCAAGCCGCACGTCCACCGTGGAGGCTGCGAGCTCCGAGCGCAGGAAGTCCAGGTAGCGCAGGTCATGGTGCTTATAGCTTGGCGCGGCGACCTCGGGGATGCGCCCGCCCACCGCGTCCGCGCGCTCCAGAAGCGTGACCTCGTGACCGCGCCGGGCCGCCGCGAGCGCCGCCGTGACGCCACCGGGCCCTCCGCCTGCCACCACCACGCGGCGGGGACTCGCCACCGGCCCGCGCAGCACCGCCTCTCGCTCGCGGCCAAACTCCGCGTTGATCGCGCACTTGGCGCGCTTGCCCTGCCACAGCGTGTGCAGGCAGTGGTTGCAGCGCAGGCACTGCCGCACGGGCTCTCCGTGCTGCCATCGGTCGACGAGGTCGGGGTTGGCG
The DNA here is from genome assembly GCA_964621975.1 of uncultured Atopobium sp. Taxonomy (GTDB): domain Bacteria; phylum Actinomycetota; class Coriobacteriia; order Coriobacteriales; family Atopobiaceae; genus Thermophilibacter. Next base: position 25,061 of record CAZUOD010000007.1, read on the forward strand.
ATCCACATGCGGCCCAGGCTGAAGAAGTCAGCCTCGCTCCTCTCGAGCATGCGCTGCATCTCGGCAGGGTCGTCCAGGCGGTTCTCGAAGATGCAGGGCTTCCCGACCCCCGCCTTGAACCGCGCGAAGTTCTCGCGATAGGGCGTGTTGTCGTGATAGGCGGAGGGCACGATGCTCTCCTGGTCGTAGTAGTTGCCGATGCGCAGCTGGTAGGCGTCAACGAGGCCGCGCTCCTCCAGCATGCGGCATGTGGCCACTTGCTCCCCCACGGTCACGCCGGCACGCGGCGCCACGCCTTCGGGCAGCAGGTCGTCCATGTTGACGCCCAGGATGATGGGAAAGTCGGCGTCGCAGGCGGCTCGCACGGCCTCGAGTGTCTCGACGAGGAAGCGGGCGCGCCCCTCCAAGCTGCCTCCGTATTCGTCCGTGCGCTGGTTCCACGCCGGCGAGAGGAACTGGTTGATGAGGTAGCCGCCCTGCCCCATCACGAGCACGCAGTCAAAGCCCGCGCGCTTGAGCCGCGCCGCGGCCCTTGCGTAGGTCTCGATCATGTGGGCGATCTCGGCGGGCGTCATGGCGCGCACGAAGACGCGTGGGTCGTACTGCGCCTGGCAGTCGGAGGGGGCAACGGGCGGCGCGCCGGGAACAGGCGTGTCCACGTAGCGGCCCGAGCCCATAGTGAGCTCGCAGCCGATCTTGGCGCCCCAGACGTGCACCGCGTCGGCTGCGGCAGTGAAGTCCTTGATGCGTTCGTCACGATGGATGGTGAGGAACTGCATGTCATGCGGATAGGGCATGACCTCAAGCTCCGCCTGCGTGGCGCAGGTCAGGATGAGGCCGGCGCCACCCCTGGCGCGCTGCTCGAAGACGCTGATGTGCTGCTCGGTGAGCGTGGAGTCCTCGGCGTCGCCGCTAAAGAACTTGAAGTCCATCGGCGCCATGCAGATACGGTTCCTGAGCCGCATGGACCCGATGCTCGCCGGCCCGAGCAGATTCCCGTAGGTGGTGTAGTTCATGTTCGCCCCCCCGCGCCCGCCAGAAGGCGGAGCTGACATCGTTGGGAGCAGTCTCTCGCGGTGGCACGAAGGCTTCCGTAGCCTGGGCTACAGAAGGGCAAAAGTCCCGTCGACCGTTGGCCCCGCAGGCCGTTCGCCGGTCAAATCCTGCCTTTCGCCAGACACGAGAGAACAGGGGGCAACGGCAGACGGCCTCTATAATGAGGGAGGCTCACGACTGCGCGGAGAGGGGGTCCCATGCTCGTGCCGCGCTACCTCTACCGCGGGGACTTTTCGCCCTTCCACGACCTTCTCGCCGCTCAGCCGCACGTGGAGCGCCGCTTTGAGCGCGGCGGCCAGCTCTGGCGACCGGGCGAATACATCGAGCGCATCTACTACATCGAGCAGGGCATCGCCAAGACGTCCTTCGTCAACGAGGACGGCCGGGAGAAGATCGTCTACTTCCATGGCGCCGGAATGGTCTTCCCCGGCTGCCACGAGGCGCGCTTCACCCTCGAGCTGTCGCTCGTGACGAGCGCAATCACACCCGTTACGGCGATGGAGTTCACGCATGCCGCCTTTCGCCGCCTCATGGGGCAGAGCCCCGCGCTCGGGGCAGCGATGCTCGAGAACTACGCACGCTACATCAACGTCCTCATCTTCGAGACGGCACATCAGGGCAACAACGAAGCGCTCGTGAAACTCTGCAACCTCATCCGCCTCCTCGCGTTTGACGCGGGGTCGAGGGGAGAGCCGGCCCGACGCATCGACCTCTCCCAGGAGGAGCTGGCCGAGCTTCTGAGCATGAACCGCGTGAGCGTGGCCAGACTCATCGCGCGCCTTCGCGACGAAGGGGCGATCGCGCCCCATCGAGGCTGGCTGGAGATCCTTGACGAGGGCACGCTCCTCGGCCATTGCTCGTATGAGACCGTCGGCGACGCCTAGCTGGGAGGCCATCGAATCCCGCTCGACGCAGTAACCTCTCATGGCTCTTGAGTAGCCGCGAGCGTGCCCTGATGGTCGGGCCAGCGAGCTCGCAGCGCTGACCGCCCTCGAGCGCAGCTACCTCGCCGCCATAGGGGTGATT
>CAZUOD010000008.1:0-25080 GCA_964621975.1 uncultured Atopobium sp.
CAACGCCATGAACGGGGAGGCGCCCACCGTGCGCGTGAGCTGGTCGTAACGTGCGACGTGCCCAGGGGCCGCGCTGATATACTCCGTCCTGAGAGGACACCCCTTGAGGAGGGAGAGGACCATGACCGATTTCCTGCAGCTCGCGCACGAGCGCTACTCCTGCCGCGCGTTCACCGACCGGCCCGTCGAGCCCGAGAAGGTCGAGAGGATCCTCGAGGCGGCCGTGGCGGCGCCCACCGCGGTGAACCGCCAGCCCTGGCACGCGTGGGTCATCGAGAGCCCGGAGGCGCTCGAGAGGGTGCGCCCGCTCACGCGCTTCCACTTCGACGCGCCGCTCATCGTGGCCCTCGGCGCGGCGCCGGATGAGGCGTGGGTGCGCAAGTACGACGGTCGCAACTTCGCCGATGTGGACGCGACCATCGTGGGGACGCACATCATGCTCGAGGTGCAGGACCTGGGGCTTGGCACCACGTGGGTGGGGCACTTCGACGCGCCCGCCCTGAAGGAGGCCTTCCCCGAGATGGCGGCATATGACCTCGTGGCGCTCTTCCCGATCGGCTATCCGGCGGCCGAGGGCGGTCCCGCTCCCAGGCACGGCGAGCGCAAGGGCATCAGCGAGCTCGTGGGGCGGCTGTAGCGCGTCCCGCCCTGCTGCAACCTCCCTGATTCTTGCGCACAAAGATACGGCCATCTACCTGAGACTCTTCGAGTTTTTGCAGGTAGATGGCCGCGCAGGAAAGCGTGGGGTTGTGGGGAGGGCGCGCTACCTCACGCCGTAGCGCTCGTAGTAGGCGTCGATGGCGGCGCGCAGCTCGGGCGTGATGACGGTGCCGTCAAGTGCCTCCACGACGTCTGCCATGGTGACGATGCTCGCCACGGGAAAGCCATAGCGCTCCTGGATCTCCTGCTGGGCCGTGACCGTTCCCCCCTTGCCGACCTCCATGCGGTCGAGGCTCACGATGAGCCCCCTCACCTCGACGTCGGCGGCACCCGTCACCTTGGGGTAGGTCTCGTCGATGGACTTGCCCGAGGTCGTCACGTCCTCGATCATGACCACGCGGTCGCCGTCGGCGAGCGCGGTGCCGAGAAGGCCGCCCTTGTCGGCACCGTGGTCCTTGGCCTCCTTGCGATCGGCGCAGTAGCGGACCTCCTTGCCGTAGAGCTCGCTCAGGGCGATGGCGCAGGTCACGGCAAGCGGGATCCCCTTGTACGCCGGCCCGAAGAGCACGTCGAAGTCAAGGCCGAAGCTGTCGTGGATGGCGTGGGCGTAGTACTCGCCGAGGCACTTGAGCTGGCTTCCCGTGACGTAGGCCCCCGCGTTCATGAAGAATGGCGACCTCCGGCCGCTCTTGAGCGTGAAGTCCCCGAACTTGAGGACGCCGGACTCCACCATGAAGTCGATGAACTCGCGCTTGTAGGCTTCCACGTTGTCTCCTCTCGGCGGCCGCGCCGCGCCAAAGCTTTCGTCCCCACGATTCTAGCCGCTTGTCGCCCGTTCGCCAGGCGGTTTGCTGTCGTCCACTTGCGCTAGAGTAGTGCGCACGATGAGACATACCCCCAAAGGAGAACCCGTGGAACGCGCGCACATCTCGCAGCTCTTTGTCGACGCGGAGCGACTCGGCGGCACCACCGTGACCGTCGCCGGCTGGGTCCGCTCGGTCCGCGACATGAAGAACTTCGGCTTCGTCATGCTCAACGACGGCAGCTGCTTCAAGGACCTGCAGGTGGTCATGAACCGCGAGGGCCTCGCCAACTACGACGAGATCGCCGCCACCGGCGTGGGCTCGGCGCTTGTCGTCACCGGCACGCTCGTGCTCACGCCCGAGCGCCCGCAGCCCTTCGAGCTGCAGGCGGCCACCATCTGCGTGGAGGGTCCCTCCGCGCCTGACTACCCCATGCAGAAGAAGCGCCAGACCCGCGAGTTCCTGCGCACCCACCAGCACCTGCGCAGCCGCACCAACCTGTTCCGGGCGGTCTTTCGCGTGCGCTCCGTCGCCGCCTTCGCGATCCACGACTTCTTCCAGGAGCGCGGCTTCGTCTACGTGAACACCCCCATCATCACCACCTCGGACGCCGAGGGCGCCGGCGAGATGTTCCGTGTGACCACGCTTGACATGGAGAACCCCCCGCGCACCGAGGACGGCCACATCGACTGGTCCCAGGACTTCTTCGGCCATGCCGCCAACCTCACCGTCTCGGGCCAGCTCCAGGCCGAGAACTTCGCCCTGTCCTTCGGCGACGTCTACACCTTCGGCCCCACGTTCCGTGCCGAGAACTCCAACACGCGCCGGCACGCCGCCGAGTTCTGGATGGTGGAGCCCGAGATGGCCTTCTGCGACCTCGCGGGTGACATGGACTGTGCCGAGGCCATGCTCAAGCATGTGATCTCCACCGTGATGGAGCGCTGCCCCGACGAGATGGACTTCTTCAACAGGTTCGTGGACAAGGGCCTCGTCGAGCGGCTCACGCATGTCGTCACCTCTGACTTCGCCCGCATCACCTACACCGAGGCCATCGAGGTCCTGCAGGGTGCCGTGGCGGCCGGCCACGTCTTCGAGTACCCCGTGGAGTGGGGGTGCGACCTGCAGACCGAGCACGAGCGCTACCTCACCGAGGAGCACTTCCGCCGCCCGGTCTTCGTGACCGACTACCCGGCGGCGATAAAGGCCTTCTACATGCGCCTGAACGACGACGGGAGGACCGTGGCCGCCGCCGACTGCCTCGTGCCCGGCATCGGCGAGATCGTGGGCGGCTCGCAGCGCGAGGAGCGCCTCGACGTGCTCGAGCGGCGCATCGCCGAGCTCGGCATGGAGAGCGAGCAGTACCGCCACTACCTTGACCTGCGCCGCTACGGCGGCTGCCGGCACGCGGGCTTTGGTCTGGGCTTCGAGCGCCTGGTGATGTACCTCACCGGCGTGGACAACATCAGGGACGTCATCCCGCACCCGCGCACCGTGGGCAACGCGGACTTCTAGGCCTTCGCGTCGCCCGCCCTGCGGGCGCAGGTCGGACAGGAGGTAGGATGGGCGCACGAAGGGGGCGTGCCCTCACGCGCCGCGAGCTGCTCTCGGCACTGGCCCTTGGCGCGATGGCGCTCGGCGGCTGCTCGACGGGCACGTCGGACGACGAGGAGCGCCAGGCGGACGTCCCGCAGGTCCTCGACCGCGTGCTCGAGGAGGACTCCTCTGAGGAGGGCTCCTCTGAGGTGAGCGTCCTCATGGTGGGGGACGTCCTCGTGCACCCGAGCGTGTGGCAGAGCGGCGAGCGCGATGACGGCACGCGCGACTACGCCCACCTCTTCGAGCAGGTGCTCGCCGACATCGCCGAGGCCGACATCGCCCTCGTCAACCAGGAGACCATCCTCGGCGGCGATGAGCTGGGGCTCTCGGGCTACCCCACCTTCAACGGGCCGCAGGAGATCTGCGACGCCGAGGCGCAGGCGGGCTTCGACGTCGTCCTCCACGCCAACAACCACGCGCTCGACAAGGGCCTGACGGGCATTGGGTCCGAGCTCGCGTACTGGCGCGCGAACCATCCCGAGGTGGCGGTCACGGGCATCGCCGACAGCGAGGAGGAGTTCGACGTCGTGCCGGTGCTCGAGCGCGCGGGTCACCGGGTCGCCATCCTGAACTACGCGACCGGCACCAACGGCATCGAGCTGCCCGAGCCCTGGGCGGTGCGGATGATCGGCGAGGAGCGAATCGCCGAGGACGTCTCGCTCGCCCGCGAGGCGGGGGCCGAGGCGATCATCGCCTGCCCGCACTGGGGGACGGAGTATGCGGCCGCGCCTGACGAGGAGCAGCTGCGCTGGGCGCAGGTCCTCGCGGACGCCGGCGTGGACGCCATCCTCGGCGACCACCCGCACGTCGTGCAGCCGATCGAGGTCATCCAGAGCGCGGACGGGCGGGACGTGCCGGTCTTCTGGTCGGTGGGCAACTTCGTCTCGGGGCAGGAGAGGAAGGACACCATGGTCGGCGGGATCGCCCGGGTGACGCTGTCCTTCTCGACGGGCGCCGCGCGCGTGAGCGAGTGCCGGCTCACGCCCGTGGTCACCAACAAGGCCGGGGAGACGGGGCTCACCACCTACCGCTTGGCCGACTACACCGAGGAGCTCGCCCAGGGCAACGGGATCCGTGGCAGCGAGGGGTGCTCGGACTTCTCGCGGCAGTGGTGCGTGGACTTTTGCGCCGAGCGCCTGGGTGAGGCCTTCGACCCCGATTCCTGCGAGCTCGTGCTCACGCTCTAGGCGCGGCCCCGGACGGTGCCGATTCTTAAAGCCGGGGGGACCGGCGATTTGCCATAATCTGCGAAGGGGATGCAGTTCGCTGGCGCGCACGGGGCTTGTCGGAAACGGGGGCTGTCATGGCGTCGAGCTCACAGCCCGAGACGACTGACACGAGGCAGCGGCTGGTCGCCGTCGCCACGAGCGAGTTTGCGCAACGGGGCTACGACGGCGCCTCGCTCCGACAGGTCTGCGCCGCGGCGGGCGTGACCACAGGCGCGCTCTACTTTCTCTTCGATAGCAAGGAGGACCTGTTCAGGACCGTGGTCGCCCCTCTCGTCGATCCGCTGAGGGCCCTGCTGTCGGATGCCGCCGCCCCCCGATGCCTGCTGCTGGGCGAGGACGTCGGGCAGGACGGGGAGGCAGAGGGCGTCCCCGGCTCGGTGCGGGACTTCCTCGAGCTGTGCTACGAGCGAGATGACGTGCGGGCCGTCATGATGAGCAACAGCGGCTGCTCCGTGATGCGCGACATCTTCGACGAGCTTGCGCAGATCATAGCCGAGGGGATCGGGGGCTACCTGCGTGTGGGCACGGAGGCCTGCGGGAGCTGGGACGAGTTTGCCGTGGGCCTTCTCGCCAGAGCGGTGCTCTCCTCCCTCATGGGAATCCTCGCGTACGACGGCTCCCTCGAGGAGGCCTGCCGTCACGCGCAGGAGATGAGGGAGTTCATCAGCGCCGGCATCGAGGCGCTGGGATGCCCGGCGGCCCGTGAGGGCTAGCCGCGCGCCGAACGCTCGCGACCTCCCGCCCGAGGCTCCTTTCAGGTACGCTACTGTGCCGAGCGACGGGCGGGGTCACCGCCCGCGCGGCGAGTCACGAGAGAAATGGGGAAGCGATGCCTGACATCACGCGTGACCTGATCTTTCCCGCGCCCATCTTCCACGAGAAGATCTGGGGCGGTCGGCGGCTGTCCACCGACTTCGGCTACGAGATACCCGACGGGCCCATCGGCGAGTGCTGGGCGATAAGCGCCCACCCCAACGGCGACTGCGTCGTCGCCTCGGGCGCCTGGGAGGGCAGCACCCTCTCCGAGCTCTGGGACGGGCATCGCGAGCTGTTCGGCGACGTCGAGGGGGACCGCTTCCCGCTCCTCGTCAAGATCATCGACGCGCGTGAGAGCCTCTCGGTGCAGGTGCACCCCGATGACGCCTACGCCGCGGAGCACGAGGGCGGCTCGCTCGGGAAGCGCGAGTGCTGGTACGTGCTGGGGGCCGAGCCCGGGACCAGGATCGTCATCGGCCAGCGAGCCCGGGACCGCGAGGAGTTCTCCCGGATGGTGGGGGAGGGCCGCTGGGAGGACCTTCTCAACGAGGTGCCCTGCAACCCCGGCGACTTCTTCCGCATCGAGCCCGGGTGCGTGCACGCCATCGAGGGCGGCACGATGGTGCTCGAGACCCAGCAGTCCTCGGACGTCACCTACCGCGTCTACGACTACGACCGCGTCCAGGCTGACGGCACGACCCGCGAGCTGCACCTCGAGCAGTGCCTCGACGTGGTTGACTTCGGCATGGCCGCGCCTGAGTCGGGCAGGGTGGACGCGCCCGAGACGGACGGCGTGACGAGGCTCATGGAGTGCCCCAACTTCGTGGTGGGGCGGGTGAGCGTTGCGGGCGAGAGGACCCTGGCGCAGCCGTGGCCCTTCCTGTGCCTGAGCGTGATCGAGGGCTCAGGGACCGTGCGGGCCGCCTCGGCCGGCGTCACGCACGAGGTCTCGCGCGGCATGCACCTCATCGCCCCCGCCGGGTGCGGCGAGCTCCTCATGACCGGTGACATGACCCTCATCGCCTCGCACCTGCCCGAAGAGGGGCCGGAAGGGGCCCTCGGCTGACGAGGCCTGCGGCGTCCGTCAGCGGGGGCGTCCCCAGCCCAGCTCGTCGGTGTCCAGCAGCACCGTGAACGGGCCGTCGTTCACGAGGCTCACGCGCATCTGCGCCCCGAAGCGCCCGCGCCCCACGCGCCCGGTCCCGAGGTCGGCCTCTGCGAGCGAGCAGAACAGCTCGTAGAGGCGCTCGGCGAGCTCGGGCTTGGCGGCGCCCGTGAACGAGGGCCGGTTGCCGCGCCGCGCGTCCGCGTAGAGCGTGAACTGGCTCACCACCAGAAGCGAGCCTGCGGTGTCCACGAGCGAGCGGTTGGTGAGGCCCCGCTCGTCGGCGCAGATGCGCAGCGCGGCCACCTTGCGCCACAGCCGCTCCGTCAGGGCCTCGTCGTCTCCCGGTGCCACGCCCAGAAGCACGAGGAAGCCCGGACCGCAGCTGCCCACGACCTCGCCCTCAACCTCGACCTGCGCGCACTCCACGCGCTGGACAAGCGCCCTCATCGCGCGCCTACAGCCGGTAGAGCGCCGAGAACTTCTCGGTGAGGTAGCTCGTGTAGTGAGACGCCGAGAAGGGCTCCCCGCAGGCCCCCTCGATGAGCTCGCCGGAGTCCTTGGCGCGCCCCCAGCGCCAGATGCGCTCGCGCAGCCACTCGCGGACGGGCGCGAGGTCACCGGAGGCGCAGACGGCGTCGAAGTCCATCCCCTCGGAGACCATGGTGGCCTTGAGCTGCGCGCCGAAGGCGGAGCCGAGCGCGTAGGTGGGGAAGTAGCCGAGGCTGCCGTCCGACCAGTGGGTGTCCTGCAGCGCCCCGTGCGCGTCGTCGGGCACCGTGACGCCGAGGTAGCGCTGGTAGCGGTCGGCCCAGAGGCCGGGCACGTCGGCCGCCGTGGCCTCGCCCGAGAAGAGCAGCTGCTCTATCTCGTAGCGCACGATGACATGCAGGGGGTAGGTGAGCTCGTCGGCCTCGGTGCGTATGAGCCCGGGGGTCGCGAGGTTCTCGGCGAGGTAGAGCTGGTGGGGCGTCACCCGCGAGAAGCGCCCCGGGAAGCGGCGCTCGAGCGCGGCGAGCAGCGGGCCGGCAAACGCCTCCGAGCGCCCCACGAGGTTCTCGAAGAAGCGCGACTGGGCCTCGTGCATGCCCATCGACGTGCCACCCCGAAGCGAGGTGAGGCGATACGCCGGGTCGACGTTCTGCTCGTAGAGGGCGTGCCCGCCCTCGTGGAGCATGGAGAAGACGTTCGAGAGCACGTTGTCGGGATAGACGTGGCTCGCGATGACGACAAAGCCCGTGGAGGGGCCTCCCGTGAAGGGGTGCTCGGTGCGCCCGAGCCACAGGGCGTCGAGGTCCACGCCCTCGAGCTCCATGAGGTCGCGCGCGAGGGCCCACTGGCGCTCGGCGTCGAAGGTCCCCCGCACGCAGGCGTCGCTCGGCTTGTGGCTGCTCGCCGAGCACGCGGCCAGAAGCGGCACCACGCAGTCCTTGACCTGCGAGAAGAAGCTGTCGTAGAAGGCGCGGTCGGTGCCCCTCTCGTACTCGTCGAGCCAGACGTCGTAGGGGTCCTTGTCGGGGTCCTTCGAGGAGGCCATGCGGCGCAGCGCCTCGACGATGCGGTCGAGGTAGGGCGCGAAGCTCTCCCAGTCGCTCGCGGCCTTGGCACGGCGCCAGACGTCGTTGGCCTCGACGGTGAGGCGGCTGAAGGCCGCCTGCTCGGCGGCCGGCACGTTCACGAGCGACGCGCGGTCACGCCCGAGGACCCTGACCTGGGCCCTCTGGGTCTCGCTCAGCAGCTCGGGGCACTGCTCGAGCCGCTCGAGCACGCCCCCGACGACGGGGTCGCAGAGCGCCTCGACGCGCATCTGCGAGAGCGCGGCCATGGCCTCGGCCCGCTCCTCGGTCGCCTTGGGCGGGTCGATCACGGGGCCGAGCGAGCCCACCTCGCCCAGGGCGTAGCCCAGCGAGAAGAGCGTGCGCTCGAGCTGGTCGAGCGCCTCCATGTCGGCGCGGGGGTTGGAGAGCGCGGCGTTGATCTGGGCGGGGTTCGTTTCTGCCATGGTCCCTCCTGGGGTGCGTGCGTGGGTCGGGGGTGCCGCCGCGACGCCTGGCGGGAGGGGCCCTCGGGCCGCCCTCGAGGCGCCGTCGGCGCTGCGAACGCCCCCAGTCTACCCGTATGCGACCCGGATGGGGCAATTTGCGCCGAAGACCCATGCCGGTCCCTTCAGCTCGCTATTATCTGTGCCAGGGACAAGAGCGCGTCGCGGCGCAGTGCGTGAGGAGGGCTTCATGGACATGGTTCTTGGCATCGACGTCGGCGGGACGAGCATCAAGCTCGGCCTGTTCACGCCCACGGGGGAGCTGCTCGAGGAGCGCAAGGTCCCCACGCCGGCGCTGATCGACGCGGCTGCCTACACGGTGGTCACGGGGGGCATCAAGCGGGTGCTCGCCGCCCATGACGCGTCGCTGGAAGACGTCATAGCCTGCGGGCTCGACATTCCCGGCCCCGTGGCCGAGGACGGCACGGTGGGCATGCTCGCGAACATCGAGCTCGACCCGGAGGGGCTCATCGGGGCCATCACCGCCGTCCTGCCGCGCGCGACCGTCGCCTTCGTCAACGACGCCAACGCGGCCGCCCTCGGAGAGATGTGGGCGGGCGTGGCCCAGGGCGTCTCCAGCTACGTGCTCATAGCGCTGGGCACGGGCGTGGGTGCCGGCGTCGTGGTCAACGGCCGCCTCGTGGCGGGCGCCTTCGGCGCGGGCGGGGAGATCGGGCACCTCACGGTCAACAAGGACGAGACCCTTGTCTGCGGCTGCGGGCGGCGCGGGTGCCTCGAGCAGTACGCGTCGGCCAAGGGCATCGTGAGGCTGTACCTTGAGGAGTGCGACAGGCGCGACGTCGTGCCCGTGCAGATCGAGCACTCCACGGACACCCTCTCCGTCTTCAGGGCCCTGGCCTCTGGGGACGAGTGCGCGAAGGTCGCCGTCGACCGGATGTGCGAGTACCTCGCCGAGGCCATGTCGCAGATCTCGAGCGTGATCGACCCGGCGGTCTACCTCATCGGCGGTGGCGTGGCCGGCGCCTTCGCGACCTTCGCGCCCGACCTGCGCCGGCGCTTCGCCGAGCGCGCGCTCGCCACCTGCAGGGACGCGCGCATAGAGGCCGCGGGCCTCGGCAACCAGGCGGCCATGTACGGCTGCGCCTACGAGGCGCTGCGGCTGCGCCGGGAGGGCGTGGGGAGGTAGTGCCCGCCCGGCTCGGGCACGGGCCGAGCGGTGGTATGCTGAGCGGGTCCTTCTGTACGTCATGGCATGAGCGCCGTGGCATGAGCGGCGGCGCGGCCGTCGGGTTAGGAGCGGCAAGATGAGCGAGTTCGTCCCAGCCTCCCACGTCATCCTCGGCAGCGAGGCCACCACGGTCGACGAGGTCCTGAGGTTCCTCGCGGAGCAGGCGGTGGCGCTCGGCATGGCACAGGACGCCGATGCGGTGAACGAGGCCTTCAGGGACCGCGAGGCGGAGGGCACCACGGGCATGATGGGCGGCTTCGCCATCCCCCACGCCAAGAGCGACGCCATCACGAGCTCGGGCATCATCGTGGTGAAGTTCTCGGAGGGCGTGACGTGGGACTCCATGGACGACCAGCCCATCACCTGCGCGATCTCGCTGCTCACGCCCGCCTCGGAGGCGGGCACCACGCACCTGCAGCTACTCTCCAAGGTGGCCGTCCTGCTCATGGACGAGTCCTTCCGCTCCAGCCTCCAGGAGGCGAGCGACCCTGAGGTGATCGCCGCCCTCGTGAACGAGGGGCTCACCGCCGCCGAGTAGCGCGCGGTCTCGGCACACGGAGAAGGGCCGGCGGGGGTCATCCCCTCGCCGGCCCTCGTCGTATGCGCCCTCTCGGCTAGGCCTTGTGGGAGGAGCCGAGGTTGTCCATGTGGCTGGACACGATGGCGACGATCTCGTCCATGCCGGGTGCCGAGGGCTTCTTGGGGTCAAAGGCCTCGGGGTTGTCCGCCATGTAGCCCATGAAGCCGCGCATGAAGGCCTGGCGGAGCTCCGTGGCGTAGTTCACCTTGCAGATGCCGTTCGCGATGGCCTCGGCGACCTGGTCGTCGGGCACGCCAGAGGTGCCGTGGAGCACCAGCGGGATCTCCAGGCGGTCGCGGATCTGCCTGAGGACGCCCTGCTCGATGTGCGGGGTGCCCTGGTAGATGCCGTGCGCGGTGCCCACGCCCACGGCGAGCGACGTGCAGCCGGTGCGCGCGACGAACTCCTCGGCCTCGTCCGGGTCGGTGTAGGGGCTCTCGCCCTCCACGGCCGGGCCGTCGTCCTCCTTGCCGCCGACCTTGCCGAGCTCGGCCTCCACGGGAATGCCGAGCGGCGCGGCGACCTTGGTGACGGAGGCCGTGAGCGCGACGTTGTCCTCGAAGGGCACGTGCGAGCCGTCGATCATGACGGAGGTGTAGCCGGCGTGCATGGCCTGGACGCAGCGGTCGAAGCCGTCGCCGTGGTCGAGGTGGATGGCCACCGGCACGCTCGCGGCCTCGGCGGCCACGCGGCACATGGCGGCGAAGTAGTCCAGGCTCGCGTACTTCACGGTGCCGGGCGTGGTCTGCATGATGACGGGGGAGCGGCGCTCCTCGGCGGCCCTCACAACGGCCATGACGAACTCGAGGTTCTCGACGTTGAAGGCGCCGACGGCGTAGTGGCCGGCCTGGGCGTCGAGCAGCATCTCCTGCGTGGTGACGAGCATGGGGCTCCCTTCGACGGACTGATGATGGCGCCATTGTACGTGCGCATGGCTGGCCGCGCGGGGTCGTCTCGGGGGCCGGCGGGCCGCAGTGCGCGCGAGAACGGCAAGCAAACGCAGGGTGCCGGCGTCCCTGCTGCTCCGTGGGAGCCGCGCAACGCCCGGCCCCTTTCAAAGAAAAGCAGAGACAATGTGATACCTTTCCCTAAAAGAAAGAAATGGAAACACAGTTCGCACACAACTCGACCTGGGAGGTGCCATGGCCCCAACGTCGCCCGAGGAGCGGCGCACCGCGATCCTCGCCATGCTCGACCATGAGGCGTCGGTCCAGGTGACGCAGCTCGCGGATGCCTTTGGGGTCTCGCGCGTGACGGTCCGGGCCGACCTCGACGCCCTCGCGCGCGACGGCAAGCTCCGCCGCACGCACGGCGGGGCGGTCTCGCTCTCCAAGACGCTCACCGTCTCCGTGCAAGACCGCCGCGTCAACGTGAACGTGGAGGCCAAGCGCGCCATCGCGCGGCTCGCCGCCCCCTTCGTCGAGGACGGGGACTCGGTGCTCGTGGACTCCGGCACCACCGCGCTCGAGCTCGTGCGGGCCATCTCGGGCCGGACGGGCGTCACCGTGGTGACCGATGACTTCACCATCGCCGACTACGTCGATCGGTCCGCGCCCGCCCTGAACGTCATCACGCTCGGCGGGAGCCTGCGCAAGGGCCACCGCTACACCGCCGGCCCCCTTGCCCTGCGCACGCTCGAGCTGCTCCATCCCGACAAGGCCTTCGTCACCCCGACCTCCTACATGCCGGGGCGCGGCCTCATGACCAACAACCAGGACATGGCCGAGCTCAAGCGGGCGTTTCTCGCCTGTGCCGACCGCACCTTCGTGCTCATGGACCGGAGCAAGGTGGGTGCCCCGGGGCTCCTGTGGTTTGGGACGCTCGAGGGCGTGGAGGCGGTGGTCACAGACGCAGACCCCACCGGGGCCGTTTCGGCGGACGCCGCCGACGTGGGCTGTGCGGTCATATGCGGGAACGCCTGAACGGAGGAGGACCATGGCACCGAGACTCATCCTGACGGACATCGACGGAACGATCCTGCCTCATGGCGCGCGCGAGGTCTCGCCTCGCACCGTGGCCGCCTTTCACGCTGCCCTTGACGCCGGCATCGCCGTGGGGCCTGCGAGCGGGCGCGGCTATGCGTGGATCCCGAGCTTCTTCGGCGGGGACACGGCCTGCTGCGCCACGGCGCTCGCGACCAACGGCCTGCAGGTCTACCTGGGCGGCGAGAAGGTCCTCGAGAAGACGCTTCCGACAGGGGCGCTCGGGCGCGTGCGCGACATCGTTGCCGAGACGCCCCATGCGGGCCTGCTCGTCTTTGACGGCACCGTCCCGCTGCTCGTGGAGGGAAGCCGCGAGGACCTTGCCGTGTCCTTTTCCTCATACGCCGAGCGGTGCGTGGACTCCGAGCTGCCCGCGTGCCCCGTGGTCAAGGCCAACGTCTTCGTGGGCACGAGCGATCAGGATGCCGCTCGGCTCGTGGCGCGTCTCAACGCCGAGGTTCCCGAGCTCGACGTCGACCGTGCGCTTCCCACCTATTCGAACATCATGCCGCACGGCTGGAACAAGGGCGCGGCCGTCACGTGGATGTGCGAGCGCCTGGGCATCACGGTCGACGAGGTGGTGGTCTTCGGTGACGCGGACAATGACCGCGCCATGTTCGGGGCCGTCCCCGACTCGGTGGCCGTGGCGGGGGCGACCCCGCAGGCCGCGGCGGCCGCCCGCTGGCACATCGGCCGCTGCGAGGACGACGCCGTGGCCGCGGCGATTGAGGCGCTCGCTGCGGGAGAGTGGCCGTTTACGCGATAGTGCGCGAGCGGCCCGGGCACGTCGTATACTCTCGGCATGGTCGCATCCTCCGACACGCCCCGCGTCCTCGTCGTGGAGGACGACCTCGCCCTCTCCGAGGTGGTCTGCGCCTTCCTGGGGGGCGAGGGCTATGACTGCGTGCCGGCGTTCTCGGGCACCGAGGCGCTGCTGCGCGCGGAGCGCGCGGGCGAGGCCGCGTTCGACCTCGTGATCTTGGACCTCATGCTGCCGGGCGTCCCCGGGGAGGAGCTCATCGGGCGCCTGCGGGAGGCCGGCGTGGTCGCGCCCGTGCTCGTGACCTCGGCCAAGGATGCCGTCCGCGACCGTGTGACCGCGCTTCGGCTGGGTGCGAGCGACTACCTCGTGAAGCCCTTCGACCTCGACGAGCTGCTCGCTCGCGTGGAGGCACGTCTGCGCGAGCGCGACGCGCGGCGCGACGGCGGCGCCCTGGCGTTCGGCCGCTGGAGGCTCGACCCGAAGACGCGCACCTTCTGCGTGGACGGCGAGCCCCTGCGCCTCACGCGGACGGAGTTCGACCTCGTCGCCACCCTCATGGGGGCGCCCGAGCGCGTCTTCACCAAGCGCGACCTCTTCGAGCGGGTCCGTGACGAGGAGGCGCTCTCGGACGAGCGCACCATCTCCACGCACGTGAGCAACCTGCGCGTCAAGCTGCGCGAGAGCGGCACCGACTCCTACATCAGGACCGTCTGGGGCATCGGCTTCAAGCTTGACGCTCCCGAGGGCACGTGAGCCGGGGCCTCTCGCCGCGCCGTCTTGTAGAAGTCTTGTAGCTCTCCTGAAGCTGTCTCGAAGCCTGCCGCCTATGCTGTCAGCAGGTGATGGGAGACAGGAGGCACGATGGAGACGATCGCCCTCGAGACCCGCTCGCTCAGCAGGTCCTTCGGGTCCACGCACGCCGTCCAGAACGTTGACCTGCGCGTGCGTGCGGGGTCCGTCTTCGGCCTGGTCGGCGCGAACGGGGCCGGGAAGTCCACGCTCATGAAGCTCGTCTGCGGCCTCATCCGGCGCGACGCCGGATCGGTCTGCGTGCTCGGCCGCGAGCTCGGCCCCTGCGAGTCCTCCTCGCACGTGGGCCTGCTCGTGGAGGCGCCCGCGGTCTACCCTCGGCTCGACGCCTTCGAGAACCTCATGAACCGCGCGCTCGTGCTCGGGCTGCCCGACCCGCGCGCGGCATGCCGGGAGGCGCTCGGGCTCGTGGGCCTTGACGAGGCCACTGCCGGTGACGGCTCCCGCGTCGCCCTCTGGCCGCGGGGCACCTGCGCGCGCGACCTCTCGACCGGGCAGCGCCAGCGGCTCGGCGTCGCCCTCGCGCTGCTCGGCTCGCCCGAGGTGCTGGTCCTCGACGAGCCATTCAGCGGCGTCGACCCCTCGGGCGCGCGCGTCATGCGCGACACGCTCGCGCGGCTCTCGCGCGAGCGCGGCGTCACGGTGCTCGTGAGCTCGCACACGATCTCCCACCTGGAGCGCGTCTGCACGGACTTCGGGATCATGCGCGCGGGCCGGCTCGTGCGCACCCTCTCGGCGGCCGAGCTCGACCAGGCCTCGGCACGGCGCCTCACCCTGCGCGTGGTCGAGGCCGAGCGCGCGGTGGCGGTTCTCGCCGAGAAGCTCCCGGGCCTGTCCGTGCGCATGCTCGACGACGGCGCGCTGCTCGTCTCGCGGCGAGACGGCGGCCTGCCCGACCAGCGGGTCCTTGGGGAGGCCCTGCTTGCGGCGGGCATCGCGGTCACGGAGCTGTCCGTCTCCGAGCCCGACGTCGAGCGGGAGCTCGTCCGCATGATCGACGGCCGCCCCGGCGGCCGCGTCGAGTGACGAGGGGAGGCGACCCTCATGGGAAACCAGCTTCGGGCGTCCCTCTACGTGCTCTCCCGCAGCCCTTGGGCAATTCTGGCGGCCATCGTCCCGGCGCTCTGCGGCGTCGCGGGCGTCGTGCTCGGCGTGACCTCCCAGGCCGCGACGTCGGCGGGCGTGGCCTCGGTCCTGTCCCTCGGGATCGCGCAGATGGCCGACCTGTCCCTCGCCGAGGCGCTGCTCCATGACTCGACGCTCATGCTCGTCATGGTGGTCGTGCTGGGCCTTGCCTCGGACGACCTCGTCGGCGGCGTCAGGATGGCGTGCGCCGCGGAGCGCGGTCGAGGGGGCTATGTCGACTCACGCTTCGCGCGGGCGCTCGGGGTGAGCGTGGCCCTCGGCGCCTACACAGCCGCGGCGCTGCTCCTTCCGGGGGTCGCGACGGCGTGGGCCGCGGGCGACCCGGCCCCGGTGACCCTCTCGGCAGACGACGCGCTGCGGGCCCTGGGCGCGTTCCTGCTCCTTGCGGCCTACGCAGAGATCGCGCAGCTCGTGTGCTGGGCCGTGGACGGCGGTGTGGCCCAGGGGCTCATGGGCTGCTTCCTTTTGGGCATGCTCGAGTTTCTCGCGTTCCAGTGCCTGCAGGGCCTAGCGTTGCCGGACCGGCCGCTCGCGGGCCTCTTCGACACGCTCTGCCGGCTGTTGCCCCTCTCATGCGCGCAGGCCTTCACGGACGCGTCCGCCGCGCCCTCGCTTGCCGCGCTCGCCGTCCCTGTCCTGTGGCTGGCCCTTGCCCACGCGCTCTCCCGGCGCCTGTGGGCACGTCGATCCGTGTGAGGTGAGGACATGTCTGGTGTTGCCCGTCAGTTCCGTGCGACGCTCTACGTGCTCGTGAGGAACGTCTCTGTCTGGGGCGCGCTCGCGCTCGTCGTGCTCAACAAGCTCTGGATGATCTACTTCGTGAGCCAAGGGGGGAGCTACGGCCTGCAGGACTCGCTCTTTCGCGAGCATCTGCTGCTGTTCGCGATCCTCCTCGCCGCGGCGGGCATCGTCGCCGCCGACCACCAGGACAGCGCGCTGCGCGGCGCCTGCGCCGTCGAGCGGGGGCGCGCGGGCTATGTGGTCGGGCGTCTCGGCGCGGTGGCCGTGGTGACGCTCGCCCTGCTCCTGGCGGCGGCCGTGCTCGACCTGGCGTCCGCGGCGCTCCCGGGATGCTCCGTGATCATGGCATCGCCCGAGATGCACGTCCCGGGCCGCCTCGTGGCCGCGACGCTCTCGGTGCTCGTGGCCGCCGAGGGCGTCGCCGTGGCGGGGATGCTCCTGCGCCGCACGAGCGCGCTCGCGACGCTGGGGATCGTCGGGCTGGTCGGGATCGCGGGGGTCCTGGTCCTGATGGCGCTGCCCGCCGAGGCGGGTGCCGCCGTCGCGAACGCCCTGGCCGCGGTGCTCCCGACGGAGGGGCTCTCGGCGAGCGTCGTCTTCAGCTCGTCGACGGGGCAGCTCCTGCCGCTCGACGCCGTCCGCGCCTACGCGGTGCCCGTGGCGTGGCTGGTGGGACTCTTCGTCATGGGCCGCCTCGTGATGGCGAGAAGGGTCGTGTGAGGTGGGGGCGCTCCTGCTCGTCGCGCTGGTCGCCTCGGTGTGCGCGCTCGCGTGGCTCTGGGCCCGGGAGCGCGCCCGCGTGCGTGACCTCGCCGCGATGGCCGAGCTCCTGCGCGCCCACGGGAGGCGCCCGGCGGCGCGCGTGCGCGTGACGTCCTCGGACAGGGAGGTCCGCGCGCTGGCGGCCGCGATCAACGACCACCTCGACGAGGACCGCGAGCGCGACCTGGCCCGCCGCGAGCTCGACGCGCGGTTCCACGAGGAGCTGGCCGCGCTCTCCCACGACCTGCGCACGCCGCTTGCCGGGGCGATGGGCTTCCTGCAGCTGGCCCGGCGCACGGACGACGACGAGCGCGCCGCGGGCTACCTCGCCTCGGCCGATGAGCGGCTGGGGGCCATGCGCGCGCTGGTGGACGGGCTGCTCTCGTACGCCCGCGCGACTGACCCGTCCTTCTCGCCGGAGCTCGGGGCGGTCTCGCTGGGCGAGGTGGTGGCCCGCGTGATGGCGGCCCACTATGCGGAGTTCCTGGCGCGGGGGTGGGAGCCGGTGGTGGAGGGCTCAGGCGGCGCGGCGGTGCTGGCGCACGAGGGGTCGCTCGAGCGCGTGGTGGAGAACCTCGTGGTGAACGCCCTCGAGCACGGCTGCGACGCGCCGCGGGTGCTCGTCGGGGACGCCGAGCTCGTCGTGGAGAACCCCCTCACGGAGGCTGACGCAAAGGCCCTGGACCCCGAGCGCCTCATGAGCCGCTTCTACCAGGCCGACTCGGCGCGCGCGGGTCAGGGGGCGGGGCTTGGCCTCTCCGTCGCGAGCGCGCTCGCGACGGCCATGGGCGCGCGCCTCTCCGTGGGGGTGGAGCCGGGCCCGCTGTTCGTGGCGCGCCTGACGCTGGTCCCCGCCGACCAGGCGGATGAGAGCGCCCGACAGGGGTGAGGCGCCTCGGCGTCCTACGCCACGCGCTCGACCGTGGTCGCGGCACGGAGCTCCTCGGCCACGGGCATCTCGAAGTGGCCGGTGCTCGCCGTGAGGCAGTTGGCGCTCGCGCAGCTCATGGCAAAGGCGAGCTGACCGGCGGCGTCGAGGCCGCGCGCCATGGCCACGGCGAAGGCGCCCACCATCGTGTCGCCGGAGCCCACGGGGTTCACCACGTCGATGCGCGGGGCATGCCCGCGGAAGACGCCCTCGGCGCACACCATCACCGAGCCCTCGCCGCCGAGCGACACCACGACCCTCTCGATGCCGTACGCCTCGTGGACCTCGCGCGCCGCCGCCACGATCTCGTCGGGGGACTCGGGCCGGCGGCCCAGGATCGCGCTGATCTCGTCGGCGTTGGGCTTGATCATGGAGGGCCGGGCACCCAGGCTCTCCACGAGCAGCGCGCCCGAGGTGTCGAGGATGGCCGGCTTGCCTGCTGCCCGCACGATGCCCACGAGCTCGCCGTAGATGCCCGTGCCGCAGCCCGCGGGCACGCTGCCGTTGAAGGTCACCACGTCGGCGGCCGCAGCCACCTGCGCGACCTTCTCGCGTATTGCCGAGATGTCCGTCTCGCTCACGGGGCGCCCCGGCTCCAGGAACTCCGTCGAGCGGCCCTCGGGGTCGAGGACGTTCACGCAGCAGCGGGTCTCGGACTCCACGTGCACGAAGTCGTGCTCGATGCCGTCCGCGTCCAGGAGCTCGCAGAGCAGCCGGCCGTTGTTGCCGCCCACGAAGCCGGTGGCGAGCACGCGCTCGCCGCAGGTCGCTACCGCGCGCGCCGCGTTGAGGCCCTTGCCGCCGGCGTTGTCTATGCACGTCTCCACGCGCATGACGGTGCCCTCGACGAACGGGCACGCGAGCTGATAGGCCTTGTCTATCGAGGTGTTGAGCGTGACGGTCGAGATCATGACGTCTCCTTCGTGCGACCTGGCGGGCGTTTCCCTGCATCTTATCCCCCGGCCGGGGGTCGTGCCGGCCTCGCGAGGGCGTCGGGCAGCGTCTGGGCGCGAAGTTGCCCGGCTGACGGTCTCGAGGGACTCTAAGGTATAAGCCTGGTATACCAGTTCCTGAAAGAGTGTTAGCGCCAACACGCAGAAACCAAGGCGTCACGGGGCTTTCCGAGCGTCGTAAACGGCCTGAAAGCGTGGAGAAATGTTGAAACGCGAAGCTCTGTGGGTGAATTTCTGCGAGCGGTATCAGTTTTGCCTCCAACGGCATGTTTGCTGTGATTTGCAGAAATCATGGAGAGAGCGCGCTCGAAGTGGGCTAGAGTTGGAACGGGGCACGTGGTTACAACCAGTTGGCGTGCCCATAGGATCGATGCGAGGCCGCAGCGGTGCGGTCACGGGAAGGGGGCGCGAATGGTCGGTTGCGTTCTCACGGGTCATGGCACGTTCGCCGAGGGTCTTGCAGGTGCGCTCGAGATGGTCGGCGGTCCCCAGGCAGACTTCGCTGTCGTCACCTTCCTCGAGGAGGAGGCAGGGGAGTATCCCGCCAAGATCGCGGGCGCCATCTCCGAGATGGCCGAGAGGTGCGGCGAGGTCGTCGTCTTCTGCGACCTTCTCGGCGGGACGCCCTTCAACCAGGCCATGATGGCGTCGGCCCAGACACCGGGCGTCCAGGTCGTCACGGGCACCAATCTTCCGATGCTGCTCGAGTGCGTCATCTCGCGCACTCCCGAGACCACGGCGGACGAGCTCGTCGCCACCGCCGTCGAGATCGGCCGCATGGGCATCGGCCACCATGCGCTCACCGAGACCGACGTCGCGGACGAGCCCGAGGAAGGGGAGGGAATCTGATGCCCGAGGACTTCCTTGACAACGTCCTTGCGTCCTCGGTGGTCCTGGCCGCGTTCCTGCTGCTCATGGGAATCGTCTACGGCGTGTGGTCCTACGTGAGGATGCGCAAGCAGAGCTCGTACTTCAAGGAGGTCCATACCGAGCTTGCCCCCGGCAAGGAGGTCGTCTTCGGCGGCGGGATCTTCGGGAAGGTCAAGAGCGTCAACGGCGACCGCGTCTCCGTGGAGGTTCGCTCGGGTGCGGTCATGGACGTCTCTCGCTACGCGATCCAGCAGGTCGGCGGTGATGGCAGCACGGGTGGACGGACGCCGGGGAAGTAGCCTCGCCGCCCTCCCGTGAGATCACGTCGGAGAAGCCAACGAAACAGAAAGGTCAGATCCATGGCAGAGCCCAACATCCTCCTCACGCGCATCGACAACCGCCTCATCCACGGCCAGGTTGCCACCCAGTGGAACTCCACGATCGGGGCCAACCTCATCCTCGTTGCCAACGATGAGGTCTCGACCAACACGATGCGTCAGAACCTCATGAAGATGGCTGCCCCCACAGGCGTCGCCACCAGGTTCTTCTCGCTTCAGCACACCATCGACATCATCGGGAAGGCGTCGCCGAAGCAGAAGATATTCATCATTGCCGAGAACCCTCGCGATGTGCTCACGCTCGTCAAGGGCGGGGTGCCCATCAAGAAGGTCAACATCGGGAACATGCACATGGCTGAGGGCAAGCGGCAGGTCGCCACTTCGGTCGCGGTGGACGACGAGGATGTCGCAGCCTTCAGGGAGCTTCAGGAGAGGGGGGTCGAGCTGGAGATTCGTCGCGTGCCGAGTACGGCGGCCGAGGACGTCAACAAGCTTTTCTCGTAAGCGACCAGATGCGCCCGGCGGCTCCCGCCGGCGTGAGGGCGCACCAACCATCAAGCTAGACGCACATTCGAAAGGAGGAGCTTTAAGATGGAGACCTCAGTCGTTCAGATCGCGCTCATCTTCATCGTTACGTTCATCGCAGCGATCGACCAGTACGACTTCCTCGAATCGCTCTACCAGCCCATCGTGACAGGTGCCATCGTCGGCGCCATCCTCGGCGACCTCAATACGGGCCTCGTCGTTGGTGGCACCTATCAGCTCATGACCATTGGTAACATGCCGATTGGTGGTGCGCAGCCCCCCAACGCGGTCATCGGCGGCATCATGGCGACCATCTTCGCCTGCACGCTCGACAACGTCGATGCCAACGCCGCCGTTGCCCTCGCGATTCCGTTTGCCCTGCTCGGCCAGTATGGCGTGACGCTCTTCTTCACGCTCCGCGCCCCGCTCCTCGAGTTCTTCCGTGCCTGTGCCGTCAAGGCCGACACCAAGGGCATCACCATGTGGACGGTCGTCTCCGAGGCCATCCTCGGCCTGCTCTTCGCCTTCATCGTGACGCTGTTCTTCATCGGCGGCCAGGCCTTCGGCCAGCAGATCGTCGACGCCATCCCCGAGTGGCTCAACAACGGCCTCTCCGCCGCCGGCACCATGATGAGGTTCGTGGGCTTCGCCATCCTGCTCAAGATCATGATGAGCCGCGACATGTGGGGCTTCTTCTTCATGGGCTTCGGCCTCGCCCTGATCGCGGTCAGTGTCGACGCGATCGCCGACTCCGCCCTGCTCATCCTCACCCTCATCGGCTTCGGCATCGCCTTCTGGGACTTCCAGCAGCAGACCGAGCTGAAGGGCGCCCTCTCTGACGGAGGTGACTTCTCCGATGGCATCTAAGACCGAGTTCGAGGTCCCGGCGCAGTATGAGGACCTCACCCCCGCTCCGCAGGTTGACCAGAAGACGCTGAACCGCATGGCTCTGCGCTCCTACTGGCTCCAGTCATCGTTCAACTACGAGACCATGCAGTCCGGCGGATGGCTCTTTGCCATGATCCCCGGCCTCGAGAAGGTCCACACCAACAAGAACGACCTCGCGGCGTCGATGTACCACAACCTGGACTTCATCAACACCCACCCGTTCCTGGTGACCTTCGTCATGGGCATCGTGCTCGCCCTCGAGCAGAACAAGGTCGACACCCAGACCATCCGCGCCGTCCGCATCTCCGCGGCCTCGCCGCTCGGCGGCATCGGTGACGCCCTGTTCTGGCTGACCCTCGTCCCCATCACCGCGGGCATCACGTCCAACATGGCCATCGAGGGCAACCTAGCCGCTCCGATCATCTTCCTGCTGATCTTCAACATCGCCCAGGCAGCCTGCCGCTTCGGCCTCATGAACTGGTCGTACAAGGTCGGCACCGCCGCCATCGACGCGCTGACCGAGAACATGCAGGCGTTCACCCGCGCGGCCTCCATCCTCGGCGTGTTCGTCGTTGGCGCCCTGACGGTCACCATGGGCTCCACCCAGATCAACCTGTCCATCCCCAACGGCACCACGCGCGGCCTCTCCGCGACCACGATCGTCGTGTCCAACGAGGAGGCCGAGAACTTCGCCGACCTCGCCGTCGACACCGACTCCGCGGAGGCTGGCACGCTTGCCGTGACCGACCTTGACGGCAACACCCTCTCGGCCACCGACGCCGACGGCAACACCGTCGAGACCGGCATCGTGGACCTGGGCAACGGCATGAGCCAGGTCACCTACGCCACGGTCACCGAGACCGAGGTCTCGTACTCCGTGGCGGAGACCCTCGACTCCGTGCTGCCCCAGCTCGTCCCGCTCATGCTCGTGCTCCTGCTGTACTTCCTCTTCGCGAAGCGCAACTTCACGCCGATCAAGGGCATCGTCTTGCTGCTCGTCATCGGCATCCTGGGAGCCCTGCCGCTGGGCGAGTGGATCCCCGCCATCTCCTGGTGGACCGGAATCTGGTAGCCAGACGCCTGTGTCTCGGGAGGCGCGTGGGCTTTCCGCGCGCCTCCCGCTTTCTTTCCTGTAGCTGATTCCGCACGGGTATAGTCGGTGCGTGCGTCGGATTGCCCTGGCAGTCCGGTTCGCGCCCCGGGTATATCGGACCACCACACGAGGAAGAGGTCAGCATGGGCACCGTTTCAAGGAAGCAGCCCCTCTACGACCAGCTCGTTGACCTTCTCCGCGAGAAGATCGAGAACGAGCTGGGGCCGGGAGACCTGCTCCCCTCTGAGCGCGAGCTCTCCGAGCGCTATGGCCTCTCGCGAACGACGGTGCGCCTCGCGCTCAAGGAGCTCGAGACCCTTGGCCTCATCGACCGTCGCCACGGCAAGGGCACCTTCGTCTCTGACATCTCACGCCAGACGACCGACCTCACGGGCTCCTACAGCTTCACCGAGCAGATGAGGAGCCTCGGGCGCGTGCCCGAGACGAGGCTCCTGGAGTTCGACGTGCGCGAGGCGAGCAAGCACGTGGCGGAGGGCCTGCGCCTGCGTCTCGGGGACCCGGTGTACCGCATGTACCGTCTGCGCCTGGCAGATGGCGAGCCCATGATGGTGGAGCGCACGTACATCCCGGTGAACCAGTTCGTCTCGCTCAAGGAGGAGGACGTGGCCGCCAAGTCGCTCTACCAGATCATCGAGCAGGACTACCACGTGAAGATCCGTCTTGCCGAGGAGGAGTTCTACGCGAGCATCGCGCGCGGCTCCGATGCGCCCACCTTGGGCATATCCGAGGGCGCACCGGTCCTCAAGGTGATCCGCACCACCTACAGCGACAAGAACGCGATCATCGAGTACACCCACAGCGTGGCGCGGGCGGACCAGTTCAAGTACAAGATCACTCACATGAGGAACTAGGCGAGAGCCTGGGGAAAGGAGCATGCCCATGTTCGAGAAGGACGTCGACGCCCTCGTCTCGATGGGTGCCGAGATCACCACCCGCGAGATTCGCCAGCAGCCCGAGCTCTGGCGGGACACTCTCGGCATCTACCGGGACAACCTCGAGGCCGTGGAGGGATTTCTCGCCGAGGCGCGCTCGATGGGGCAGGGTCGCCTCACGGTGGTGCTCACGGGCGCTGGGACCTCGGACTACGTGAGCGACACGGTGGCGCCCTACCTGCGTCACGCCGCTGACGCCGCGCTCTACGACTTCAGGCCCGTGGCCTCCACGGACATCGTCTCGGCCCCGCGCGACTTCCTGGATCCCGACGAGCCCACGCTGCTCGTCTCGTTCGCCCGCTCCGGCAACAGCCCCGAGTCGCTCGCGGCCGTCGAGGTGGTGCGCTCCTACGTGAGAGACGTCCGCTTCCTCAACATCACGTGCGCCCCCGAGGGGCGGCTCGCCACCGAGTCCGCGGACGACCCGATGGCGCTGACCCTGCTCATCCCGCGCGCCAACGACAAGGGCTTCGCCATGACGGGCTCCTACAGCTGCATGACGCTGCTCTCGGCGCTCATCTTTGACGCTGCGCCGCTCGAGGACAAGGCCGCTTGGGTCGAGGCGGCGGCCCGCATGGGCGAGGCCGTGGTGGCGCGCGAGGGCGAGGTCGCGGCATTTCTCGCCGGGGACTTCGACCGCGTGACGTACCTGGGATCGGGTGCCTTCGTCGGGCTCGCGCAGGAGAGCCAGCTCAAGATCCTGGAGCTCGCGCACGGCCTCGTGGCCACCTCGTGGGACAGCTCGATGGGCTATCGCCACGGCCCCAAGTCGTTCGTGGACGAGCGGACCCTCGTCTTCGTCTTCGTGAGCAACGACCCCTACACCCGTCAGTACGACCTTGACATCCTGAACGAGATCGCCGGTGACGGCATCGCGCAGCGCACCGTGGCCATCCAGCAGGACGTCGAGCCCGCCTTCGGGGGAGACTCGTTCACCTTCCCCGGGGAGGAGGCGCTGCCCGAGGCCTATCTCGCGCTCCCGTTTGTGATGGTCGCGCAGGTGGTCTCGCTGCTCAACTCCGTGCGCGTGGGCAACACGCCGGACACGCCGTCGCCCACCGGCACGGTCAACCGTGTGGTCAAGGGCGTCACCATCCATCCGTTTCTCTGAGCGAGCCAAGGCTCGCCGAAGGAGGCACCTGTGAGCACGACCTATGTCATCCGCGCCGACCGCTTCGTCCTTCCCGGCGCCGTGGTGGGTCCCGGCTACCTGCCCGTGGTCGACGGGCGCTTCGGCACCTTCACGACCGAGAGGCCCGAGGGCGAGGTCCTGGACCTCTCGGGCACCTGGGTCGCCCCGGGCTTCGTTGACACGCACATCCACGGCTTCTTCGGGCATGCCACCACGGACTGCAGCGCCGAGGGCATCAACGCCTCGAGCGCCGAGCTCGCCCGCCGCGGCACCACGTCGTGGCTCCCCACCACCTTCACCGATGACCTCGAGCGCATCGGCGAGCAGTGCGCGGCCATCGCCGAGGCCGTCGAGGTGCGCGACGAGGGCTTCGTGGGCGCGCGCGTCCCGGGCATCTACCTCGAGGGCCCCTTCTTCACCGAGAGGCACAAGGGCGCCCAGAACCCGGCCTACCTCGTTGACCCGTCCTATGAGGCCTTCGCTGCCTGGCAGGAGCGGGCGGGAGGGCGCATCGTGAAGAGCGCGCTCGCGGCCGAGCGGGACGGCGCGCTCGACTACATCGCCGCGCTCGACGCCGAGGGCGTGGTCACCTGCATCGGCCACTCCGACGCCACCTACGACCAGTCCCTCGCGGCCGTGAACGCCGGGGCCACGTGCTTCGTCCACACCTACAACGGCCAGCGCGGCCTGCATCACCGCGACCCCGGCGTGACCGGGTGCGCCATGACCACGCCCTTCACCTACGCGGAGGTCATCTGCGACGGGCGCCACGTGGTCCCGGCCGCCATCAAGGCGCTCGTGGACGCCAAGGGCTGGCGGCACACCGTCCTCATCACGGACTGCCTGGGCTGCGGTGGGATGCCTGAGGGTGACTACATGTCAGGCGGGCTGCCCGTGGTCATGAAGGGCGGGCTGTGCTACCTGAGGAACGAGGACGGCACCACGGGAAGCATCGCCGGCTCGGTCCTCACGCTCGCCGAGGGCGTGAAGAACGTGTACGACTGGCAGATCGTGACGGCCGAGCAGGCCATCCGCATGGCCACCGAGGTGGCCGCCCGCTCCGCCCGCATCGACGACGTCTGTGGCCTCATCAAGCCCGGCCGCGCGGCGGACTTCGTCTCGCTCGGCGCGGACCTCTCGCTCAACGCCACCTACGTGGGCGGAAGGCTCGCCGAGTAGCGGTTCCCTTGCCGAACGGGAGCGCCCCTGGCCCGAGAAGCTCGGGTCGGGGGCGCTG
>CAZUOD010000009.1:0-22315 GCA_964621975.1 uncultured Atopobium sp.
GCCGAGCGTCGCAATGGCCCCATAGCGGCCCAGTACCACGTCACGCCGCGAGAGCGGCATGGTCAAGCGGAAGAGTCCCCAGTTGTTCTGCTCATCGTAGGCGGCGGAGCCCATGGGTGGGAGAGGGCGCAGGTGAGGGCGAGCTTCATGCCCATGCCGCGCGAGATCTCCTTCACCGCCCTTCTTTCCTCGAGCCCCAGCTCGGCGTGCCGAGCACGCAGGAGCTGCCGTCGTCTGCGGCTATGAGGCCGAGAAGCGCCTTGATGATGGTGGTCTTTACTCCCATCCCAAGCGTGCAAGGATATTTCCAGAAATCTGGCGACGACCGCTCATGGCGGACCGTCCGCACGTCATTGGGAGCAGAGGGAGGTGATGCGGGTGGCCCCGTCACACGACGCCGACATGGAGGCCCTGATCCGGGAGCACTACGCCGATGTGCTCAGGTACTGCCGCAGGCACGCGCCTGCCGGGCTCGCGCAGGACGCGGCGCAGGAGACGTTCCTGCGGTTCGTGAGGGCGGGTGCAGTACGCCGCCCCTTTGGGTCCCCGCGGGCCTACCTCATCGCCATCGCGAGGAACACCTGCACGGACATGCTGCGCCTGCGCGGGGGCGACTGGCAGGAGCTGCCCGAGGAGGTGCCGGACGAGCGGGGCCGCACCGAGGACGTGACCGAGTCGGTCGACCTCGGGGCCGCCCTCGCGTCGCTGCCGCGCGCGCAGCGGGAGGCTGTCGAGCTGCGCTACGGCCAGGGCCTCAGGGTCTCGGAGGTGGCGCTCGCCCTCGGCATGAGCAGGTTCGCCGCGGCGCGGGCGCTCGCGGGCGCGCTCGACGCGCTCCGGACTCGGATGGGGCCGGCAGCCAACGACCAGCCAGGTGGCGTGCGGAGAAGGGAGCATGACGATGGGCATTCGTGAGAAGAGAGGCCTCGAGGAGCGGGTCCGGGAGCACTACCGGCTGCTCGACGAGCGGCTCTGTGCCGGCGGTCCCGAGACGGCACCCCCGACGCTCGTGGCGCTGCTCACGGCAGAGGCGCGCCGACCGCACAGGCCAGGCGTCGCATCGGTCGTGCGCACGCAGGCACGGTGCGTGGGGCCCCTCTGCTGGGCGCTTCACGCGGGCGTTCCCCTGCTCGCCGCGGCGCTGCGCCTCAGCGGCCCTCACGCCGCGAGCGCGGCGTGCGCCCTCGGCGCGGCGTGCGCGCTTGCCTCGCTCGCCGAGCTCACGCGCTCCCGCTCCTGTGGCATGGCCGAGCTCGAGGCCGCGTGCGCCGTGAACGCCCAGGCAGCGGGCTGCGCCAAGCTGGTGCTGCTCGGTTGCGCCGACGCCCTGCTCGTCCTCGTCACCTCGGCTCTCGTCGCGCCCGTGGCGGGGCTCTGGGCCACGCTCGCGCGGATGGGCGCCACCTACCTCCTCGCGGCGGCAGGCGGCCTGCTCGCGGCCAGGCGGGCACCGAGCACAGACGCCACAGCGATGGCGACGGCCCTCGCGGCGCTGGTGTGCGCGGCATCCCTCACCCTGCGCCTCGTCGTCCCGCAGGCCTTCGACGAGGCGGCGTCGATCGTCTGGTGGCTCGCCGCCGTGGCGGCGGGTGCGCTGGCGGCCCTCGAGGCGCGCGCGTGGCTGCGCGACGCCGAGTCGGCCTTCACCGCCGCAGGCAGGGCATGCATCACGCTGTTTCAGGAATGAAAGACGGAGTCATGAGGAAGGGAAGTGTGTCCATGGAACTCAGGCTTGACCGACTGAGCAAGAGGTTCGGGCCCAAGATCGCCGTCGACAGGGTGAGCGCGTCGCTCACCCCCGGCGTCCACGGGCTCCTCGGGGCCAACGGAGCGGGCAAGACCACGCTCATGAGGATGGTGTGCGGGGTGCTGCGCCCCAGCGCAGGGGAGATCACCTACGACGGCACCCCGATCGAGCGCATGGGAGACTCCTATCGCTCGCTTCTCGGCTACCTCCCGCAGGACTTCGGCTACTACCCGGAGTTCACGGCCCTCGACTTCATGGAGTACATGGCGGCGCTCAAGGGGCTCGGGCGCGGCGCCGCGCGCGACAGGTCACTCTCCCTGCTCGACCGTGTGGGGTTGGCAGGCGAGGAGCACAGACGCATCAGGACCTTCTCCGGGGGCATGAGGCAGCGGCTCGGCATCGCTCAGGCGGTCCTCAACGACCCCGAGGTGCTTGTCCTCGACGAGCCCACCGCTGGCCTCGACCCCAAGGAGCGCATCAGGTTCAGGAACCTCATCGCGTCGTTCGCCCAGGACAAGGTCGTCCTGCTCTCCACCCACATCGTGTCCGACGTGGAGAGCATCGCCGACAGCGTCCTCGTGATGCGCGGGGGCTCGTTCGTGCTCTCGGGAAGTCCCGCCGAGCTGGTCTCCACGATCGCGGGAAGGGTGTGGGAGGCGTCGCTGCCGGCAGCCGAGGCCGAGCGACTCGAGGGGCGGATGGTGACGAGCAACGTCCGCTATCTCAGCGACGGCACCGCGCTCGTCCGCTACGTCTCCGAAAGGCCCCTCGTGCCCGGGTCCACCGTGGCCGAGCCCACGCTCGAGGACCTGTACCTGTACGTGTTCCGCGACGCGGAGCCCCATGCGACCCGCGGCGCCCACCTCAAGGGAGGACGCAATGCCTAGCCTCATCCTCTTCGAGCTCAAGAAGGCGCTCACCCGCCGCGTCGCCGTGGCGACAAACGCGGGCGTCCTCCTCATGCTGGTCGCGATCATGGCGCTCAACGTGATGCAGACCATGACCACGGACGCGCACGGCGAGGTGCTCTCGGGAACGAGCGCCATCGCGCAGGCCCGCGCGAACCGAGAGGAGCACGCAGGCACGCTCACGCCGGAGCGCATCGCCTCGGACCTCGCCAGCTACCAGGACGCGATCTTTGAGGAGATAGACCCCGACGAGGTGACCCAGATGACGGGCTCTGCCGTCTACGACCTCATGGTGCAGGGCTACAGCGTCGAGGAGATCTATGAGTTCTACAACCCCTACTGGACGACGCTGCTCAGCCCCTGGAGGCTCACGGGCGACGAACCCGCCCAGACCGCCGCACGCGTGACGCCCGAGATGGCCGAGGGCTGGTACGAGGCGGTCGCCCAGATGACGCAGGACGCCCTCGACGACGGGCAGGGCGGCACCTGGGAGTTCTCGGAGGCCGAGCGTGCGTACTGGACGGACATGCAGGCCTCGGTCGAGCAGCCGCTCGAGTTCGGCTACGCGGAAGGGTGGTCGAACATCATCGACTGCGCGGCGTTCCTCACGTTCTCGGTCCTCGCCGTGTGCGTGACCCTCGCCCCCATGTTCGCCACCGAGTACCAGTCCGGCACGGATGCCGTGATCTTGGCCACGCGGCACGGCCGCTCCAGGCTCGTCGCCGCCAAGATCGTGGCTTCGCTCATGTACTCGACGGCGTTCTTTGCCCTGTCGGCCGCGATCATCGTGGGGGTGTCGATCGCCTTCTTCGGCGCGGACGGGTTCTGGCTGCCCGTGCAGAACATCGACCTCAGCAGCCCCTATCCGCTCTCGGCAGGGCAGGCCGCCCTCGTCACGGTCGGCCTCATGTACCTGGTGTGCCTCGGCTTTGCGTGCCTGACGCTCGCCGTGTCCTCGCGCGCGAGCTCAACGCTTTCCGTGTTCGTCCTGGACGTCGTGCTCGTGCTGCTCACGGGGGTCATCCCCTCCGGCGGGGTGGGCATCCTCCAGCGTGTGCTCCTGCTCTTCCCGCTGGGGTTCACGAACTTCTCGTCCCTCTTCGTGGCGCTCAACTCGTATCCCATTGGGCCCCTCGTGCTCGACCTCGTGGGAGCCATCGTGGTGGTCTACGCGGCCCTCACGATCGTCTCGGTGCCCGTGGCCGTGGTCTCGTTCAGGAGACACCAGGTCGCATAGGCGCGCCCAAGGCCACGGGGCCACGTGCCCCGTGGCGCGCGACGGCTACGCCTTGGAGGGAAGCGGCTCCGCGAGGACGGTGCCCTCGGGGAAGACGCGGCGGAAGAGCCAGCGCGAGAAGGGCCCGGCGATGATCAGGTTCCACGGCAGGGCCGCGATGAAGTTCCACGGGATGTTGGTGAGCCAGGCCATGGGGACGATGGAGAGGTCCCCCATGTGGTAGGCCGCCTCGAAGGCGCCGTAGAGCGACATGAAGAGCACCATCGGGAAGACCATCATGATGCTGATGGCCAGCGTGATGGCGAGCTTCGAGCTCTTGCCGGGCGTCACCAGGAAGCGGAACGCGAACCACTTGGCAAAGTGGCTGGCCACGAGCGTGTCGAGGAGCATGGCGACGACGTAGGCGAGCGGGAAGCCGATCCACGCCTCAGCAAGGATGCTGAGGTCAAAGTAGCCGTTCGTGCGGGCCACATTGTAGACGGACATCCCGAGGACCATACAGAAGCACATGATGACGGTAAAGATGAGGCTCTCTCGCTTGTTCTGTGGCAATGAAATCGAATCCCTTCTTGGCACTCGTGCTCAAAGGCACGCGGAGACCTCACTTTAGAGGGTTTCCCGCCCCCTCGTAAGCGAAGAGATTGTGAAGATGGCGCGCGGGACTCCCTCAGAGCGGCAGCGTGGGAGCACCGGGTCCCAGCGCCACGTCGGGGTCGAGGGCGCGGGCGCTCTGGCGCATCTCCTCGGCAAGCGCGAGGTAGCAGCCCAGGCGCTCCTCGAGGAGCGCCCCTGCCTCGCGGCGCGCGCGGACCTCGCAGCCCGGCTCGTGGGTGTGCGTGCAGTCCCTGAACCGGCACAGTCGCGCCGCCTCGGCGACCTCGGGAAACGCCAGCGCGAGCCCGCGCTCGTGCCCCACGAGCGGAAGGCTGCGCAGGCCCGGCACATCGGCCACGCAGCCCGCCCCGGGAAGCGCCACCATCACGCGCGCCACCGTGGTGTGCCGTCCGCGACCGTCCCTCTCGCGGACCTCCCCCGTTGCCAGGGCGTCATGGCCGAGAAGGGCGTTGAGCAGCGTGGACTTGCCCGCCCCCGACTCCCCGAGGATCATCGCGCAGGTCTTGGCAGGCACGCAGGAGCGGACCTCGTCAAGCCCCGAGCCCGTGGCGGAGGACGTCACGATGACGCGCACGTCGTCCCCCACGAGCCGTCGGACGCGCCCCACCTCGCGCGAGACGACCTCCTCCGAGCAGCGGTCCGCCTTGGTGAGCACCACGACGGGCCGCGTCCGGCAGTCGTGGGCCAGCACGAGCGAGCGGGCCACGCGGCCCAGCAGGAGCTCGCCGGCACCGAGCGGCTGCACGATGAGGATGGTGTCCACGTTGGCGGCAAGCACCTGCCTCTCCCCGCGGCTGCGGCCGCGCCAGCGCTCGAAGGAGGTCCTCCTCGGCAGGACGCGCTCGATGACGCCCATGTCATGCCCGGGGGCGCGCCGCACGGCGACGCAGTCGCCGACTGCCGGGAGCAGGCCCTCGTCCTGCTTGGCGAAGGAGACGGCGTGCTCGGCCCTGAGGGCATCCCCCGCAACGGCCACAAGCGGGAAGCCCCGGTCCAGGCGCACCACGAAGCCGAGCAGCATCTCGTCAGCGTTCTCCGAGGAGGCGCGGCACTCGTCGAAGGCGGCCCGCTGGGCGTCATCGACGCGCAGGTCCTCGAAGGCCGGCAGGTCCGCGAGGGAGTCCGCGGACGGCAGCGAGATGGCCTCCCGGCGCTGTGAGCGGCGCCTGTGCGACGCCGCACCGCCTCGCTGAGCACGTCTCGCCACAGGCCCCCTCTCGTCCGGTCACGGGGAAAGTATATCCCTCGCACCCATCGAGAGGCGCGTGCGAACAGGGGCGCGCCCGACCCGCACTGCGGACCGGGCGCGCGACCCCTCCCCTGTAACGGGAGCTCTAGTCCTTGTCCCTCTCGACGGCGCGCATGATCGCCTTGTAGACCTCCATGAGGGGGATGATCAGGAAGGCGAGCGCGAGGGCCACCGCGAGCGCGTCGAGGCGAAGCGTCATGAAGCCGAAGACCTCTGCCAGCGGGTCGAACTCAACGACCACCACGGTGAGCACCAGGGCGAGCAGGGCGGCGCCCCACAGCCACTTGTTCTGCCTCCTCATCGAGAACAGCGACGCGCGACGGCTGCGCATGTTGAACGAGTGGAAGATCTCGACCATCGAGAGCGTGATGAACGCCATCGTGACGCCCTCCGGGTCGGCCACGCCGTCGAGCAGGTCGACCATGTCGATGGTCCCGTTGTGGAAGTACATGCCCGCGAAGAACGAGGCCAGCACGAGGACGGTGATGATGATGCCCTGGACGATGATGTCAAGGCCCATGCCGTCGGCGAAGACGCCGTCCGAGGCCTTGCGCGGCTTGCGGCGCATGACGTCACCCTCGGCCTCCTCCATGCCGAGCGCGAGCGCGGGGAAGCAGTCGGTGATGAGGTTGATCCAGAGCAGCTGCACCGGCTGGAAGATGGTGAAGCCGATGATGGTGGCGATGAACACCGAGAAGACCTCGGCGATGTTGGCGGAGAGCAGGAACTGGATGACCTTGCGGATGTTGTCGTAGATGCGCCGCCCCTCCTCGACGGCACCGATGATGGTGGCGAAGTTGTCGTCGGCGAGGACCATGTCGGCGACGTTCTTGGTGACGTCGGTGCCGGTTATGCCCATCCCGATGCCGATGTCGGCGCGCTTGATCGACGGCGCGTCGTTCACGCCGTCGCCGGTCATGGCGACGACCATGCCACGGCTCTTCCAGGCGTCGACGATCCGGGCCTTGTGCTCGGGCTGGACGCGCGCGTAGACGCTGTATCGGGTGACCTCCTCGCGGAAGTCCTCGTCGGAGATCCTGTCGAGCTCGGCGCCGGTGATGGCCTGCGAGGGGTCCTCGATGATGCCGAGCTCCCGCGCGATGGCGACGGCCGTGTCGATGTGGTCGCCGGTGATCATGACCGGGCGGATGCCCGCCTGCCCCGCCTCGACGATGGCCTGCGTGACCTCCGGGCGGACGGGGTCGATCATGCCGGAGAGGCCCACGAAGGTGAGGTCGTGCTCGAGGTCCGCGGCATCAAAGCCCGCGGGCATCTCGTCATAGGTGCGCACGGCGCTCGCGAGCACGCGCAGGGCCTGGTCGGCCATGGCCTTGTTGGCGGCCTCGATCTGGGCGCGGCGCTCGTCGGTGAGGCGCTCCACGGAGCCGTCGGGGTTCATGACCTGCGTGCAGAGCCCCACGATCACGTCGGGCGCGCCCTTGGTGTACTGCTCGAAGGAGCCCTCGGGAGTGCGCACCACCACGGACATCATCTTGCGGCCGGAGTCGAAGGGAGCCTCGCCCACGCGCGGGTAGGCCTCGGCCGCGCCGTTCTCGTAGAGCCCGGCCTTGGCGGCATCGTTCACGAGCGCGCACTCGGTGGGCTCGCCGACGGCCTGGCCGGCCTGCGCGTCCCAGGTGGCGTCGGAGCACAGCGCCATGGCGCGCAGGTGCAGCCCCTCGGGCCCGCAGAGCTCGTGCGCGGTGACCGTCATCTTGTTCTGGGTGAGGGTGCCGGTCTTGTCCGAGCAGATGATCTGCGTGCAGCCCAGCGTCTCCACGGCGGAGAGCTTCCTGATGATGGCCTGGCGGTGCGCCATCTTGGTCACGCCCATCGAGAGCACGATCGTGACCACGGCCACGAGGCCCTCGGGGATGGCCGCCACGGCGAGCGACACCGCCACCATGAACGTGTCGAGGATGAACATCGGGTCGCTCGACAGCTCGGAGAAGTGACGGGCGAGGTCGACGGCGAACACGATGACGCAGATGGCCAGCACCATGATGGTGAGGATCTTGGACAGCTCGTTGAGCTTGCGCTGCAGCGGCGTGAGCTCGTCGGCGGCCTGGGAGAGCGCGCCGGCGATCTTGCCCATCTCGGTCTGCATGCCGGTGGCCACCACCACGGCCCTGCCACGTCCATAGACCACGGTGGAGCCCATGTAGCACATGTTCTTCCGGTCGCCGAGGGGCACGTCCTCGGTGCCGGGGGCGAGCTCGATGACGTCGGCGTGCTTCTCCACCGGCACGGACTCGCCGGTGAGCGCCGCCTCCTCGACCTTCATGGACATGCTCTCGAGGATGCGGCAGTCGGCCGGCACGGAGTCGCCCGCCTCCAGGATCACGATGTCGCCGGGCACGAGCTCGCTCGAGTGCAGCGCGACCTGCCGGCCGTCGCGGATCACCTTGGACTGCGCCGCGCTCATCTCCTGCAGCGCAGCGAGGGCGTCCTCGCTCTTGATCTCCTGGACGACGCCGAGCACGGAGTTGATGACGACGACCACCAGGATGATGATGACGTCGGCCCACTCGGGCTCGCCCTGGATGGTCCCGGCGACGGCGGAGATGGCCGCCGCCACGATGAGCATGATGACCATCGGGTCGGCCATCTGCTCGAAGAAGCGCCTCCAGAGGGGCGTCTTCTCCTCCTCGTCAAGCTTGTTGGGCCCGTGCTCGGCCAAGCGCGCGGCGGCCTCCCGCGAGCTCAGGCCCTCCCCGTCACTGGAGGACAGGCCCTCGAGGACCTTCCCCTTGGGCTCCAGATACTCTCTCAACTGTATTCACCTCTCCTGGGTCACGACGCGCCCGACAGATTGACGCCCGATCATAATTCCCCAGGAGGGGCAAGGGCTCGCCAAGGCTGCCATGCCGGGGCACTGACATAGCATTCGAATGATACCCGATACCGCACATCACTTGCGCGACTCGGGCGGCTTGGTCAGAGGCAGGCTCCTATTGCACTGAATGCGTATGTTGGCAAGGGTTTGTCGGCAAACGGAACTTCCGGAACGCCTCACCTACGCTAGACTGGGGAAGTGCAGGATGCTGCAGCGCATCCGCGCGCAGGAAGAAAGGACATCCACACCATGAAGATTCTCTTCTTCGGTACCGCCAGCTATGACAAGGACTCCTTCTCCAGGGAGCTCGTCAACTACCCTGACATCAAGGTCGACTTCACCGAGACCAACCTCACGCCCATGACCGCCGCGCTCGCCCGCGGCTACGACGCCGTCT
Organism: uncultured Atopobium sp.; assembly: GCA_964621975.1. GTDB lineage: Bacteria > Actinomycetota > Coriobacteriia > Coriobacteriales > Atopobiaceae > Thermophilibacter. The sequence goes on from CAZUOD010000009.1 coordinate 8,990, forward strand.
GCGCCTTCGTCAACGCCGACGCCGGGGCCATGACCCTCGAGATCCTCGCCGGCTTCGGCGTCAAGCTCGTCCTCATGCGCTGCGCCGGCTTCGACGCCGTGAACGTGAATGTCGCCAAGGAGCTCGGCATCACGGTCACGCGCGTGCCCGCCTACTCGCCCGAGGCCATCGCCGAGCACGCGATGGGCCTGGCGCTCGCCGCCAACCGCCGCATCGTGAAGGGCTACATCCGCGTGCGCGAGAACGACTTCTCGCTCGACGGGCTCGTGGGCGAGACGCTGTACGGCAGGACCGCCGGCATCATCGGCACCGGGCGCATCGGCGCCGCGCTCTGCCGCATCTGCAAGGGCTTCGGCATGACGGTCCTGGGCAGCGACCTCTACCCCAACCAGCGGCTCGTTGACGAGGAGCACGTGGTCGACGAGTACGTCGACTACGACGAGCTCTACCGCCGCTCCGACCTCATCTCGCTGCACGCCTTCCTCAACGAGGAGAGCCGCCACATGATCAACGACGAGTCCATCGCCAAGATGAAGGACGGCGTCATCTTCGTGAACACCGGCCGCGGCGGCCTCGTCGACACCCAGGCGCTCATCCGCGGCATCCTCTCCGGCAAGATCGGCGCCGCGGGCCTGGACGTCTACGACGAGGAGGGCCCCAACGTCTACCAGAACCGCGCCGGCCAGGTCATCGACTCGGTGACCGCGCGCCTGTGCTCGTTCCCCAACGTCGTCATGACGAGCCACCAGGCGTTCTTCACCCACGAGGCGCTTGGCGAGATCGCCCGCGTCACGCTCGACAACGCCCAGGCCTTCGCCAACGGCACCGACTTCGTCGATCGCAGCGTCGTCTGCTAGGAGGACGCTGAAACACCGCCATACAGAAGGGATTCAGATGGCATTTAGCAAGAAGAAGACCAAGATCGTGTGCACCATGGGCCCGGCGACCGAGGACGAGGAGGTGCTGCGCCAGCTCATCCTCCACGGCATGAACGTCGCGCGCTTCAACTTCTCCCACGGAAGCCACGAGTACCACCGGAAGATGATCGAGAAGGTCCGCTCGCTCTCCGACGAGCTGTCCATCCCGGTGGCCATCCTCCTCGACACCAAGGGACCGGAGGTCCGCACGGGTCTTCTCAAGGACGGCAAGAAGGTCCTCCTCGAGACCGGCAAGACCTGCGTCGTCACCACGGACGATGACGTCATCGGCACCGCCGAGCGCTTCTCGCTCGACTACAAGAACCTCCCCAACGAGGTCGAGAAGGGCTCGGTCATCCTCATCGACGACGGCCTCATCGGCCTGGAGGTGCAGAGCGTCGACGGGTCTGACATGCACTGCCTGATCATCAACGGCGGCGAGCTCGGCGAGCACAAGGGAGTGAACGTCCCCAACGTCAACATCGGGCTTCCCTCCGTCACCGCGCAGGACCGCGCCGACATCATGTTCGGCTGCGAGCTCGGCATCGACGCCATCGCGGCCTCGTTCATCCGCGACGGCGCCGCCGTGAACGAGATCCGCAAGATCTGCGTGGAGATGGGCACTCCCAACGTCCAGATCTTCCCCAAGATCGAGAGCGCGCTGGGCGTCAAGAACTTCGACGAGATCCTCGATGCCGCCGACGGCATCATGGTCGCGCGCGGCGACCTCGGCGTGGAGGTGCCGGCCGCCGAGGTGCCGCACATCCAGAAGACCATCATCAAGAAGTGCAACAACCACTACAAGCCGGTCATCACGGCCACGCAGATGCTCGACTCCATGCAGCGCAACCCGCGCCCGACGCGCGCCGAGATCACCGACGTGGCCAACGCCATCTACGACGGCACCGACTGCGTCATGCTCTCCGGCGAGACCGCTGCCGGCAAGTACCCGATCGACGCCGTGCGCACCATGTCCGAGATCTGCAAGGAGACGGAGAAGTACCTGCCCGAGCGCAAGGAGTACTACGACCGCGGCGGCGTGAAGAACGTCAACGGCGCCACCGGCTTCGCCGCCCTCGACATGGCCGACCGCGTGAACGCCGTGTGCATCCTCGCGCCCACGCACTCCGGCCGCTCCGCCCGTCTCATCTCCACCTTCAGGCCCAAGATGCCGCTCTTCGCGATGTCCCCGAGCCTGGAGACCATTCGCCGCACCTGCTTCTACTGGGGCGTCTACGCCTACCGCACCACCGAGCAGGGATCGCTCTCGGCCACGCTCTACAACGCGCTGACCGTGGCGCGCGAGAACGGCCTCGTGGAGTCCGGTGACATCGTGGTCATCACCGCCGGCGACCCGCAGACCTCGCCGCGGCTGGGTGACTACACCACCTCGACCAACATGGCGATGGTGGCGCAGATCCAGTAGGACGGGCTGCCCGTTCGCACGGATGGGCCCCGAGGTTCCTTCGAGAGGCGCGCTTCGCGAAGCTTCTCTCAGGAGCCCCGGGGCCTTTCGCTGGCGCCACATGCAGGTTGCGGACGGTTTCGAGCCGAAAAGTGACCGGAACCTGCAGGCTTGCACGGCTGACGGAGCGCGCCTCGCGAGACTACCGCTCGCAGAGCCAGTAGCGTGCCGTGAGCGCGGGCAGCTCCGAGCCGCCCCCGAAGTCGTGCCCCTCACCGGTGATGAGGTCGACCGCGCGCCCGCACTGGGCGTCGAAGTGCACGGTGGCCGGCTCGCTCGCAGCGTTGACGGCCACGATCACGCGCTGGGCCTCGCCGTGCTCCCCGCCCGCATAGGTGCGCTGGAACACGAGCTGCAGCGGCTGGCACTGGAGCTGCGTGTAGTCGCCCCAGACGAGCGCCGGGCTCGCCGCCCGCGCCCTCGCGAGCGCGCGGATCCAGTCCGTGAGCCCGTTCCACTCCGGCGCGTCGAGCGCGGGGCGGATCTCGTGGTCCCCGAAGCGCTGCTCTCCCTCGATGCCCCACTCGCTGCCGTAGTAGACGCTCGGGACGCCGCACATGCCGAAGAGCAGCCCGTAGAGCGGCACGAGCTGGCGCCTGTCGTCGAGCCTGGTGGCAATGCGCGGGACGTCGTGGTTGTCCACGAAGTCGAGGAGGTGGCGGCCGGTGTAGAGGTCCCAGGGATGGCTTCCGCTCTGACGCTCCAGCGCATAGGCGATCTCGTGCATGTTGGCCGAGTTCATCGACGACCACAGCCCCTTGTAGACCTCGTAGTTGGTCACCGAGTCGCAGAGGTCCTCACCCATCCACTGGTTGTAGTCGCCGAACATGGTCTCGCCCACCAGCACGAACGTGTCGCCGCGCTCGGCGCCGATCTGGTTGGCGAGGTTGCGCAGGAACCGGAGGAACCCCTGGTCAAGGCAGTAGGCAACGTCGAGGCGCAGGCCGTCCACGTCAAACTCGCGCACCCAGCCGCGGATGACGTCGGCCAGGTAGTCGTTCAGGCCCTGGCTCCAGTGATTGAGCTTCACGAGATAGGGGACCCCCTCCCAGCAGGTGTAGGAGAAGCCGTCATCCCACTCGTTGTTGCCGTTCCAGTCGATCTCGAACCAGTCGGCGTAGGGGCTCTCGCCACGACGCTCGCGCACGTCGGCCAGCGCCCAGAAGCCGCGCCCCACGTGGTTGAACACGCCGTCCAGCAGGACCCTCATGCCTGCGGCATGGGCGGCGTCCACCACCGTGCGCAGGTCCTCGTTGGTGCCGAGACGACAGTCCACCTTGGTGTAGTCGCGCGTGTCATAGCCATGGGCGTCCGACTCGAAGACCGGGTTGAGCAGCAGGCACGTGGCCCCGAGCCTGGCAGCGTGCTCGATCCAGCCGTCATCCACGAGCTTGAGAATGCGATGCTCCAGCACGCCATCATTCTCGTGCGGGGCGCCGCAGAGGCCCAACGGGTAGACCTGATAGACAAACGAAGGCTCGTACCAGCTCATTTCCTGCTCCTCTCAAGGACGGGCCCTACAGGCCCGCGGCGCGGCGCCTGAGCCCGCGCGCGATGGTCTCATGCGCCTCCAGGCGCGCGGCCTCGAAGAACTCCGCGCTGAGCAGCTGGTAGGCTGGCGTGCCCCTCACGTGTCGGGCTCGGTTCTCGTCGACCATGGCCGACGCCACCCCCACCGCAGACCGCACGTCAGCCTCCGCGACGGAATACGGGGAAAACTCCGCGCACTGAGCGAGAAGCGCCTCGTCCACACGGGGCTTGAGCGAGATGTCGAGCGTGCGGCCGAAGAGCGCGAAGTCCGACTGCTTGCCGATGCGCGCGGGCTCGCCGGGCGGCATGCCGATGCGGTCGAGGTGGGTGCGGGTGCGCGCGTTGTAGACGTGGTCGGCCACGAGGTGGGCCCACGCCCCGAGCGTCACGTCCGAGACGCGCTCCCGGCGCGCGACGTAGAACTGCCAGAAGAGGTCGTGGCGGGGCAGCGGTATGTGCTCGCGCAGGGCCAGGTGCGTGAGCTTGTAGTCGATGCGCGCCGTGGCGTCGGGCACCATGTAGCCCACGTAGACGTCCGGCACGAGGTTGCCGAAGAGAAACGCGTTGACGTCACGGATGCCTAGGGCCTCGGCGCCCTCGTCGCGAAGGAGACGCTCGACGTGCGCGATATGTATGTTCCAGCTCGGCATGGGGCCTATCCTAGCACGCGTGCGTGCCGCGTCGCGCCCCGAAGCCGCTCACTCCCCCGCCGAATCCCGGCCGACGAGCCCGACGGCGGCATCGACGGCGTGGGCGACCATCTCGTCCACGGCCTGCTGCGTGTAGAACGCCATGTGCTGCGTGAGCACCGTGTTGGGAAACTGACGCAGGTAGGCCATGTCACGGTTGGAGATGATGTCGTTGATGCGCGACTCGTGGTAGATCTGGTCCTCGCCCTCGAAGACGTCCATGGCGAGCGCGCCGATCTTGCCGGACTCGATGCCGCGCACGAGCGCGCCCACGTCCATGAGGCTCGCCCGGGCCGTGTTGACGAGGACCACGCCGTCGCGCATGAGCGCGAGCGTCTCGTCGCGGACCATGTGGTGGTTCTCGGGCGTTGAGGGCACGTGGAAGGTGATGACGTCGGAGCGCGCGTAGAGCTCGTCAAGCGGGACGTAGGTGCCGAGCGCGCGCACCTCGTCGCTCTGGTGATGGCCGCAGGCAAGGATCGTGGCACCGAAGCCGGCCAGCCGGCGCGCCACGGCGCACCCGATGGCGCCCGTCCCCACGATGCCCACCGTGAGCGACGAGAGCGTGCGTCCCATGAGGCCCGTGAGCGAGAAGTCGTTGACGTTCTGGCGGTAGACGGCCGGCTTGTAGCGACGCAGCGCCACGAGCATGAGCATGAGCGTGAAGTCGGCCACGCTGTCCGGCGCGTAGCTGGAGTTGGCGACGTCAATGCCCAGGCGCCGCGCGGCGGCGAGGTCTATGTGGTCCGTGCCGATGGTGCGCGTGACCAGCGCGCGCAGGCCGCGTGCGGCAAGGGCCCCGAGAAGCGCCTCGTCGTAGCGCACCATGCCCAGCACGAGCGCCGCGTCGAAGCCCTCCACGGCGTCGGCGTTCTCGGCGGTAAGGGGACGCTCGCAGCACACGAGCTCGTCCACCTCGGGCCGGGTGGCCTGGCGGGAGAACTCGTCCCGCTCGTCCGGACGCACGTCAAACGCTACGATTCTCATTCATTCCCCTCTCGCTTGACTGTCGAACATCCTCCCTTATTGTTCCACTACGATGCGACAAGAAGAGTAGTCTCCGGATCTTCTCGTTGGCTTAGCTGAGAACGGAGGCAGCTCACTTGCCGCCAACCTCTAGCCCCACAAACATCTCTCGCTCATCCAGCGCATGAACGTCGCACAAAAAGCGCCGTAGGCGAAGGTTGTGTTGACGCGACGCTCCTTGGCAAGACAATGACGATGGGGTTAGAGCCCACGCGGAGCGTGCGTCCAATGCAATGCCGCCCAGCAGAAACGCGCGGCCATCCATGATGCCCAGTTCGTCAACCGCTTGCGAATCAATTCATCACGTCTAAGGACGGTTAACACTATGGTAATAAGAAAATCGTTCAGATTCAAAGTATTCTCTTAAGAAGTTATTGTACTTGAACTAAGGAGGCGCTACATGAAAACGTGCAAACGCTGCGGCTATGTCAATGAGAACGACAGCTCATTTTGCGGAAAGTGTGGCTCCCCTTTTAGCGCTTCCGACGAAAATATTGCATCGGGCTCTCAGATCGATTCAGGCGCCGTGGTTGATACTCTTTCCGAAGTTGCAGACAAGACTATCCGGGGCGCCAAAGACTTAGCGGGAAAAATCAACGCCACTGTAAGCACAACCGTAGAAAACCAGAAGACTAAGGCAAACGAAGAGGCCCAAAAAGAGATTGCCCGAGTCCAGAAGAAGCCCCGCAAAAAGCCATCGAACGCTGCCACCGGCACCGACTACATGTCCTCGACGGAACTCTGGAGCTGGCTTCTGAAGAGCAGCAAGAGGCAACACTTTTATACAGAAGAGGAAAACACCCTATCATCCAGTGGGTACATTCGCCTCTTGGCCAAGCGTCTTGAGGAAAACAAAGTTCCAGCCAACGTTACCTCCCGCCGCATTCAGTGGGATCGCAGCAATGTTATGCAGAGCATCTATCTCATCCAGCCCATAAGTAACGCAGTAAATCCGCTTTCCTGCCTTGTCCAGTTCAACCATGTAGGAAAGTTCACCTTCGTCGAGGAAAAGACGTTCATAACACCACCCGAACTCCCGGAGGTTCCGCAAAAGAAGGTAGCAATTTCTGATGAACTCAAGAAGCGGGCACGCTATCTTCCAATCGGCATTGTCGTAGCCATCATAGGGCTTCTCCTCACGCTTATTGGTCAAACAACGGCGGGGCCTGTCGCCATTCTCTGCGGTGCCGCTGTAGCATGGTTCGGCTATGGCGCTCAGCAGAAACTCAACGCACTCCAAGAGCACAACAAGAAGTGCGACATGCAGGAGGCTGCTTGGAACGCTGCTTGGAACAACTGGGAGGATTCAATTTTCCTCCACTCATTCCAAGAGAACGTAAACGGCCAGATCAGCAGAATCTACGATTCTGTCTTCGAGTGCATCAAGCAGCTCAACGGAGAGCTCTTTTCTCAGGAAGAGACCGGCGAAGATGCGACGAGTCAGAGCATGAACGAACTCGAGCAGCTCATCGCGCGTCGTAAGGACACCTACCGGTAAACTGCCCTGGCGGCGAGCGACGATATCGTCTGCCCGCCGCCCTTCTTCGGGGGAACAATGGCTCGTATCGCACTTTGGACTTCTACCAGCAGCTCAGACTGGACCTATCAGACTCAGGACCTCTCTATCTCCTTAGTAATTTATCGTCTGAGCAGCCTTCCAAATTTCACGCACCAACGGTTCTCCTATCTCTGCGAGGAAGTGGACCAGCGTTCCTCCGAGGTCGGGAAACGCCAGCTCCTGATGCTTCGCCAGATGCATGATCTTGGCCCAAATTGGACCTGTAGCCTGCGCTTGGTCAAAACCGACCACATTGAGCTATTCATTTTATTCCGCCATGCCGGCGAGCGTGCGCTGTCTATCCAAGAGCTGGAGGAGGCGGACGCAAGAATCAAGAACTCCCTCCCAAAAAACGAGTATAGCTTCCAGCGCATAGACCAGCAGAGCTGTCCCGAAATCGTACTCTCCTCGAATTGGGCACACCAAGCTACAGAGATAGAACACCGAGAAGAAATCTACCATGGAGCTCCCTATCCTGAAGCGCTTGGAATTCCTTCCCAAGAGTTTTACGTTCCATACTCATGGGTGGCCGTCGAAAACACCATGGAACAAATCTGTTCCGCCCTCATTCAGCATTCGGGCAAAGCAGTTCTCGAAATCACTCTGTGCCCAACGTCTTTTCTCGAAAACGAGCGCGACTGGATGAACACCAACATCAGTCTTTTACGCGACAGTATGAATGGAGAGACTCTTCGCTCACCAAGCAGCGGAAAGATTCTGTGGCGGGGCGAGAAGCTGCCGATACTCAAAACACCTGTTGAGAATTGCGAGAAAATGGACAAGCAATTCGAAACGAGTAGGGTGTTTCTCGCTTCAATTCGCGTATTTGCGGAAAACGACTCCGCAACATTGGCCAATGCGTTCGTAGCAAACAGCGCACGCAATACCGGAATTATTCGGACTAGCACCTTCGGGGATGACCGCTACTTCTACGTTTCGTCATGCTATGACACGGTCAACATAAGCGTCGGTCCCATCTCGGATTACTGGCTCAGAGATACCGCACGGCTACCCATGCGAGCGCAACGCCTCTCTCGCATGGTAAGCGCAGAGGAGATCGCTACCTTCTTTCGCATTCCGATTCCTGTAAAGAACAATTTTCCGGGATTCGTTCTTGACACTGGTCTCGGCGAGCGGCCCGGACATAAAGCACCTCGCAGTACCATCTGCCTTGGCACATACCTTGATGTCCAGTCTTCAGATCCCATTCCAGCAGAATTCGACAGCCAACAGCTTGCCAAGCACGGCCTTATCGTAGGCGTTCCGGGAAGTGGCAAAACAACCGCCATGTTTAATATACTCAGCCAACTCTGGGATGTGCCCGAGGACCAGCGGATCCCATTCATCGTGCTCGAGCCGGCAAAGACCGAGTATCGCGCACTCAAAACGCTTCCCACCTTCAGCGACGACCTCCTCGTCTTCACCTTGGGCGACGAAAGCGTCAGCCCCTTCCGTTTCAATCCCATGGAGGTTTTGCCTGGCATCAAAATCGAGAGCCATATTTCACGACTTCAAGCGTGCTTCGTCGGTGCGTTCAACCTCTTTGACCCACTTCCAATTTTCCTTGAGCAGGCCATCAGGCAGACCTACCTGGAGAAGGGCTGGTACGATGACAGCTGTGGTGGCGACGAAGGCCTCGAGACGCCTACACTCTCTGACCTCTGTCGCAACGCTGAGGAAATCGTTGAGCGCTCTGGCTTTGACGCAAAGATGAAAAGCGACTTCAAGGCATCGTTGCTGGAGCGCCTAAACTCGCTACGACGCGGCTCCAAGGGCAGAATGCTCGACACCAAGCACACCATCCCCATGGATGAACTCATGGGGCGCCCCGTAGTACTTGAACTCGACAGTCTCAACGGTGACGAAAAGTCTCTGCTTATGATGTTCCTGCTGAGCTATGTCTACGAGTACTGTAAGATTCGTCGTAAATCGGGCTCTCCGCTGAGACACATGTTGCTTGTGGAGGAAGCACATAACCTTATAGCTGCCAACCATGGCAGCAGTGACTCTCGCGCCGATCCCGGTGAGAAGACCATTGAGCTCTTCGTCAACATGCTCGCCGAGATGCGTGCACTGGGACAGGGCATCCTCATTGCAGACCAGCTACCAACCGCCATCGCACCTCAAGCCGTCAAGCAGACAAACGTCAAAATCTTGATGAGAGTCACCGCTAAGGATGACCGTGAGGAAATCGGAAATACAATGGATCTGGATGAGGAGCAGATGCATCAGGTGGTCAACTTCAAGACCGGGCACGCCTATGTGTACCATGAGGGGGAAGATCACGTCCGTATGCTGAGAATGCGCAACTTTAAGGATGAGTTCGACATCGAGGAGCCTCCGGATGACACCGAGCTACATCAGATAATGTGCGACTACGAGCTCTCCCATCCTGAGCTGTACCACCCGTTCGCAGAATGTCTCGCGCGCTGTGCAACCTGCGACAGAAGGACACGTAACCAGGCAGAGAGCTACGTGCGGAAAATCCTCTCCAACCCCTCGGCCATGCCAATCAAAGATCCGGCCATCGCACGGAAAGTATCGTTCTGTGGCCTATGCCTCACCGGAATGGCCGAGGAAGCAGAGCGTATCAAGGGGCGATACAAGCATGTTGATGAGCGTTTTGGGTACTGCGTATACACACATCTCATTCACCTCGCCGACCGCGAGATGGGCACATGTGCAAAGAGAGATAAAGGCTGTTCTTGCTCGTCCGAGGATCGAGCACGCTATTATGCATCGTTTGAGGAAAAGGGAAGGATGGAGTCATGAGCCTTGAGAACCTTGAGAGCCAGGAGCAAGATCTCGAACAACTCGAGGAGCAGGTAGAGGATAACGAGAAGAGAATGGAGGAGGTCAACGAACGCCTCGAGAACATTGAGGAAGCAATCAACAGCCTTTCAAATGACAGTGCGGTCGCAGAGAAAATCGAGGAGAGCAACCGTGCGGATGCCGAGCGCGAAAAGAACGAGATAGAGCAAGAGCGCAGCAATCTCCTTAGCAGTCTTGATGAAGCCAGTGAAAGCGTCCAGGAAATGTCCTCTGAGAACGAGAGCTCGGAAAAAACGCTCTCGACCCTCGAGCAATCAGGGGAAGATGTAAGTGATGCCATGCAGATTGTCAGCGACCGGCGTCAAGCGCTTAGTGAAATGAGACAGAAAATCACAGAGCTGAGGCAAAAACTCCAAGGATAGGTTCGGCCATGCGAGGAACTCGTTGACAAAGAGGACGCTGTCATGGATTTTGACCGAGAAAACACCGAGAGCTCGTTTGAGGACATCGAGAGCGAGGTAGTATCTCTAAAAGAGCATGAAGATGAGCTTGAGCAGCGTAGAGCGCAGCTAAGCGACGCTATAATGAAGCTTGAATCGGATACCGCTGTTACTAAGTCCCTCGAACCCAATGAGCGAGACCTCGAAAATCAGATGGAGGAGCTCGAGAGCGAGCGGATAGATGCCCTTTCAAGCCTTAACACCATCAGTGAGATGCTCGAACAGCTTGAGGAGGTTAATAATCAGAGCGACGCCTCTCTCAACCAGCTCCGGGAGCTCGGAGAAGACGTAAGTGATGCCGAGTCCATCATCAGTAACCGACGTCGTTGGCTAGAGGAATGTTATGCGCGCGTGGAGCATCTCTACGAGATGCTCGGAGAGAGCTATGAGAAAATTGGTAAGCTCCCTACTGGCGATAGAATCGGGACAAGGGAAGCGGCCGAAACTGATGCTGAAAAAACCGATGATGTACCACCGCTCATCAAGGCCCTAGGACTCGATGCTCACTTAAAAGCAACTACTCCAACAGTACCTCCAACAAAAACTCGTCCGGAGTCAAGCCGCTCTTCCCATGACGAAGTCACTCGAAAGGTCCCTGGGCTCAACTTCACCACCCAAACACTCGAACATCTTCCAAACGGAAACATAAGGTTTGATTCACCGGAATCAGCCGGACTTGAGCTTAACAATTACCAAGGAAACGCCGTCGGTGACTATAGGGGCACCTGTGGGCTTTGTTCATGCGAAAATATCGCGCGACTTGCCGGAAAGGATATTACGGAAGCAGATGTCATTGATCTCGCCTGTAACAACAATTGGTGTATACAGGAAACGAATAAACCCGGCCACAACGGTGGAACAAGCGCCAAGGACCGTCAGTGCATTCTAACTGCATTGGGAATTGAATCTCAGCTTGACAAGAACCGTTCTCTTGATCATATTGCTGCAGAAATTGAAGCTGGGAAAGGAGTTATCGCCTCTGTTAAGGTGCGTAAGTTTTGGCCAAATTATCCATATAGAGGAAGCCATGCCGTCACACTTACTAGCGTTGAGCGCAACTCATCTGGTGAAGTTGTTGCATTCTATGTGTGCGACTCAGGTTCTAGAGCTCCAGACTTTGCACGACGGATTGAGGCCCGAGACTTCAAAAAATCTCTCAATCGCAGGCCTCTCAATGTGACAACGCAACCCATACGATAAGAGAGAGCAACAATGTTTGATTACGATTTGCTTGACGATTTGTCTCTTGAGAGCACCCTCGACGGTGAGCTAATCTCTCTACCCGTACCGAATCTAACCAACGATGGCACACTTCTGGACTGCTTCTTTTTTTTCTCCGTTGACAGTAGGACAAACAGGCCCGAGAAGCCATCCGGCTACCTCGTTGTCGATATGAAGCGAATGAAATATGAGCGGTTCAATGACACCGCATTATTTAATGGCATTGTCTTTCAAACTGAGAGCTTCACCCCCCCTAATAACATGGACTCTGCCTATGATGAAGCGGAATCCATATACGGAACAGTCCGAGACGAGGTGCTTCATGAAACAGCAGGGGAAGCAGCATATAGGTACGCAGAGCTGGTGGAGCAGATTTCCCCCTCCTGTCTCATGCCGTACTACCGCGCGCTTTGCCCAAAAATTTTCTCAGCTAAAGATACGGAGCGCTCAAATCCTACCTAGATATACGACGAGCCACGCTCCTGCTCCAAAGCCAGAATCGTGGAGACGTTTGCTCGCTCAATATCATTGAGTAATGACTCAACCTGAGAGTCAAACTCCTCCGGCGTATAGCGCGGTTCATACCACTCCTGACCATCGAAATAACTCTGGAGCTCATCCTTCTTAAACATCCTGCCGCGCCGAGCAAAAATCTCATTACGAGCGATATAGAGATCCCAGTCGCTCAAATCTGAGAGCTCCTCAGTCGTGTAGAGATGTGTCGCGCTATCGGGAAGAACGTAGTCGCCGTCGTTCTCGTCATCCTCAAGGCTACCGCCAGACTCGGACGTATTCTCTTCCAGTTCACCTGACACAACGGATGAAGAATCGGCTAAACCCTGAGCATCTGAGTCCACGACATCGGTGGCGTCTTCTTCGGAACTATCTTGATCGGCATCGAGCTGATCATCAGAGTCAGACCCCTGCACCAGCGTCTCGTCCTGCGTATTATTTGAAGTATTAAACGGGTCAAAGACAACCACAACAAGAGCAATACCTGCGACCAAAGCAAGCGTGGTAGCTACAGAGGCCACAACAAGGAGCGTCCTCTCCCGGCGACTAGTGCTCTGAGACGTTTTGCTGGGCATCCTGCGAGCAGAGGGGACAGCGGACATCGCCGGAACCACCTGATTCGCCGAAGGCTCAACCGAAGTCTCGAGCACTTCGGTCTTTGTCGAGCCTCCCTGTTCTTCAGTCTTCGCCGTAACACGCGCACCACACTGTGTGCAGAAGTTCATCCCATCGGGAATTTCTCGCCTGCATTTATCGCAAATCATGACGTCCCCTTCAGCCATGCACACGATAGTACTGGTAGCTGATATAGTAGCCCACAGACTCGGAAGAGGTGTCTGGGTTGCCACCCCTTCAGGCCTTATGGTCGATTATCTCACTCCAAAAAGCCCTGATATGTATTCACGCTAGCGAACAAGGCGCCTGCCTGCGGACCTATGCCGTCGAAATCACCTCGAAGGCCATCTCGAGCGCGATGCCGACGAAGCTGATCTTCCGCTCGTCCACCCCGCCGTCGACCGTTCGCACAGAGACGACGGCAAGGGAGAGCTGGTCGTCAGGACCCGTCTCGACATTCCCATACGCTCCCACTCTCTCATGGGCGCACGCTTGATACGTCGTCCTCCGCGTCAGCTGC
>CAZUOD010000010.1:0-21765 GCA_964621975.1 uncultured Atopobium sp.
GGAGCTGGAGGGAGTCCAGGTCGCGGCGTCTGAGGCGCTCGAGAGAGAGGCCAGCTTTCGCAGAAAGGCCGCCATGTCGCACCTCTTGACAGAGGTGTACGGCCTGAAGGTTCCGTCGCTCCACCCTGTAGAGATGCCTGCCTGCGCAAGCCAGAGGATGTCTTCGGCATGATAGGTCGAGGTGGTCACATCGGAGAAGGTCTCCCACATCTCCTCGTCAGGCTCGAAGCCATCTGCACCCTCGATGCCGATAAGCACAGCAAGTCTCTGCAGGAAGGCAGCCATATCAGCTCGGGTGACTGTTTCATTGGGTTCGAAGGTCGTCCCATCGCCGTAGCCGGTTGTAATGCCCACGGAGGCCAGCCAGAGAATGTCCTCGGCGTGCGAGGTCGAGGAGGTCACATCAGAGAATCGATCCCAGTCCTCTTCCGAGGGAGTCCAATCTGAGACGCCCTCAACCCCGGCCTCAACGGCGGTCCTCCTCAGGAAGGCAGCCATGTCACATCTCTTCACCGTGGAGAGAGGCTCGTACGAGAGCTCGACATATCCCGTGGAGATACCCTGCTCCGCAAGCCAGGTGATATCGCTCGAATGGGCCGTGGAGGACGTCACGTCAACAAAGGAGATGCTCCCGGATGCCGCAGATGCCTCGGAGGCAAAGGAGAGTGCGAAAAGAGCAGCGGTCAGCGCGAGTGCCGACAGTGCATGCCATGTTGTCCTTGCTATTCTTTTAGTATATACAATTGATAACAAGACAGGCTCCTTGCTTCATCCGGCGCAGACATTCATTTTAATCTAGCAATCTGGGGCAGGTCCTCAAATATCAAATGCTAACGGCGGTTTAGGCTTATGGTTTCTTTAATAGATTGAGGGCGCCCCGGACCTCATGTGGCCCGAGGTGCCCTGTCATAGACGCATGTGCCAGAAGCTTAGTTGAGCATGAGGCTCTCCTGCGCGAGCGGCGTCGTCCTCAGGGTCAGCTCCTCGGTCGCCTCGGCAGAGACCGTCACCTTGTAGGAGATGGTCACCGTTTCCCCGGCCATCGCATGGATGTAGAAGTAGCGCAGCTGGAGACCGTATATGGTGGCCTCGGCACCGGTGCTCCCCTCGTAGACCGTGCCGCCATCACTCACCACGAAGTCCGAGACCGTACCACCTGCCGGCGCCCAGAAGTACACATAGGCGAGCATATCGCTCGTGTCGCGCTTGTCCGACGCGCTGCCCGTCACATAGGTGGGCGCTGCCTCGGCCTCCTCCTCGGTGATGGTGTTGGTGATGGTGGTGGTCACCTCATAGGTGGTGGTGCCGTCCTCGTTCTCGACCCCCTCACCGATCGTGGTTCCAACGGCGGCGTACCAGCTGATCTTGCTGACCGTCGAGTCGTTGATGTAGACGCCCAGAACGGGGGTCGTGGGGTCATCGCCCATCTCGCCGGCAAGGCCACAGAGGGCCATGATCTCCTCCTCTTCCTCGTCTGCCATCCAGGCGAGGAGACGGCCGTCCTCAGCAGACTCGCTGATGACGTCGAGAAGGTCGCTCAACTCGGCGCTGCCGAGGTTGTCCAGGATGTTCTGGAAGGCGAGCGCGGCGACGGCGCTGAAGTACTCGTCCTGGGCGCTGCCGTCATTGCCGAACTTCCAGTAGGTGCCGCTCAGAAGCTCCTCGGCCGCCGTGGTCCCGTCAATGACCGTCCCATCAGAGGTGGTGAAGCCCCCCGTGAGCCCCAGGAGCCTCTGGAGAAAGACCGGGTCAACGGATATGACGCCGTCGACGGTGCCGTAGCCCGCCTGCTCCCAATAGCCCTGGGCGAGCTCGCCCACGCGGACGAAGTTGGGGGTGAAGGTCATCTGGGCCGCGTTCGTGCCGATCGTCATGCCGAGGTTGATGCGCTCCTCCTCGGAGACCTCCACGTCAAAGCCTGACTTGTTGACGAGCGTCGTGGACTCACCGAGGGTCATGACCCCGTCTGTGATGGTGATGGTGACCCAAGACCCGGGAAGGCCGCCCGTGGAGCGGGCCTCCGCGTTGTTCTGCGCGATGATGAGGTAGGTGCGGGTCTGGCCGTCCGCCCCGAGCATCTGCGGCAGCGCCTCCAAGACGGGCTCCGCGAGGTCAACCATCTCCTGGAGCTCGGTCAGAGGCTCCTGGACCTCCTCGAGCAGCTCACTGAGCTGGGAGATGTGGGCCTCCGGCAGGGAGGTGACGGTCTCCACGCAGCTCTGGATCACGGGCGCGGCGTCGCTCACCGTATCACTGAGCGTACTCACCAGCTCGACGTTGATCTCACCGTCCTGGAGCAGGCTCGAGAGGCTCACGCCCGAGAGACTCTCCGCGACAGGGACGAGCGCCTCGTTCACGAGCGTGTATGCGGTCGATCCCAGCGTCTGGACCGAGCTGATATCCTCCCCCACCACGGGCACGAGCGTCGCAAGGTTCCAGAGCGGCCCGTTCACCTCCTCGTTGATCGCCTCGACGTTGGCGACCATGGAGCTCACCGCAGTCGCGAGCGAGTCCGCATCACCGCTCTCGAGTGCCTCTGCGAGCACCGATGCCTGCGCCATGACCGAGGAGGCGCGCTCGCGGACCGTCATCGCGGAGCGATAGAGCAGGGCCCCTGCGGTGCCCACCGCAGCGAGGATGACGGCCAGGACGATTCCCACGACGGTGGCCACGAAACGGGCCCGATGGCGTCGGTGGTGGCGATGACGATGGTGGTGGTGACGATGGGAGCCGTTGTCCCCGAGGTATTGCATTCCCGGTAGAACGGGTCCCGCATCCGCAGGCACGTCCAGCTGCCAGAGGTCCTGGTCTGAGGACCGCGCATGCTTTGGTGCGAAGTGTGAAGCCATTTTCTACCCCCGGGGTAAGTTTTTGCTGGCCTCATTGTATGTTCATTACTTTGGCTCCGTCAAAAACACAGGGCACTCCCCCATAGGTCAACAGGCCTTAGCTGCACTAAACCTGACAACCAACGTTGGTTGCATGCGCATGTCGAGATTGCCCCTCAGGCACTTTTCTTCCCATGGGCCTGTGTATAATCGCAGAACTTGCAGGTCATCGACTGAGGGGAGGTGCGATGGGCTTCAAAAACTTCATACGGCCCCTTCTCCCACCCACGTCTCGTGCCTTTCTCAACCAGACAAACCTTCTCCTTGAGAGGCTGGATGCGGCCACCGAGAGATTGCGTGACCTATCTGAGAAGACAGCCCATCTCGAAGAGACCAACAACCAGATGCTGCGCCGGATTCACGGCTTGGAGGAGCAAAACCGCCGCCTGAGCGACCAGCTGAGACGCACGGTCGGAAGGAAGATGCGCTACTCGAACCTCGAGTACGCCTCCAAGCTAGGGGCAGGGAACACGCCTGATATTCTCCTGGCAGGATGGTATGGCGCGGAGAACTTCGGCGACGAGCTGATGCTCTCCGCACTCGTGGAGTCCTTTCCGAAAGAGGCACGCTCTCGCATTGCCGTCCTTCTCTGGGACAACTACACCTATCCCACCGATCTCATAGACCCTCGTGTCACGATACTCCACTATCCCTGCTCCACATGGGAGCTCGACCAGCTCGCCAACCACTTCACCACCTTGGTGTGGGGCGGCGGCGCCATCCTCGATGACACGCAGTATGACGAGAACCCCGACAACTACAACACGGGCAACCTCTTCATCCGTCTCTCCAAGAGAATGCTCGTGCGGGGAGGTCGGGTGTTCTGCCTCGGACTGAGCACGAACGACCTCTTCAACAATCAGGAGTACATCCGTGAGCTCGACTCGATCGTATCCGACTGCGAGCTCTTCTCGCTGAGAGACCCGAACTCGCTTGGCGTCCTCTCGCGCTCGGGAATCGACACATCAAGGGTTGAGCTCTGCCAAGACCTTGCCTTTGCCAGTACCACCCTCTCTGAGCTCCCACGAAACATGACCTCCTCTCATGACAATCCCACACGAGTCGCCGTCGTGCCGCTCTCTATCCCTGGAATGAGCGACCACTACATCGGCGTCCTCAATACCCTCACACAGGACCAAGGGGCTGGCTCTCCCTACGAGGTTTCCCTCGTCCCCTTCCTCAACGATGCCGGCGGTCATGATGCCCGCTATTGCGATGCTTTGCTCACGCGTCTGGACTTCCCCGAGCGTATCCGTGTCACCGACTTCGCTCGAACGCCGAAGGACCTTCACCTCGAGACCTACGATCTCGTCATTGCCTACAAGTATCATGCCGCGCTCATCGCCCTCTCGCAGGGCACGCCCACGCTCTGTATCTTTGACGAGCATCATCCGCACTACCGCAACAAGATGACGTACCTCGCCTACCTCTTTGCATGGGAGGACTTCCTGTCCCCAGCGTCGGAGTTCTCCAAGCATGTCCTCTCCTCGGTGGACACGGCCCTGACAAGCGCCCAGAGGCCCTCCGATTGCACGGAAGTCATGGATTATCAGAAATCTTGGCTCGCAGACGCCTGTCGAAGAATTTTCGATTGATACAGTGGGTGCTTCGTGTTTTGTCCCCGAACAGTTTGGAGAGGCAATGAAGCGAGCATCTTTCATGACGCGCCGTCAGGCATTGGCACTTGCGGCATACATGGGAGCCTCGACGCTGCTTCCCAGGCCTGCAGAGGCTGAGGAATCATCTGATGGCGTCACGTCAGCTGACATCTTAGATGCCACTGAGGACTACCCGCCCGACCCCCAGGGCATGCTCACGAACGTGCCGGTGTCTGAGATACAGACCCTCTCAGCCGCAGACCCCTTCTGGACGACCAACTCAAGCGGTGAAAAGGCCTTCTATGACGGCAACGGTGACGTCTACCTCGACCCAGCATACAAGGTCATCGACGTCTCCGAACACCAGGGAGAAATTGATTGGAATGCAGCCAAGGACGCTGGTATCGATGGCGCCATCATCCGCCTTGGTTACGGTGACGGCTCGGACGAGGATGCTATCGACGAACAGCTCGGCAACAATATCGATGCCTGCAACAGTCTCGGCATTCCCTACGGTCTCTATCTCTACAGCTACGCGTACAACGCAAGTCTCGCGGCATCTGAGGCAGAGTTTGCCCTCAAGCTGATACAGCAGTACGGATGCACACCCACACTCCCCATCTTCTACGATCTTGAGGAGTGGACGTGGACCGGCCACACCCCCCCCACCAGCGTCAGCACGTATGTCGACATCGTCAACAGCTTCTGCGATGTCATGTCAGCCGGAGGGTACGCAAACATCAAGGTCTACTCATATACCTCATATCTTAACGGCCCTCTCAACAGCAGCTCCATATGGAAGAGAGCAGCGTGGGCGGCCCAGTACAACTCCACACTCCAGTTCTCAAACTCCTACTACGATGGATGCACCGCATGGCAGTACACAAGCGCGGGAAGCGTCTCCGGCATCGCAGGAAACGTGGACATCAGCGCCTTCCCGCCCTTCTATAAGCTCAAGTTCGGCGACGTCACCACACAGACCGACCATTACGAGGACATCTGGTGGCTTACCCAACAGGGCATCACGGAGGGCTTCTCAGACTCGAGCTTTCGTGGGATGAATTCCGTCGCTCGTCAGGACATGGCGGCATTCCTCTATCGCCTGGCCGGATCTCCCGACTACACCCCCAGCACTGAGGACATGGAGAGGTTTAGCGACGTCACGAGCTCGACCGACCACTACAAGGAGGTGCTCTGGCTTGGGGCGACAGGGATCTCCGAAGGTTTTGAGGACGGCACGTTCCAAGGCATGACCTCCGTCAAACGCCAGGACATGGCCGCCTTCCTCTACCGCTTTGCGGTCAGGTTCCTTGATCCCTCCCAGAGCTCCTATGAGCCCACGTCCGAGGACATGACTCGCTTCCCCGATGTTGATGAGTCAACAGACCACGTGCGCGAGATTTGGTGGATGGGAGCGACGGGCCTTTCTGAGGGCTTTGAGGACGGCACGTTCCGAGGCATGACCTCCGTCAAACGCCAGGACATGGCCGCCTTCCTGCACAGGGCAGACGGTCTTAGGGTGTAGGGCCCGCGCCTCGCCTCGCTCACCGGGCTCCGGGAGCTCGAGGGGCCTATCCGGCGGCCTCAAGCTCCCGGAGCAGACGCGCCACCGTCTGCTCCACGTCGACGCCCTCGTCGACGGGCTCCTCGTCCTCTGGGGCACAGGGCCTCCCGTGTGGGTGGAAGATGCGCCGCCTCACGTCGTTGGCAAACCTTCTCAGGACGGCCTTGCGCCCATAGATGGCTCGCGTGAGCTCATAGACGCGCCTTCTCCCAAAGGGTGCGGGGTCCGCGTCGTAGTCGTAGACCTCCAGCAAGATCTTGCGCACGCGCTCGCCAGACGCCCACCGACAGAGGTCATCTCTCGTCAGTTGACGCCTCAGCAGATCCCTGAGTGAGGTGAGCAGCTGGTCCCTGCCAGCCTCATCCTCAAGCTCGAAGATGTCGAACAGCAAAAAGATGCAGACGAAGTCGAGCATGCGCGAGGCACTCTCCCCCTGCATGAGCCCGGCCGAGCGCCAGTCGTCCATGATGGCGCGGACCACCTGCTGGTGCGTCTGGAACTTCTCCACCTCGTTGCCCGAGGCCAGCGCCGTGAGCGAGTCCTTGCGCGAGAGCCGGTAGCGATAGAGCTGGTCCGGGATGAGCTGCGTCATGCGGGAGCGGCACAGCGTGGCGAAGGAGAAGACCTGGTCCTCGCCCAAGGAGAGGTCCTCGGGAAAGCGGATGCCGTTCTGCCTGATGAAGTCCGTCCGATACGCCCCGTTCCATGGGAAGGGACGCGTGTGCTCGTCGAAGATCAGCGGGCTGCTGTATCCCTCGAACAGCCCCTCGCCCACGCACAGGCACGAGTCGATCCAGAAGTTCGAGTTCTGGGCCGGAAACGCTTGGGCGGAGTACTTGACGATGTCATCACCGTTCTCCTGGAAGGCCTCGACCACGATCCTGAGGGCATCAGGCATGAGGAGATCATCGGAGTCCACGAAACAGAGGTAGGTGCCTTGGGCGGCGTCGATGCCGACGTTGCGCGCGTGGGAGACCCCCTGATTCTCTATGCTGATCACCCGGACGCGAGGGTCCAGGCGAGCGTAGAGCCCCAGGATCTCGCCGGAGCGGTCGGGCGAGCCGTCATTGACGCAGATGACCTCGAGGTCCCCGAAGGACTGCGAGAGGATGGAGTCCAAGCACGCCGGGAGGTATCGCTCCACGTTGTAGACGGGCACGATGACGGAAATGGTCGGCATAGCGAGGCTACCTTCGGCGAAGCTTGTCGGAGACCACGCGGAGCACATAGGCAGGGCCACCGGCATCGAGGTAGGTGCGCATGGTGGCGAGCTTGCCTCCGCCCTGCTCGCGTGCGCGGTCACGTGCGAGGTAGAACCCCGAATCATAGGCGATCTCACGGACCTCCCCAACCTCGCCCGGGGCGAACCCGTACGGGGCCATCTCGTTCTCGCAGGAGCGCACGGTGCCCGCCTCCAGCTCCTCGCGCATCTCGGCGCTGAAGCGCTCGAGGAACTCCCCGCGGAGCTCGGGGGCGAGCCGGTAGTAGTTCCAGCGGTAGTTGTAGAACTTCACCTTTGCCCGGATGGGATCGAGCGCGGCCCTGAGGTCGGGGCGGTCCTCGACGAGAAAGCGGCTGATCTCGGCATGCTCGTCGCACACGCAGAAGACCTTGCCCGGGTTGTTGACGGAGGACTTCTCGTTGTCCTGGCGGTAGTGGAGAAACGCCCGCGAGGAGTAGGCCGCGCGACGGGCACAGGCGAAGACCTTGAAGGTGAAGCTCGTGTCCTGGAACGACGCCCCGGGCGTGGGGAGGAAGCGTATGCCGTTCTCGTTGAGGAACGACCTCCTGTACAGGGCGGACCAGATGGACGCCTTGGCCCAGAAGATCTCGGGCACGTCAACGGGACGATGCGGACCCATGAGCTCCATGCGCGTCGAGACCGCGGGGAAGTAGACGTCGTGGCGACCCAGACGCTCGGCACCGGGGTCTGACCAGTGGAGCCAGAAGTTGCACTTGATGAGGTCGAGCGAGTCCTGCTCGCAGCGCTGGACCATGAACTCAAGGGCCTCGGGGTCGAGGAAGTCATCTGACTCCAGGATGGCCACATAGGTGCCACGGGCGGCATCGATGCCTTGGTTCATTGAGTCACCGTAGCCGCTGTTGGGCTTGTCGATGACGCGAAACCTCCCATCGCGCGCGACGAAGGACTCGATGATCTTGAGGGAGCCGTCCGTGGAGCCGTCATTGATGCAGATGACCTCGATGTCTCGCAGCGTCTGGGCCCTGGCCGACTCGAGGCACCGCTCGAGATACGCCTCAACGTTGCAGATGGGGACGAGCACGGAGACAAGGGGGGCTTGGGACTCACTCACGAACATCCTCCAGACACGCGGGCAGGCACCTCCCAGAATTTCACTTAAATCGCTATTTTAGCAGAGAAGTGTGTTCCTGACGCAGGACAGGACGGCCACCCCCACCCCGAGATGCGCTACTCTTGGGAGCAGCGACGGATGCGGCCACAACCCACGTCCGCCGCCGCACACGCCAGCGAGGGAGGCCCACCCATGCCCAACACCATAGAATGCGTGTCCCACGCTGACTGCACGGGATGCGGCGCCTGCCTGAACAGATGCCCCGCGAACGCCATCGCAATGCAGCTCGACGGGGACTTCCCCTTTCCTGTCATAGACCAGGAGGCCTGCCTGGGATGCGGCCTGTGCGAGCGCGTCTGCCCCGCCCTTCACCCTCGCTTTGACAACATGCCCGAACCGGACTGCTATGCCTACTGGGCCCCCGATGACATCCGGGCCATAAGCTCGTCGGGAGGGGCGTTCACCATGCTCGCCGAGGAGGTCATCTCGGGCGGGGGCGTGGTGGCGGGAGCCGCCTACAGCGATGACTGCTACTCGGTCTCCTATCGTGTCGCCGAGACCTCCGACGAGCTCGCCCCGCTCCGGGGCTCCAAATACGTGCAGGCAGACACGGGACTCGTCTACCGGCAGGTCAAGGCGGCGCTCGACCAGGGACGCCAGGCTCTCTTCGTGGGATGCCCCTGCGAGGTGGCAGGCATGCGCGCGTTTCTCGGCACGGATGACCCCAACCTCCTCCTCGTCGACCTTGTCTGCCATGGGACGCCACCACAGACGCTCTTTGAGAGGTTCGTCCGCGAGCAGGAGGCTGAGCATGGCTCCAAGGCAGTGCGCGTGAGCTTTCGTGACAAGGCCTTCATGGGATGGAACCCCTCTACCGCCATTGACTTCGAGAACGGCGACGAGTACCGCCAGCGGCGGGGGGGGTGCCCCTACATGCGCGCCTTCCTAGGCGGTCTCATGTTCCGCGAGTCGTGTGGACACTGCCCCTTCGCACGTCTCCCCCGCCAAGGTGACCTCACCATCGCGGACTTCTGGGACGTCCACCGTCATGACGAGTCGCTGGACGACCGCAAGGGAACAAGCCTTCTGCTCGTGAACAACGAGCGCGGCGAGCGGCTGCTTGAGATGCTGCGCCGCAAGGCCAAGCTGCTGGAGCCCGCGCCGCTTGAGCATGCCATCAAGTACAACTCGCAGATCAGGTGGTCCTCCCTTCACAACGAGAAGAGAGGTCGCTTCCAGAGCCTCATGCGTGACTTTGGCTACACCTTCGGCAAGGCCGCCACCTATGCTCTCGAGGACCGCTACGACGTGGGCTTCGTGGGCTGGTGGTACGGGGCCAACTATGGCAGCGCCCTCACGTCCTTCGCCCTCAACCGCACGCTCGTGCAGATGGGCAAGTCCACGCTCATGCTCAACTGGCCCATGTGCCCACCCAAGGGAGAGGGCTCGCGCGGGCGACAGTTCGGCAGCAGGTTCTATGACGTGGCCGAGTATCTGCCCCTGGAGCGCTGCTGCGAGTTCAACACCAGGTGCGACACCTTTGTCGTGGGCTCGGACCAGCTCTGGAACTGGTACTCGAACCAGGACGTGGGCACGTACTACTTCTTCCTCGACTGGGTGGACAAGTGGCACAGGAAGATCTCCTACTCCACGTCGTTCGGTCACGACAATGTCTACTATCCCGAGGAGATGCGCTTCAAGCTGGTCTGGCTCCTATCACGCTTCGACAGGGTGTCGGTGCGTGAGCTGAGTGCCGTCGAGGTGTGCCGTCATGACTTTGGCGTTGAGGCCGAGCAGGTCGTGGACCCGGTCTTCCTCTGCCCCGCGGAGAGCTACGACGAGGCCATGGCCCTCTCCAGGCTGGACTGCGACGAGCCCTACGTACTCGGCTACATCATGAACCCCACGCAGGACAAGCTCTCCGGGGTGCGGCGCGCGGCGTCCGAGCTCCATCTGCCCTATCACATCCTGGTCGATGGCCAAGGCGACTTCGACCAGCTCAGCGCCGAGGTGAACGACGAGAACCTCCTGGAGGGCGTCGCCGTGGAGGACTGGCTCAAGCTCGTGGCCCACGCTTCCTACGTGGTGACTGACTCCTTCCACGGATTCTGCTTCTCCGTCATCTTTGGCAGGCAGTTCTCCATCTTCATCAATCCCATGCGAGGCCGGGCGCGCGTAGACACGCTCGCCGAGCTCGCTGACGTGCAGGACCGCGTCTTCGACACCTACGCGCAGTTCGAGGATGCCAGGAACTGGGAGACGCCCATAGACTACGATGAGGTCAGCAGGCGGATGAGCCCCGAGATTGAGCGTAGCCGCGCCTGGCTCGTCAACGCCCTCGAGGAGCAGCGGCGCCAGCCGAGCGCCATGCAGATGGTCTGCCAGAGGATCATGGACCTCTCGGACATGGAGGAGCGCGTCCGGGAGCTCGAGGCTGAGCGCGACCGGCTCGCCGCCTCGTTGCCCCACCGCATCCGCGACATCGCGCGGCGAGGTGTTGCCTCCGCGCGCGAGCGGGGGGTTCCCTACGCGATGAGGCGCCTCTGCGAGAAGGTATGGGGACGCGTGACACGCGTCATCGGACGCTAGCGAGCGCCCCCCGAGGCGCCTGCGCGACCCGACCCGCTAGCCCTTCTTGCCCATCGAGCGGTAGGCCTCGCAGACCTCGTGCACGGGGCCCATCATGCGCTGCTCGCCCTTCTCGATCCAGATGGCGGTCTTGCAGAGGCGCTCTACCTGGGCGATGCTGTGGCTCACAAAGAGGACCGTGACCTCACCGTTCTCGATGAAGTGCTGGATGCGCCGCTCGCACTTCTGCTGGAAGAAGACGTCTCCCACCGAAAGGGCCTCGTCCACGATGAGGATGTCCGGCTCGGTGATGGTCGCGATGGCAAAGGCGATGCGAGCCACCATGCCGCTCGAGTAGTTCTTGAGCGGCATGTCGAGAAACCCCTTGAGCTCGGCGAACTCCACGATGTCGTCAAACCTGGCGTCGATGAACTCCTTGGTGTAGCCCAGGAGGGCCCCGTTGAGGTAGATGTTCTCCCGCGCCGTGAGCTCGCGGTCAAAGCCGGCGCCGAGCTCGATCAGCGGGGCGATGTTGCCGCGCACGACGCAGCTGCCCTCGCTCGGCTCGAGGACGCCCGCGATGATCTTGAGCATCGTGGACTTGCCCGAGCCGTTGGTCCCCACGAGCCCCACGACAGAGCCCTTGGGAATCTTGAAGCTGATGTGCTTGAGGGCGCGGAACTCCTTGAAGAAGAGCTCCTTGCGCATGAGCGCGATGAAGTACTCCTTGAGGCTCCCCAGACTCTCGGAGGCCATGTTGAAGATCATCGTGACGTCATTGACCTCAATCGAGTACTCGGTCTCGTCTGTGTTCGGCGTAGGCATGTGAACCCTCGTTCGCAATCTCTCGGGCTGGTGCTAGATGTGGAGGATGAACTTGTGCTCGGTCTTCCTGAAGACGAAGAACCCTATGGCCAGCATGATCGCCGCCCATGCGGCGCACAGGAGCATGACCGTGGAGGAGGGCACCTGCTGCCACAGGAAGATGTCACGCATGGCGGTGACGTAGTTGTACATGGGGTTGACCTTCACGATGAACAGGACCCATGAGGGGGCGCTGTTGTCTATGAGCAGCTGCGTGTCCCAGAAGATGGGGGTGAGGTAGGTCCACGCCGTGATGACCACGCTCCAGAGATGGATGATGTCCCTGAAGAAGACCGTGAGCGCGCTGAGCACGAGACCGATACCGATGCAGAACATGACGAGCAGCAGCAGGACGGCCGGGAAGAAGACGAAGTGCCAGGTAGGCACCACCTGGAAGAACAGCATGACAACGGCCACCGCCACGAGGGAGAAGGCGTAGTTGACGAGCGAGAAGAGCACCTTCTGGACCGGGAAGACGAAGCGGTCTATGCGGACCTTCTTGAGAAGCGAGGACGCTGCGATGATGGAGTGCAGGGCCGAGCTCGTGGAGTCGCTCATGAAGCTGAAGGTGATGTTACCCACGATGAGGTAGAGCGGATAGTTCTCGATGGAGTGGCGGAAGAGGTAGGTGAAGACGATGCTCTGGACCACCATCATGAGGAGCGGGTTGAGGACGCTCCATACGATGCCGAGCACGCTCCGGCGATACTTGAGCTTGAAGTCCTTTGTCACGAGCTCGTACAGCACGAAGAGGTTCTTCTGGAACTTCGTCTTGGCGTGCGTCTGAATCTCGGTCTGCGGCGTCTTCTGCATCGTTTCCTTGCTCCGTCAGGGCTCCCCCGCAAGGCCAGCGTGGGCCTTGGTCCAATGAGTGCGGCCAAACACTGGTAGGTTATCCAAAAGCCCCGTCTCATGGGACGTGCCGCGACGAATACTCCCTAAACTACAGAATGGGTTTCGGGACAGAGTCTTCTCGCTGATCAAAAATCAATAGTCGATGCGGTACAGCCTCATGTCACCACGAGCGAGCACGACCGTAAAGCCAGGAGTATCGTCATCGATTGACTCTATTCCTACCCATTGGTCCGGATAGTACGACCAGAAGTACTCCCTCTCTTCCCCCTCGTCATCGCCCTGATCAAGGAGAAGGACATAGCGTGCGCCTATTTCCTCCAATGCGGCATGAACATCATCATTGGTCGTCAGCTCATTCAGATAACTTCGAATTGTCACGCTCGAATCGAGCTCCCCGCTTAGACCGGGAAGAGCAAAACGACGGTAGTAGATGTTCATCCCGAACAGGCCATACAAAAATGCGCTTCCGTCATTCGGTGAGTTAATGATGAGAGCTCCCTCAGGGACCAGCTCAAGCACCTCAAGGACAAACGCCACCTCCTCGGCATCGAGTACATGCACGGTACTCATGCTGTTCTCATAGTAGATTTCTTCCTCAAGGCCGCCAAAGGCTGTCGCAATGGTCCCGTAGTAGCTAAAGGTGACGCTCGGGCAAAAGATGACAAGCCAGAGAACGATCATGCAGAGCCTCGCCGAGCTCTGCATACAGGGAACGCGCCCCGTGCGCTTAGACAGGCGCACAAGACCTCGGCGAAGCGCGTCGTAGACAAAGAGTGATCCGATGACGGCCAAAGGTATCGCGACGATGGCAACGTTGGTCCCGAGCCTGTGCTGGTCCGTATACCAGAAGCCTCCCAAGATGTGCTTGAGCTCCCCTTCCGTCGCAGCACAGACAACATAGGTCACGCATACGATGACGTAGGCACACGAGAGCCAGCGCCGGTCCCTACGTCTCAGACAGAGAACAAACCCAACGATCACGAAGGCCGCAAGAACATAGTGCTCCGAGTTCCCACGAGTCGAAAGCAAGAGGACGTCGACAATGGCCTCTGGCACGCTCGCTGTCGCCGACCAGTTGAACTCCACCAGCGACGAAAAGGCAGGGAGCTTATAGCAGAGCATCCATACGAAGACGATTACACCTGCTGTGATGACCGCACAGATGACAGACAGCCACCGGGGCCTTCTCAGGTTATACGGTATCTCATAGGCCTGCCATACGCAGAACGGAGCAAGAAACACCGCCATGAGGAAAATCCCGCACGGCTGCGAGACGGCAATCGCAACACAACCGAGCAAGAACAGGACAAGCCAGCGCACTCTGCCACGAAGAGAGAGAGGCCTATCAAAGAGCGACAGAAAACACGAGATTGTGCCCGGGACAAGGGCATACGAGAGCAGCATGGGATAAAGCGGGCCGAAGGCCACAAACTCCCAGCATCCCGAGGGGAAGGCGACACAGGCAAGGGATCCGATGAGAACCTTCCGACAATCACCCGCGAAAAGACGATCGAGCAGTACGTAGGCCCCCAAGGGAAAGATCACACCAAGCAGCACGGCATTGGTCGCATTGAGCGCAACGGACACGGGCGCACCACTCATCTGGACAGTAAGGGCAACAATGCAGTACAGCGCCCTCGGGTAGAACGAGACGGTCTCCACGAACGGAGTCACTGACTCAGATGTCACGTAGATGGACGAATTGAACAGCGAGAAGTTGCCGCTCTCGAGAAACGCCCTGATGGCGTTCAGGTGCGCACCATTGTCATATGCCTGAAATATCGAGGCTGCCGTATCGAGGTTCCAGACAAAGACAATCGTCGTTGCAACGATGCCCACAAGCACATAGAGCATGACGGCTCGGGCGTCTCCCCGTAAGACCATCCTCGCCGCGCCTCTCAAAGAGATGGCCTTCACGCCAACGTCCCTGCGGGTACGAATCAACCGCACCGCCGAGCAGATCATTCCCAGAGCCAACAACGGACCCACCAAGGTCAGCGGCGAGGCAGTGATGCCGACAAGACCGAATAGCGTGGCCGTCCCCGTATAGAACACCACGCCAACAAGCGGTGCGATGGACAACGCCTTGCACCAATTCAACCTTGTGACAGACACAAGCACCAAGAAAGGTGGGATGAGAAGCATCAGGGAGCAGAGAAGAAACGAGAGCGCGAACTCAAACCACATGTAGACAGACTCCTCGTTGTCCAAAGGCCCTGCTGGGCATCAGTACGAACTGACGATACCTAGGCATCTTACTAGATGGAACCCTCTACGCCGAATTGCCTCCGAACCAACGGCGCGAATGAAAGCGGGCCGGGACCTCATCCCAAAAGATGGGAACTTCCACTTATTATCAGTTTTCTAAAAGAACTTGAAACTAGGGCCATTGCTAGCTTGATGTAAGCTACCACGTGAGACAACGTATCCTGCTGAGTTCGGAGCACACACCATGAGACGCGTTCCCGCTGAGGACATCCACTCCTTGCTGCTAGCATGATGCGCGACGACTACGAGAGCCTGATTTCCGCTGCCCGGCATCTTGGTGGCAGGAGACGACCGAGATCGAATTTGAGGGCAAGCTCTTCTCGGCGCCGGCAATGTACCACGAGATTCTGACGCGGCACTACGGGGACTATATGACGCTCCCCCCTAAGAGCGAGCGGATTAGACACGGGTTCGAGGCGTACTACCTTGCGGGCTGATCCGGCCGGAGAGGCGCTCCGCCGAGGCAGCGCCAGCGACCGTGACGGCCCCCCTCTCCCCTGTGTCTCCTGTGGTCTCGCCCTCGTCATCGGGCGGCGTGCCGGCGGCATGAGCGAAAACGGTTAGACTGGGCTATTGGCTATCGACCTTGATACCGACGCTTCTGGAGGATCCCGTGGCCAAGACCCTGACCATCTTCACCCCCACGTACAACCGGGCATATAAGATTGGCGACCTCTACCAGAGCCTGCTCGCCCAGACATGCGATGACTTCTGCTGGCTGGTGGTGGACGACGGCTCCACGGACGACACGTGCGAGGTCATCACGGCGTTCTCGGCCGAGGGCAGGATTGACATCACCTACGTGCGGCAGGAGAACGGCGGCAAGCAGCGGGCCCACAACACCGGGGTCGATCGGTGTCAGACCGAGCTCTTCTTCTGCGTTGACTCCGACGACGTCCTTGCCCCCACCGCAGTCGAGGACGTGCTGGGGCTCTGGGCATGCCATCGTGACGACCCCGACATCGCCGGGGTCATCGGCATGTGCGGTCGCAGCGAGACCGAGCCCCTTGGCACATGGATTCCGGAGGACCTCGCGACGACAACCATGTGGGACCTCTACTACCGGCACCACCATCGGGGCGACACCGCGCTCGTCCATCGCACGGAGATCCTGCGCGCGTACCCCTTCGTGGTCGAGCCTGGCGAGAAGTTCATCGCGGAGACCTACGTGTACCACAGGATCGACCAGCGTTACCGCCTTGCGACCCTCCACAAGATCCTGATGGTTCGGGAGTACCTCCCCGACGGCTACACCGCCCACGTCCGCCAGGTCACCCGGCAGAACCCCAAGGGGTACATGCGGCTCAAGCGCGACTTCGTCGACTATGCCGACACGTTCACCCTCAGGGTGAAGGAGAGCGCCCTCTATCTGGTGGGGGCCCACTTCGCCCACTGCTTCTGGAGGGCCTACCGGGAGCTCCCGAACCGCTTGAGCGCGACGGTCGCCGTGCCTGTCGCGCTCGTGCTTGTCGTGACCGTCTATCGTGAGAGGACCGCATGAAGGACGAGAAGCAAGGCGAGAAGGGGCCACGGCCCCTCTCCATCAGGCTCAACATGCTCTGGAACTCCGCTGGCTCGATCTGCAACCTCGTCTGCCAGTGGCTCATCACCGTGCTCATCGTGCGCCTGTCAGACGGGTACGATGCGGCCGGGATCTACTCCTTGGCCATGTCCGTGTACTCGACGTTCTCCTCTCTCGCCCAATATCGGACGAACACCTACCAGGTCTCTGACGTGCGCGGTGAGTACACGCCCGGTGAGTATCTCATGTTCCGCTCGCTCACCTGCGGGGGCTCCCTCGCCATCATCCTCATCTACGCGGCGCTGACCTGCAGGACGACGTCGCTGCCCGCCATCGCGCTCTATACGGTCTACAAGCTCGTGACGCTGCTCATCAACGTGCTCCACTCCACCGACCAGCAGGCGCATCGCATGGACTTCATCGGGAAGTCCCTCGCACTTCAGGGGGTCGTCTCGCTCGCCCTGTTCCTGCTCGTCTTCTCGACGACCCGCTCGCTTGAGCTCACCTTGCTGTCCATGGCGCTCGGGATGGTCGCCATCGGCGTCCTGTACGACTACCCACGGACGTCGCTGCTGGCCACGGTCAGGCCGAGCCTGTCGCGCGACAAGGCGCTTCGCCTGCTCATCCGCTGCGCCCCGGTCGTGGTCGCCGGGCTCGCCATTGGCGCCGCCCCCTCGGTTCCGCGCCAGTATCTCTCTGCCGTCGCGGGTGACTCCGCGCTTGGCATCTACGCATCGGTGGCCGCCCCGGTGGCCATCGTCCAGATGGGGGCGACCTACGTCTACGGGCCCCTCTTGAGCTACTTCTCGGAGCGCTTCGCGAACCGCGACTGGGCGGGCTTCCGCAGGCTCCTGCTCGTGACCTTCGGCGGCATCGCCGTTGTGGGCATGGTCTGCGCTCTCGGCATCGAGCTCTTCGGCGAACTGATGCTGACCCTCGTCTACGGAGAGAGCATCAGCGAGCACCTCTATCTGCTTCAACCGCTCGTGCTCTGCACGGTCATCACGGGCGTCATGTGGTTCCTGAACGACCTGCTCGTGTCCGTCCGAGGCTTCCGGATGACGCTGATCGGATCGATCATCGCCCTGACGGTCTCCCTGCTCGTCATGGTCCCTGCCGTGGGCAGCCTCGGGATGAACGGCGTGACCGTCGCCAACCTGGCATCCACCCTCTCGAGCTCGGTCTTTATGTTCGTCTGCCTGATGACCCTGGTGAGGCGGGAGGAGCGCAAGACCGCCAAGGCAGACGACGGGGAGCGGGCATGAGCGCGCCGAGCTACGCGATCTTCTCCGCGCAGTACCCCCCACACCTTGGCGGCATAGAGACCTTCTCGCAGCGCCTCGCCCAGACCCTCACCGCGCGCGGGGCCTCCGTCACCGTGGTGACCAACGACACCGAGGGCCTCGGTGCCGGCATCGCGCGCGAGGACGACATCGACGTGGTGCGCTTGCCATGCCTGCCGCTCGTCTCGGGGCGCCTGCCACTCCCCCGCCACAACAAGCGCCATCGCACGCTGATGCGGCACCTTGATGACCTCGCGCTGGACGGCGTGCTCGTCAACGCCCGCTTCTATCCGCACTCCCTGCTGGGCATGCGCGTTGCGCGCAGGCACGGTCTCACGCCCGTGGTGCTCGACCACGGCTCTGCCTGGCTCTCCTTCTCGAACCCGGTGCTCGACCCCATCGTGCGGCTCTACGAGCGTGCCGTGACCGCGTGGGGCAGGCGCTACCATGCGTCCTACTACGGCATCTCCGAGAGGAGCGCCGAGTGGCTGCGAACCTTTGGCATCGAGGCGGAGGGGGTCATCCCCAACGCCATAGACGCGCAGGGGCTTCGTGCCTCCTCGAGCGGACGTGACCTGCGCGCCGAGCTCGGTCTCGGCCAAGAGCGGTTGATGGTGGCATTTGTCGGCCGCCTCATCCCGGAGAAGGGCGTGCGCTCCGTCATCGCCGCGTCGCGCGACGAGCGATTGGCGCAGGCGGGCGTCACCTTTGTGCTTGCCGGTGACGGGCCGCTCGCCGCGGAGGTCCGTGCCGCCGAGGGGCCGTGCCTGCACTGGGTCGGGGCCCTCGGGCATGAGGACACGGCCGCGCTGCTCGCTCAGGCGGACCTCCTGTGCCTGCCCACGCGCTCGGAGGGCTTCTCGACCGTGCTGCTCGAGGCCGCGGCCTGCGGCTGCCCCTCACTGGTGACAGACGTCGGCGGCGCACGGGAGGTCATAGCCCACGACGAGTGCGGCCGCATCCTCGAGGACGACTCACCTGGGGCCCTTGTCCACGCCATCGGGGAGCTTGCCGGATGCAGGGACGAACTGCGCCGCATGGGAGCACGTTGTCGCGAGCGGGTGGAGCGCCTCTTCACCTGGGATGCCACCGCAGCGGCCTTTGAGGTCGCCTGTCAGGGGGCGAACACGCAGGGCACTGCGCACGAGAGGAGACGCGCATGAAGATCGGGATAGTGACCCTTGAGGGAAATTACAACTATGGCAACCGACTTCAGAACTATGCCGTTCAGGTGATCTTTGAGCACATGGGCTGCGAAGCTTGGACGCTGGACTACTCTGGCCGGTCACTTGTGAGCTCGGCGCGCCTACTTGCTTGGAATCTGCTAAGACCCAAATCCGTCACCAACCCAGCAAGCCAGATGACCCCGGAGAGGCGGGAGGCCTTCTGCCGATTCGGTGAGTTGATTCACCGCCGTACTGTGACGGCCCCACTCTCGCGACTGCGCAATGAGTACGACCTCTTTGCCGTGGGCAGCGACCAAGTCTGGAACCCCTACTACGTGAACGACTACCGCTGGTCCTTCCTAGAGTTCGCGCGGCCCGAGCAGCGTCTCAGCATGGCACCGAGCATAGGCATCTCACAGGTGAGCTCGCCCTATGCGCGCCTGAAGATGGCGCACGGACTCAGAGGCTTCCCCGCCATCTCGGTACGCGAGGAGAACGCAGCGCGCCTCGTCGGGAAGCTGTGCAACAGGAAGGCCGAGGTCGTCATCGACCCGACGCTCATGATCACCGCAGAAGCTTGGCGCAGCATCGCCACCCCGGCCGCCCCCCTCACCGACAAACCCTATATACTCACCTACCTTCTCGGAACCCCCTCTTCGGAACAGCGTGCTCACGTGGACGAGCTCGCAGAACGCTTGGGGGCCGACATCGTGCGACTGAGCGACAAGAGTCGAGAGGGCGAGGTCGATGCTGGACCATGTGAGTTTCTGAATCTTATCGACCGGGCGGCTTGGGTCGTCACCGACTCCTACCATGCCTCGCTCTTCTCGCTGCAATTCCACACGCCACTCACGATCTTCCGACGTGAAGGCTCGGCAAATCTGTTCGCGCGGCTCGAGGGTCTGGCCAACCAGTTTGACATCTGGAGATGCATCTTTGGCAGCAAGAGCTTCGATGCCAACGCCGCCCAGACATGGCAGAGCTTCGATGAGCGAATCGCGTGGGAGCGCCAGCACTTCGCGGACTTTCTCAAGGAGGGGGCACCTGCTCTGGATACGGAACACATTGAGCAAGGGATAGGCGGGATTCTGCGATGAGCGCCCCAGAGCGACTGGCCGGGCTTGGCGAGCTTTGTTGCGGCTGTGGGGCGTGTTCCGCACGCTGTCCCAGGCGTTGCATCGAGATGGAACCAGACGGAGCGGGTTTTCGCCACCCACACATCGCACGGGATGCCTGTGTGGCATGCGCGGCCTGCGAGCAGACCTGCCCCGTGCTCAACCAAGGAACTGAGGATGAGTGCCGTGCGGCACACTGGGCTTATTCACGCAGCCGAGACACTCGACTGAGCTCGTCTTCAGGAGGGGTCTTTCCCGTCCTTGCCCGACAGGTCCTCAAGACAGGGGGACTCGTGGTGGGCGCCGCCTTCACACCCGACTGCCTCACAGTTGAGCACGTCATAGTCTCCGACGTTGCGAAGCTCGGACGTCTGACCTCTTCGAAGTACGTACAGAGCAGCGTCTCGACCTCTGTGTACGAAGAAGTCAGACAGGCTCTTCGCAAGGGTCGGCGCGTACTCTTCTCAGGGACGGCATGCCAGATCGCTGGGCTCAAGGCCTTTCTCGGCAGCCCCTCGGAATCCGAGTTCTTACTATGCGTCGAGATTGTCTGCCACGGTACGCCATCCCCGCGGCTCTGGGCCTTGTGGGCTGAACGCCAGCGCACACGTCTCGGAGCGAGCTCTTTGACCTCGGTGAGCTTCCGAAGCAAGCGTCTGGGCTGGTCCACGTACTCGGCGGTCTACCAAGGAAACAATGGCCGGATTCTGACCTCGCTTGCCGGAGACGACTGGTACCTACGAGCGTTTCAGAGCGACGCATCCATCAGGGAGGCATGCTCTCACTGCAACGCGAAGGGCCACTGCGGCAGCGACCTCACCATCGGGGACTTCTGGGGCATACAATCGGCGCACCCGGAAGTGAACTGGGCGGACGGTGTCTCACTCGTAATCGTGCGCTCAGAGCAAGGCCAACGGGAGCTCGAAGCAGTAGCAGACGAGCTGCGTCTGGGCCCCTCTACTTACAGGAAAATACTGGCCGGCAATCCCTCGCTCGAGCGTCCAACGAACAGCTCTCCGCTACGGGCGGGTCTCTTGCAAGGAGTGGCAAGCGGGAGCTCGGCGAAGGAGCTCATGCGGCGTTTCCCGTTCAGACGTGGGGTAAAGCGATGGCTACGGCTTCGCTTGGGCGTGCTGAGAAACCTCGTCTACTCTCTGACGGCCAAGAAATGAACACAGGATGGCAACCCGTACCCGCTGCCAGACTACCCTACAATCCGCATTTGCCATGAAATGGGTTCCTGCGCCATAGAACGAAGCGTTATGGACGACCGGCTTGCGAGCCCTGAGGGAGACCCATGCGGCGCATACTCACATACGAAACCCTTGTCCCGCTCCACTCCGGGCGCTATCTCGTACTGGATGCAGAGTAGCCACGGCATAGCGGTTCGGCCGCGGCACGGACGCACAGCGCAAGCCCGGCCGTGCGGACACACGCTATGACGCGCGTCCTGTCCAGCGCGACCCGTCACTGAAGATGATCTTCTCCGGCAAGTGTGTGCGCCGGTGCTCCGCGTCCGGCAGCGTACGCCAGTCGCCGTACCAGGTCTCTAGGTACGTCTCGCAGTGACCAGGAACGGGCAGGCGATTTCCCTCGAAGGTGGCCTGCACGGTGGGGACGAGCACCTCCTTGGCGACGGGCTCCACGTAGGGGGCTGAGAGCGAGAGGTAGCAGTGAGTCCCCTTCTCGTCGCCCCCATCCCTGCCCCACACCACGGAGCGCTCGAAGTTGCGGGCGATGAGCTCCGGCGTGAGGAAGG
>CAZUOD010000011.1:0-21359 GCA_964621975.1 uncultured Atopobium sp.
CCGGCGAGGTCGGCGAAGGTGGTGGCGCCGGCGTAGGTGGAGTCCTCGGTGGTGATCATCACGATGTCGTCGTCGATGTAGGAGTCAGAGAAGTCCGCGGACTGGGCGCGCTCCTCGGTGACGGACATGCCCGCGCAGACGATGTCGATCTGGCCGTTGTTGAGCGAGTCGATGAGCGCGGACCAGTCGAGCTTGACGGCCACGGGCTCCATGCCGAGGGCCTCGGCGATGATCTTGGCGACCTGCACGTCATAGCCGTCGGCATAGGCGCCGTCGACGTTCTCGATGGGGATGGTGTACTCGGACTCCTCGGTGACCTGCCAGTTGTAGGGGGCATAGGCCGCCTCCATGCCAACGCGCAGGGTCTCGCCATCGCCCAGGACGCTTGCCGTGTCGTCCGCGGTGTCGTCGGCCGTGCTGTCGGCATCGTCCGTGGTGTCATCCTCCGCGGCGGGGCCGCAGCCGGAAAGGACCATCACGCCTCCCATGCCCGCCACGAGGCTCGAGATCTTGAGGAAGTCGCGGCGAGAGACTCTGTTGGATACATACAGGTGCGGGGTGGCTCTCATGGTGGTTCCTTTCCCTTTGCTTTGCTCCCCTTTCGCGCAACGCAACCGGAGGGGACCCATTCCCCTCCCCCTTGCAACCTAATGCGAGAAAGTTACGTGCACATCATCGCAGAATAGCGCACAAGCCCGGCGCAGTACGAGCAGAGAAACAACCATGTAATGCGCAGGAGGCGGGGCGGGGGCGGGGGCCCCGCGCGCTACCAGGCGGGCGGGACGGGGTCGTCGGGCGTGGACCACATGCCCAGGGGCGCGTTGGGGTCGGCGTCTAAGGTGAGCGGCGAGAAGGACCCGACGCGGTAGCTCCTGAGCGCCGCGATGCCGATCATCGCCGCGTTGTCACCGCAGGCGCGCATCGGCGGCACGGTCACGCGCACGCCGCGGCGCCCGAAGGCCTCCTTGTAGGCCGCACGCAGGGCCGGGTTGGCCGCCACGCCACCGCCCACGCAGAAGTCGGAGACGCCCGTCTCCTCGACCGCCGCAACCGCCTTTGCCACCTGCACGTCGATGACGGCGGCCTCGAAGCTCGCCGCGAGGTCGGGCAGGTTGATGGCCCGTCCCGCGCGGTTCTCGCCCTCTATGTAGGTGATGACGGCCGTCTTGAGACCGGAGAGGCTGAAGCTGTAGTCGCCGCTGTGCAGCATCGCGCGCGGGAAGTTGATGGCGCGAGGGTTGCCCTGCGCCGATAGGCGACTGATCACCGGGCCGCCGGGGTAGCCGAGCCCGAGCGCCTTGGCCACCTTGTCGAAGGCCTCGCCAACCGCATCGTCGATGGTGGAGCCGAGAATCTCATAGTCTCCCCAGGCGCGCACGTGGACGAGCATGGTATTGCCGCCGGAGACGAGGCTCGCCACGAAGGGCGGACGCAGGTCGGGCGTCTCGAAGAGGTTGGCCAAGAGGTGCCCCTCGAGGTGGTGGACGGCAATGAGGGGCAGGTCAGCGGCCGCACAGAGACCCTTGGCAAAGGCCACGCCCACCACGAGCGCGCCCACGAGGCCCGGCCCCGCGGTCACGCCCACTGCCGCGAGGTCCTCGGGTGCGAGCGTGTCCACGCCGAAGTGCTCGCCGGCACGCGCGAGCGTCTCCTCGAAGACCCCCACGATGGCCTCGGCGTGCTTGCGCGAGGCGATCTCGGGCACCACGCCGCCAAAGCGCGCATGGAAGTCGATCTGCGTGGCCACCACGTTGGCGCAGACCACGCCATGCGAGTCCGTCACGGCCATGGCCGTCTCGTCGCAGGAGGACTCGATCGAGAGGATGAGCGGGCCGGCGGCAGCGATCGCGGCCTTGGCCTCCGCCGAGCGCGGGGCCGGCACGATGGGCCAGGGGCGGATGGAGGGCGCGGGCTCCGGGTGGTCATCTCCCCCGCCCACGGCCTCCGCCGAGAGCGGCAGCGCCGCGCGCAGGATGAGGGCGTCGTGGCCGGCGGCGTAATATCCCGGCCGGCGGCCCTCCTCGGAGAGGCCGAGCCGTCCGTAGAGGGCGCGGGCCGGCTCGTTGCCCTCGTCGACCTCGAGCGAGACCGAGGTCGCCCCGAGCATCTGCGCGTCGTAGGCCACGCGGGCCACGAGGCGCCGGGCGATGCCCTCGCGGCGGCGCGCCGTCTCGACGACGACCTCCTCGATCTCGAAGTCCGCGCCTGCGAGCACGCCGCCCGCAAAGCCGATGACGCGACCCTGGTCGTGCGCCAGCCACCAGCTGCGGCCGGGCTGCGTGAGCTCCTCGTAGAACATCCGCTCGGTCCAGGGCGTGTGGGCCGTGCCCTCGTAGGCGGCAGCCTCGAGCTCGGCGACGGCAGCGGTGTCGTTGACCGTCATGGGACGCAGCTGCGTGTGAGCGCCCGCAAGCGCGTCATCGACGCCGGTGAGCTCAGCGGTTGGGGGCGTCTTGAGGCCCAGGCGGGTGCGCTCGGCCTCCTCCGCGTCAGAGAGGCGCGTGTAGATGGGTAGCACCAGGGCCGGGTCGCCAGGCTGCAGGTCAAGCGCACGGGCCTCCGCGGCCGCACGGAGAAGCCCCTCCCCCGTGGGATACCACGCCTCCTCCGGGGCAAAGGCCGAGAAGCCCGCCTCCTCGAAGCGCGCACGGTACTTGAGGAGCCCGTTGCCCGTGAGCGTGAGCTCGCCTGCGTCGGGGCGTGCGGCCCAGGCGGCCACGCACGCATCTGCCTTGAGAACCGTCTCCGCGGGAAAGCGGCGGTGCGCGCCCGTCTCGTCCAGCTCGTAGATGCCGGGGTAGACCTCGCCTCGCATGGCGTCCCCGGCCACGGCGAGCATGCCACGGACACCGGCTCCCCAGGCGGACCAGGCCATCGCGTCGAGGGCGGAGGTGCCGTAGAGCGGAAGGCCGGCACCGCAGGCGAGCCCCTTGGCCGTGGCAATGCCGATCCGCACGCCCGTGAACGAACCGGGGCCACGGCCCGCGAGCACCGCGTCCACGTCTGCCATGGCGAGACCCGCGTCCGCGAGCACCTGCTGCACGGTGCTCACGAGCTCCACGTTTGCGCGGCGCCGACACAGGTGGTCGCACGCGGCCAGCACCGTCACGGCGCCGTCGGCGGCAACGCGCCCGACGACGCATGCCAGCATGTCCGTGGACGTGTCAACGGCAAGGACGGTCTTCTCGGCAGGGTCGGCGGACGCAGCGCCCGACCCGAGGTTCTTCTCGCTCATGGCGGCCCTTCTTACGCATGGTGGAGGCGTGCCTATTATATGTACGCCTCTCGTGGCTCCAGCGCAAAGTGGCCCCCGCGGACCCGGACCTGACAGGGGCGCCGACGAGACCGTCGACGCCCCTGGCGCTACCGCTTCTCTGTGGCCCGCTCGCGGCGTCGCCTCACCGTGCGTCGCGCCATCAGGCCGCCCGCCAGAACCACCAGCAGCGCGCCCACGCCCGTGATGCCCCAGCGGATCTGGTCGGCCTTCTGCATGCCACCCACGCCGGAGGCGTAGGTGCTGCCCGGCATCGCGCCGTTCATGCAGTGCGTGTTGGCCATCACGTACAGCAGGTGATGCACGGCCTCGCGCGCATAGCGGTACTGCGTGGCATCGCTCTCGTCGAAGGTCCACGTGTCGGTGGGGTCGCTCGCCGTGAGCTTGGAGTCGGCCCCGGCCTCGATCATCTGCCCCGCGTTCATGAAGACGCCCGTGTCGGCGTTGTCGGTGATGATCCAGCCCTCGAAGCCCCACTCGTTGCGCACGATGCCCGTGATGAGGTCGTAGTCGCCGCCCACCCACGTGGCGCCGATGCGGTTGAACGCGGTCATGAGGCCCTGGCACGCCCGGAAGGGGCGCGTGGCCATCTCGTAGGAGCCGTCATCTGCCTGGGTCACGTAGCTCAGCTCGACGTCCCCCACCTTCATGCACATCTCGAAGGGCCTGAGGTAGATCTCGCGCGCGGACTGCTCGTTGAGCCACGTGGCCATCGAGTACTGGCCGCTGCGGTCGCCGCGGTGGTTCTCCTGGTCGTTGAAGGCGAAGTGCTTGATGAGCGTGTAGACGCCCTTCTCGGCCGCGCCGAGCACCTCCTGCGACGCCATGACGCCAGCGAGGAGGCCGTCCTCCGAGAAGTACTCGCCGTTGCGGCCGGAGTACGGCGTGCGGTGGATGTTCATCGCCGGCGCGTACCAGCCCGTGGCACCACCTATCAGCGACTCGTTGCCGATCATCACGCCCAGCTGATAGGCGAGGTCGGGGTTCCACGTCTGGCCCACGGTCATGGGGTTGCAGAAGGTCATGCCCGTGCCGCCCCAGCTCCAGCCCGAGGTGGAGTCGGCGTCGGTGCCGGCGGGCTTGTCCACGCTCTCCACGTAGTCCGTGCCGTAGCCGGCCTGCGTGACGAGAAGGTCGTAGTCGGCGGCGGTCAGCTGGTCGAGCAGGCTCTCCCACTGCGGGTCGTCGTAGTCCAGGCCCCGCATCTCGATGAGCGTGAGACCGTTGTCGGCACCGTAGGTGAGATCGCCGTCCCAGGCCTGGACGTCGGGGTTGCCGGAGTCGGTGGAGTCGAGCTGGGCGATGAGGTCCGCGGACGCCACCTTGCCGTAGGTGTAGCTCACGCCGTCATCGCCGTTGATCTCGTTGCCCCAGGTGGAGACCTGCGAGGTCGGCTCCCCGTCGTGCGCGGGCCACGTGCCTTCCCAGTCCGAGCGCGTGAGGTAGGTGCCATCGTAGGCCGCGTCGGAGAGATGGTTCGAGATCTCGACGCCGGTGAGCGAGTCGGCGGCGTAGGCCGTCGCTCCCACCATGTCGCTCGCCGGCACGTACTCATCCACGAGCGAGGCATCGCCGTCTGCGGTCATGCCGTCGGCCGTGGTGTAGCCCTTGGCGGCCAGGACGTTGTTCACCGCGTCATGGGCGTCGCGTCCGGCGGCCACATAGTAGGTGCCGGCATCGAGGACGTAGGTGCCCTCACCGGCGTAGTCATAGGAGGCGAGCAGACGCCCCTCGAACGTGACGCTCACGGTCTCGCTCGCGCCGGGCTCGAGCTCCCCGGTCTTGGCAAAGCCCACGAGCACCACGGAGGCCTTCTCCGGGCCACCCTCGACATAGGGCGCCTGCACGTACACCTCAACGACATCCCTGCCCGAGACCTCGCCCGTGTTGGTCACGGTGACGCTTGCGGTGCAAACGTCGTCATCCCACGCTGTGGAGAAGTCAGACCAAGCGAAGCTCGTGTAGGAGAGGCCGTGCCCGAAGGGGAAGCAGACCTGGGACGCATAGTCGAAGTCCCCGGCGTTGCCGGCCCCCATCACCACGTCCTCGTAGCGCGTCTCGTAGTAGCGGTACCCCACGTAGATGCCCTCGGCGTAGCTCACGTAGTTGTATTTGGTGAGCTCGCCCCCCTCGTCGAGGTACTGGTAGTCGCCGAAGTTCTGTGCGGCGGGGCTTGCGCTCGCGTCGGCGACATAGGTGTCGACGGTGCGCCCTGAGGGGCTCACGCTGCCGGCGAGAATTCCTGCCAGGGAGCTCATCCCGTAGGTTCCCGTGGACGGGACCACCAGCACCGAGCGGATGCTCGGGAACTGCTCGAGCCAGCCCAGCTCGACGGCCGCGTTGCTTGCCACGAGGAGCACCACGTTGTCAAAGTTGTCGTTGAGGTACCCCAGGATCTCAAGCTCCGTCGAGTCGGGCTCGATGTAGCTTCTGGCCTGGTCCTCGGCGCTGCTCGCATGGTTGTACATGGAGCGCGGCATGTCACGCCCCTCGCCGGCCACGCGCTTCATCACGAAGACGGGCGTCGTGCCCTCGAGCGAGCCCAGCACGCCGGCACCCTCGAGCACCGAGAGCGGGCACTCGTTGATGGCGAAGTCCTCGTCGTCGCCGTAGCTCACCGAGCCCACGCCCATCACGTAGTCGGCACCCTCGCCGGTCGCGTAGAACTCCACGAGCGTCTGGTTGACCGAGAAGCCCGCGGCCTCCATCGCCGGCGTCAGGGCATCGGTGGTCTCGCCATCTATGCCGAGCGTGGAGGAGAGGATGTCGGCCGAGCCCGCGCCCAGGTCACGCGCGTTCCCGCTCACGAAGGAGAGCGTCGTGCCGGCGGCGAGCGGAAGGCTCCCGTCGGTGTTCTGGAGCAGGACGTAGCCCTCCGCCGCTATCTGCTCGTCAAGCGCCTGCTCGACCTCGACGATGGACTCGCGCGTGTAGTCACACTTGTTGTACTCGAGGTCGAGACCGTCGGTGTTGACCCCGGAGTTGTCCCATCCCTGGTCGACACCCAGATATGAGTTGATGACCGAGGAGTAGCTGGGAAGTATCGTGTTTGCCGCCGCCACGGCAGCGACGCCGACACCGCCCATGATGCCCAGTCCCGCGGTAGCCACCACGTCCCTGCGCGTGAAGTTTGCCATGTGGTTCTCTCCGTTCGATATGGCCGGACGAGGCGGGCCCCGTCCGGCC
The DNA here is from genome assembly GCA_964621975.1 of uncultured Atopobium sp. GTDB lineage: Bacteria > Actinomycetota > Coriobacteriia > Coriobacteriales > Atopobiaceae > Thermophilibacter. The sequence goes on from CAZUOD010000011.1 coordinate 6,461, forward strand.
AGATGCTCGCCGCGAAACTAGAAGAAATCGACGTACTTGGATCCCCCGGTCTCGACGAGCTCAAAGCTTGCCGAGCCCTGCTCGACGTCCAGAGAGGTGTAGCTCGATCCGCTGTCCGCATTGTACGCACTCATGAAGTCATCAAGGGAGATGCGGTGGGTGAGCATCGTCATGAAGGTGCCGTCGCCATACCCCTGGTCGGGCTGATGCCAGTCGTAGATCAACCCCTCCTGAGCATAGACCGCCTCACCGTCCTCCTGCGTAACCGCGACGGTCTCCCCGGCGTCGTTCATGATGACGAGCGTCCCCGCACCGGAGCCGGATCCCTGCACCTCCCATGACCCTCTGCAGATGTAGCTGTGGAAGTTATCGACCTCGAGGGTGCCATCGGCAAAGAACGTCATGGGCACACCGTCGGACTGGTTGACCGAGTAGTAGTACTCGTCCTTGGTGGTCGCCGTGAAGAGCGGCTCGACCGACCATGTTCCCGTCGCCTCAACGTCCGCGTAGGCGCTGGGCACGTACTGACTCCCGGCGGAATACGTGCTGCCACCAATGGACCAGCCACCAAAGGCAAGGTGATCCCCCTCGTAGGGATTCTCGGGAAGGGTCACCGCCTCGCCGAAGTGAATCTCGATCTCACTGGGATCGTTGCCGGAGACATCCTCGCTGCCAGAGGAGAACGTGAGCCGGTAGCTCGCCTGCGTCCCGGTGTCATAGCTCGTGCCAAAGCAGGAGTTGTAGGCGGAGACCAAGTCGTACTGGGCGATGGTGCCCGGAGCAACGGAGCCGTCCGTCAGGGTGAGCTCCCAGGAGATGAAGCCGTCGCTCACAGTGGGGGCGCTTGCCGAGGCGCCCTCCTCGATGGAGATCTCGAGTCCTCCGTCCTCGGTGTAATCCCAGGTTCCGTGGTAGATGGACTTGTCGACCACCTCGGTGAAGCCCGTCGAGCGCGTCGCCACGAAATTCTTGTCGGCGTAGAACTCGACAGGGGCGGAGACCTGGCCGTCTCCGGCGTTGGACAGGGCGGTGATCAGTGGCGTGTTTCCGGTAAACACATAGTCGCTCGTCAGCCCGTTCACGGCAAAGGAGTGCGCGTAGTTGTACATGGCGCGGTGAACTGCCTCAAAGATCGCGTCCTGCATGACCGGGTCGTTCCTGAACTCGTCACGGAGAAGGATCTCACGGCACACCTTGCGCCCGGCGTTGTCGCTCGTGGTGCCAAGCCAGACGTGCGTACCATTGAGCAGGCCGTCCGGAGCATCCATTTGCGGAGCCTCGAACTGGTCGGTGATGGAGGTTCCCGTATAGCCGCACTCGCCCTCCAAGAAGTCCTTGAGCAGCGCCTTGCTCTCACCGGACCAGTCGATGCCCAGTCGATGGAAGCCGCTCATGACGCCGTTTGCCCCACCATCGACGACGGCCTTCTCGAACTGACGCAGATAGATCTCACGAAGCGCCTGCTCGTTCGACCATGAGGGGACTCCGTGGCGATACTCCTCCTGATCATTGCCAGCGCAGTGCTTGGTATAGACCAGGCATCCCTTGTCAACGATTGCGCGGGTCTCCTCAGCGCAGGAGCGACCGCCCAGATACGGGTCCTCTGAGAAGTACTCGAAGTTGCGGCCAGAGTACGGAGCGCGGTGGGCGTTGCAGCTCCAGCCGTAGAGGGAGACATTCTTCGACTCGACCGTGGAGGAGTGCAGCATGGTCTCGCCCGTCAGCTTGCCCGCGAGCTCGTGAATCTCGCTGCTGAAGGTGTTGGTGACCATCTCCTTGGAAGGCTGAATCCAGCCAGGGATTCCCGAGGAGGTGAACACGGCACCGAACCATCCGTTCGAGCCGTTGCCCGCCGTTGTGCGCGGCTTGCCCACTGACTCGACGGGGCTCTCGGGGTCGTTGATGAAGTCGACCATCTCGTCGTAGCTCAGCTGAGAGACAAAGCTCTCCCAGTCATTGTCGTCATAGTCCTTCCCACGCATGTCGACAAGCTTGAGGTTGCCAGAGGTCCCAAACTCATGCGTCGGCACGGAGCTCGCGTCCCCTGAGCCAGCCTCGTAGGAGACCGGCTTCGCGAGGTCCGCCACCGCATCGGTGTAGACGAGCCGGCTCGACTCGACGGGGAAGGTCCCCTCCCAGTCGGAGCGAGTGAGCCACACAATGGAGTTCGCATCGCTCATGAGCGGGTTCTTGTTGGGGTCCACGTCATCAAAGAGGTTGGTGATGGCGTTGCCCGTGACGGAGGAGACGGCGTAGGTCTCAGCGTCAAACTCGGGGTTGCTCCACACCCACACGACATCCTGGTTCCCCTCGGCGTCCATGCCGTCATCCGTCGTCAGACCCTTGGCAGCGAGGACGTTGTTCAGTGCCTCATGCGAGGAGTCGGCAACGGTGAAGTAGTAGTCCCCGTCATCGAGAATGTAGGTCTCAGCACCGTTCGCGTCATAGGATGCGAGGTCACGCTTCAAGACGCTGATGGAAAGCGTCTCTGAGGCACCAGGCTCGAGCTCCTGGGTCTTCTCGTAGCCCTTGAGCTCGATCGAGGCCTTCTCGACGCCGTTCTCCTTGTCGTAGTCGGTATAGGGGTTCTGGACGAAGACGAGCGCGGCGTGCTTGCCCGCCACAGACCCCGTGTTGGTGACCGTCACCGTGACGGTGAAGGAGTCGTCGCCCTCCTCCACGGAGAAGTCCGAGTACGCGAAGTCCGTGTAGGAGAGGCCGTATCCGAACGGATAGGCCACGTAGGAGGAGTAGTCGAAGTCGCCGGCATTGCCCTGGCCGAGCACGACATCCTCGTAACGGGTCTCGGGATAGCGATAGCCCACGTAGATGCCCTCGGCGTAGACGTAGACATGGCGCCAGTGGTTGCCCTTGTTGTTGGAAGGCCAATACTCGTCGTTAGCCTCGTCGATCTCCTCGAGCTTGCCGTCGGAGAGCTGGGAGAGGTCGGCGTCGATGCGACCGAAGTTGGCCATGACGGGGTTGGCTTGGTTGTCCTTGTAGATGGTGTCGGCAAGGCGGCCCGAGGGGTTGGCGGTACCGTCGAGCACCTCGACAAGGGCGGGACAGCCATAGGGGAGCGGATGGCCGAAGCTGCTCGCGGTGATGTTGCCAAACCACACAAGTGCGTCAATCGCGTCGGACCAGTCCCCGTCCTCCCAGCTGATGGTGTTGGAGGTGGAGACGGCCACGATCATCTTCGAGAACGTGCCGGAGCGGCGCAGCTCTGCCACGCCGTTGAGCATGTCCTTCTCCTCCTCGGAGAGCGCGAGGTAATCGTGATCGGCGTACCACTGGGCATCACTGCCCTCGTGGGCACGACGACCGAGGAAGACGATTGCCACACCGGAGGCATCGTCAAGGATCCCGGACGCCTCGACATCGGTCCACGGGTTCTCGTTGACTTCCCAGCCGAGCACGTTCTGCGAGCCGTTGGCATAGAAGTCCCACGAGGCCGCGTCGAAGTCAAAGCCTGCGTCCGACATGGCCGTGTCGAACCCGGACAAGTAGTCCGGGCCCGCGTTGCCGAAGGCCATGACCTTGCCGTCCTCGGGAGAGATCGGCAGGGCCGAGCCCTCGTTCTTGAGCAGGACCAATCCCTCGTGCACAATGCGGGCGCCCAGCGCATACTGGTCATCGGAGAGCTGCTGCTCGCCCGTCGTGTCGTAGCTGTACTCACTCTCGTAGTAAACGTTGTCGGTGGCCGCCGCCGGTGCGACCGACTCCTCGGCGCTGACCGTGTCCGAGCTGCCGCCCAGGTCGCATCCGCTCAGCCCCGCCATAACGGCAGCGGCCGCGGTGCCCAGAACGAAGCTCCTGCGCGTAATGCCTGCCTTCATGCTGCTTCCTTCCACGTTCGCCCCTCGGGGCGCCTCCCACCCGTCTCTCGACGGGACCTGTCCTGCGCTCCCCCGCGTGGGCCGACCCCGACGGTCGGCCCGGGAAAGGGGGAAGAGGAGGCGTTTCGCCTCGGTTCGTACGATAGGAACCCGAGGTCTTTCAGGAATTTTCGACAGACAACTCACGGTGGGAGGGTCACGAACGCCTGTCACATGCACGACCTGCATGATTCGCGTCACCAACGACAAATACGCCCCTCCGATGAGCGGCACAGGATGGCCGGCAAACGGCAACGGGCCAGGCCCCTGCCCTCGGGACGAGCGGTCAGGGCGCGCCGTCTAGAACATGATCGCGTTCTTGTCGTTCAGGTAGGCCATGTAGGCGCGCCGGGCCTCCTCCGCCTTGGAGCGGCCGATCGGCACAAGGTCGTCGCCCACGAGAAACCCCTTCGAGCTCAGCTGTCGCACGTGCGCGAAGTTGACGAGAAACCCCTTGTGCACGCGGAAGAACCCGAAGGGCGCGAGCCTCTCGCCCATCTCGTCGAGCGTGGTCAGCACCTCGACGGTGTGGCCGTTTGCGAGGTGCAGCGTCTTCTCGCGGCGATGCGCCTCCACGTAGGCGATGTCGTCGACGTCGAAGGTCCCCATGGCATGGGCCATCTTGAGCGTCACGGTGCGATGGGTGTTCGTCTTGCGCCGCTCGCGCACGAAGGTCTCCATGGCCTCTGACATGTCCGCGTTGAAGTGGCTCTTGCGCACGAAGCCGAGGGGTCGCAGCGAGAGGGACTCGAAGACGCGCTCCTCGCTGTTCGAGACGTAGACGATGTCCGTCCCAAAGCCGATCTCGCGCAGGGCCCGCCCGAACTGTATGCCGTCGATCCCCGGCATCTCTATGTCGAGGAGCACGAGGTCAAATCCCACGGAGTCCATGCGCTTGGCAAGGTCTTCCAGAACGGTGTAGGTCTCCACCTCGGCCTGGGCCCCACGCCGCGCGAGCTCGTGCTCGGCGGCACCGGCAATCGAGTCCGCGGCGAAGCGCTCGTCGTCGCAGACGGCTACGTGAAACTGAAGCATGTCCCTCCCCTAGACAGGCAGTGCCAGCATCACCTTAGCAACGAAGGTCCCCTCCTCGTAGGAGAAATCGGCAACGCCGTCGTACTTCTCGGCAATACGGCTGACGATGGAGGTGCCGTAGCCGTGCCCCTCGCGCTCGGCCTTGGTCGTCACGAGCCCGCCGCCCTCGTCTCTGTGCGGGGCGTTGGGGGACGGGTTCGAGACGCTCACCACAAAGGCGCCTTGGTCTGCGACGATGCCGAGGCGCACCGTCATGTCCGAGGCGCCGGCACACCCCTCTATGGCGTTGTCCAGGAGGTTCGTGAGCAGGCTGCAGAGGTCGATCTCCTCGTAGGGCAGATGCGGCGGGACGGCGATGCGCGCGCTCACCTCCACGCCCTCGGCGCGGGCCTTCGAGACCTCCAGGTTCACGATGTCGTCGATGAGGTCGTTGCCGGAGCTCACCAGCGAGAGCGTGGGGTTGGCGCGCAGGGACATCTCGTTGAAGAACTCCTCTGCCCGGTCGTACTCCTTGTGCTTGAGCAGCATGCGGATGTAGGCGTACTGGTTCTTCACCTCGTGGCGCAGCGCCCGCAGATGCTCGCCGCTCTCACGGTACACGAGCAGCGCGTCATAGCGGCTCTCCACGAGGTGACGCTCCTCCTGGAGCTGCCGCTTGTCCTGGAACTCCCTCGCGAGGCGCAGCACGCCCCAGTACGCCACGAGCTGCGCGATCTGGCCGTTGAGGCAGGTCAGGATGCTCTCGAGCGTGCTCGCGGAGTATGGGTCCACGCCAAAGTCCGAGCGCAGGTACAAGATCGCGCGCTCGGCCATGCCAGACGCGCACACGATGAGCACCGGCACGACGAACGCGAGCGAGACCCCCTCCTCGTCGAGTGACATGCGCCGCTCGAGCAGCACGAGGACGCCCCTCAACGCCAGCATGTAGAGCAGGGAGGTCACAGACGCCAGCACGATCCCGCCGTGCGCGACCTCGTTGACGACGTCGGCCACGGAGAGCGAGTACATCCAGGCGCACATGACGAGCCCGATGCGCACGAGCTGGGCGGGCAGGCGCCGGTCCCAGAACAGGAACCCGCAGGCGAGGGCCGGGGCGATGGTCCAGGTGATGGAGTTGGGAAAGATCACGTCGCTTATCGTCCCCAGCACCCAGACGACGGGCAGGGCCACGACGAGGCGCAACGGGAGGACCCAGGCGAGCCTGCGGCCGGCCCCGTGGAACTTGGTGAGCAGCAAGACGAGCGAGACGGCCCACGCCACGTTGTAGAGCGATTCCACGCTCCGGACAAAGGTCATGCCAAAGACCTGCAGAAGCTCCTCCATGAGCCACCCCCCGGACGAAGGCCTCCCCCGGTAAGTGTATCCGCAGAGGAACGCGCCCTCGCGCGCGTGCACAACCCGCCCGGTTTCATGGACAACCGTACGATGGCCCCGCTTCCGCAGGCGTCACAGGCTGGCGAGAAGCTCCTCGCCCCGGGCGTCATGCGCCATGAGACGGACGGCGCGCGGAGGCTCATCTCCCGGTGCGGCCCCATCCTCCCGACGCGTCACGAAGACGTCCAGGCGGGCGTCGCCCAGCTCATCCGAGAAGCGCTCGCCCCACTCGACCACGCAGACGCCGTCCGCGCCGAGCACATCGAAGATGCCCGTGTCCTCGAGCTGGCCCGCATCATCGAGCCGGTAGAGGTCGAAGTGGTAGAGCGGCATCTCATCGCCCTCGTAGACCATCTCGATGGTGAAGGTGGGGCTCGTGACGTCCGCGCGGACCCCCATGCCCTCGGCGATGCCCTTGGTGAGCTGCGTCTTCCCTGCCCCGAGGTCACCCGTCAGGACGAGCACGTCCCCGGCGCGAACCGCCGCCCCGATCCGTCGTCCCAGCGCCACGGTCTCCTCGCGAGAGCGCGTCTCGAAGCCCCGCTCGCTCATCGCGCGCCCCCTTCCGCCGGGTGCTCCGCGAGCCAGGCGCCCACCATGCGCAGGTCCTCCTCCAGGAGCGGCTGCCAGTCCGAGTGGTAGATGCAGGCGGCGGGATGGAAGGTCGGGCACACCACGAAGTGCCCCGTCTGGTAGAGCTTGCCGCGAAGCGACGTCACGCCCGCGCTCGTCTTGAGCACGAACTGGGAGGCGAAGTTGCCCAGGCACACGATGACGTCCGGCCAGATGCTCCTGATCTGCTCGCGCAGAAACGGGGAGCAGGCCTCGATCTCCTCGGGCCTAGGGTTGCGGTTCCCTGGCGGACGGCACTTGATCACGTTCGCGATGTAGATCTCGTCGCGCGTGAGACCGGCGAAGGAGAGGAGCGAGTCGAGCTTCTTGCCGGCCGCGCCCACGAAGGGCTCCCCTTGGAGGTCCTCGTTCCTGCCGGGGCCCTCACCGATGAACATCACGCGCGCATGGGGGTCACCCACCCCGAAGACGAGGTTGGTGCGCGTCTGGCCGAGCTGACAGAGCCGGCAGTCGCCCATGAGATCCCTGATCTCCTCGAGGGACACCTCGCGCGGGCCCTGATGCTCGTGGCCGGGAATGTGCATGACGGACATCGTGGGCGCCCCCTAGGTGTAGACCTTCTCGAGCCGCATGCCAAAGTCGCAGACGACCTCGTAGTTGATGGTGTTGCGCAGGCCGGCCATCTCGTCTGCCGTGATGCGCTCGTCGCCGTCGGCGCCGATGACGGTCACCACGTCCCCGTACTCCACCGGCCGCGACGGGCGGTAGGCCCGCGCGCTGTTGACGTCGACCGCGAACATGAACTGGTCCATGCAGACGTTGCCCACCTGCCGGCAGCGGCAGCCGCCCACGAGCACGTCCATCTGGTTCGAGAGCTCGCGCGCGAGACCGTCCGCATAGCCGATGGGAACGGTGGCGATCTGGATGTTCTGCCTGGGGACCCGATAGGTGAGGCCGTAGCCCACGCCGTCGCCCACGCCGGGGAAGACCACGCGCACCACCCGGCCGCGCACGCTCATGACGGGCTCGAGCTCCAGGCGCACGCGCGTGGAGTCCGCGGGGTGCAGCCCGTAGAGGCCCACCCCCACGCGGCACAGGTCGAAGTGGCACTCGGGATGCAGCACCGTGCCCGGCGTGTTGTCGCAGTGCACGAGGCCCGTCTCCAGGCCGGCGCCGCGCAGGGCCGCCACGACCTCGCGGAAGCGGTTGAGCTGCAGGGCAAAGTCCCAGTCATCGACGACGTCGGCGGTCGCAAAGTGCGTGAAGGTCCCCGCGCACTCCAGGCCGCGGTGGAAGTCTATGGTGCGGCGAAGCTCGACCGCGTCCTGGCGGCGCACGCCGACGCGCGTCATGCCCGTGTCTATGGCCAGGTGGTAGCGGGCCACGCGCCCCGCGGAGGCCGCAGCCTCGCCGAGCGCGAGGGCGAAGTCGGCCGTCTGGACGGCGGGCATGAGGTCATGCTCGACCAGGGTGTCGACGCAGCTCACGGGAGGCTCCGAGAGCACGAGGATGGGCCAGTCGATCCCCGCCTCGCGCAGCGCCACGCCCTCGGCCACGGTGGCCACGGCGAACTGGCTTGCGCCCGCCGCGTGCATGGTCCTGACGCACTGGACGGCCCCGTGGCCGTAGGCGTCGGCCTTCACCACGCACATGAGGCGCGTCCCGCGGCTCAGCAGCCGCCTGAAGGCCGTGGTGTTGCGCCTGAGGGCACCGAGGTCGACCTCGACCCACGCCCAGCGGTCGGCCGGGCACACGTCCCTGTTCATGCTGGCACCCCCTTCGGTCGGGAAGCGACCACCCAAGACTACCCCTCGGAGGGCGTCTCGGGGAAGGTCACGTGCTCCTCCATGCTGTCGGAGGCAAGGCCGATCGCGTCTATCACGTCGGTCGCCATGACGCCGCGCGCCCCCATCCGCTCGACGGCGAGGGACCCCGCGTAACCGTGGACCTCGCACGCGTACGCGGCGAGAAGCGCCAGGTCGATGTCCTCGCCCGCATGCTGGGCAAGGACGGACGCCATCATCCCCGCGAGCACGTCCCCCGAGCCCGCCGTGGCCAGCGCCGCCGGACCGGGCTTGGGCATGACGGCCTGGGACACGCCCACGCAGGCCGTGGCCGTGCCCTTGGTCACCACCACGAGCTCCGAGCCGCCGTCGGCCCACACGATCTTGCGTGCGGCGTCGAGCTGGTCCGCAAGCGAGTCCGGCGCGGCCTCGCCCCGGCCCACGAGCCGCCCCAGCTCCCGGCGGTGGGGCGTGAGGATGAGCGGCGCGTCGCGGCGCGTGGCCTCCGGGTAGTCGGGAAGGCTGCCGTCGGTGAGGCGGGAGAGGCAGTTGAGGCCGTCGGCGTCGATCACCAGCGGCACGGACGTCTCCAGGAGCGCCGAGACCATGGCGGACGTCCCGGCGCTCACGCGCATGCCCGGCCCGACGAGCGCGGCGGAGGAGCGCTTGGCGAGCATCTGCACGACGTCTCGGGCCTCCGACGCGATCACGCCGTCGGCGTCCTCGGGCAGGGGGACCACAGGGATCTCGAGGAGGTGGGCCTGGGCCACGGGCGCGGCCGAGGCCGGCACGGCAAGCGTCACGTAGCCGGCGCCCATGCGCGCCGCCGCGCGCGCCGCCATGATCGGCGCCCCCGGGAAGCGCCGCGAGCCGCCCACGACCAGCACCGACCCGCGTGAGAACTTGTCCACGGCGGCGCTCTGGGGAGCAATCACGCCCAGGTAGTCGGCAAGGTCGGTGCGCCAGGCCACGGGGTCGGCCTCCACCACGAGGCGCTCGGTCTGCTCGGCGAGCGGTGCCACCACGATGGCGCCGCACACGTCGCGGCCGTCATCGGCGAGAAGCCCGGGCTTGAGGGCGAGCATCGTGACCGTCATGTCGGCCACCACGCAGGCGCTCGCCGCGTGCCCGGTCTGCCCGGAGAGGCCGCTCGGCACGTCCACGGACACCACCCGCGCGGAGGAGGCGTTCACGCACTCGATCCAGATGTCGAAGGGCGCGCGCACATCTCCGTGGAACCCGGTCCCGAGCATGCAGTCGAGCACCACGTCGGCACCGGAGAGCAGCTCCTCGAGCTCGCCCCTCGACGGGCCGACCACGACCGGCACGCCCGAGCGCAACGCGCTCTGCGCCACCTGGCGGGCGAGGTCACCGGAGAGCTGGTCGGGCTCGATGGGCGAGACCACCTTGACATCGACCCCACGGGCATGGAGCGCCTCGGCCGCCACCCATCCGTCCCCGCCGTTGTTGCCCAGGCCCACGAGCGCCACCACGCTCCTGACGCCCCCAAGCTCCAGGGCCTCCCGCGCGGCGGCGTAGCCCGCCCGGTGCATGAGCTCCGAGACGCTCACGCCCACGCGGGTGAGCGCGACCTCAACGCACTTCACGTCCTCTATGTTAAGCACCGGCTGCATGTGCGATCACCCCTCCGAAGAAGCCCTGCCGGCGCGACCGCGCGCCAGCTCGTCAAGTTCCGTCTCCTGCACGCGCTCGAGCTCGTCGAGCACGGAGCGCGCCTCTCTGAACGACCGCGCGAGCTCGCGGGCGGCATCCCGGCGCTCGTCCGGCGCGGGGCGGGCGTCGTCGGTCACGGCGATGGCGTTCGCCACCGCCACGTCGTGCGTGTGCGAGATGGAGAGCGCGATCTCGCGAACGCCCCGCTCACGTGCGACCTGCGCCGCGCGACCCGAGAGCACGACGCGCGGCCGTCCCGCCTCGTCACGCGTCACGGACACGTCACGCAGCCCGATGCCCTCGGCAAAGCCGGTCCCCAGGGCCTTGAGCACCGCCTCTCGTGCGGCGAACCGCGCGGCATAGTGCTCGGCCGGCCGGGCGCTCCGGTCGCAGTAGGCACGCTCCTCCTCCGTGAAGACGCGCCGAGCGAAGTTGGGGCGCCTCTCGAGCACGCGCTCCATCCGTGCGATCTCGAGCATGTCGACGCCTATGCCTGCCGCAGCCACGGCCTACTCCACCGTGACGGACTTGGCGAGGTTGCGGGGCTTGTCCACGTCGCAGCCGCGGGTGCGGGCCACATAGCGGGCCAGGATCTGCAGGTGCACCACGGCCACGATGGGGACGAGCAGCTCGTCGGGCATCGGGGGGATCCACAGCACGTGCTCCACGAGCGAGGCCACGTCCTCGTCACCGTCGGTGGCGACGGCCACGCAGACGGCGCCACGCGCGATGACCTCCTGGATGTTGGAGACGGTCTTGTCGTGGACGCGGTCCTCCGGCACGATGGCCACCACGGGAAAGCCTGGCTCGAGGAGCGCGATGGGACCGTGCTTCATCTCGCCGGCAGGGTAGGCCTCGGCGTGGAGATAGCTGATCTCCTTGAGCTTGAGGGCCCCCTCGTAGGCCGTCGTGGAGTTGACGCCGCGCCCCAGGAAGAGCGCCGAGCGCGCGCGGCGGAAGACCGCGGCGGCGCGCTTGTCCTGCCAGGAGCGCGAGATGACCGTGCGGATGAGGTCCGGCAGCGCGCAGAGGTCGCGGTAGTGGCGCCCCACCTCGGCACGCTCCATCTGGCCCCTCGCCTCCGCCAGGCGCAGCGCCAGGAGCGCGCTCGCCACCATCTGCGCGGTGTAGGCCTTCGTGGAGGCCACGCACACCTCCGGTCCGGCCTGCACGTAGAGCACGCCGTCGGACTCGCGCGCGGCCGAGGAGCCGAGCACGTTGGTGATGGCAAAGACCTTGCAGCCCATCCCCCTCATGCGGCGCGCGGCGGTGAGGGTGTCGGCCGTCTCACCGGACTGCGTGATGATGACGCAGAGCGTGTTGGGCGTCACGAGGACGTCCTGCTCGTAGTTGAACTCCGAGGCGTAGTCGCAGATGACCTGCACCTTGGCCCAGGTCTGTATGAGGGTGCGCGCGATGAGGCTCACGTGGTAGGACGTGCCGCAGGCGATGAGGTAGACGCGGTCCACGGCAGCGAGGTCCTCCTGGCTCAGGGAGAGCTCGTCGAGCTGGATGCCATCCTCGCCCATGCGGCCGGCGAGCAGGCGCTCGATGGCCTCGGGCTGCTCGGCGATCTCCTTGGCCATGAAGTCGGAGTACCCGCCGAGGGTGGCCGCCGAGGCGTCCCAGTCAATGTCGATCGCGGTGGGGACGCTCACCTCCATGCCCTCGTCGTCGAAGACCGTGACGCGCCCGGAGGCCTCGAGAAGGGCCACCTGACCGTTCTCGAGCTGGATCACGTGGGAGGTCACGCTCGCAAGCGGCGTGACGTCCGAGGCGGCGTAGGCACCATCCTCCGTCGAGGCCACGACGAGCGGCGACCCGTTGCGCGCGCAGACGATCTGGTCCGGGGCGTCCGCGCACACCACGGCGAGGGCCCAGGTGCCCTCGAGCCGGCGACAGGCGCTGCGCACCGCGGAGACGAGGTCGCCGGCCGAGGGGCCCGCCCATGCATCCTCGATCAGGTGGGCGATGACCTCGGAGTCGGTGTCGCTCGCAAGCTCGTGGCCGTTGCGCTGGAGGTAGGACCGCAGCTCACGGAAGTTCTCGATGATGCCGTTGTGCACGATGGCGATGCGCCCGGAGCAGTCCCGGTGCGGGTGGGAGTTCCTGTCGGTGGGGGCGCCGTGGGTCGCCCAGCGCGTGTGCGCGATGCCCGTCGTGCCCACGAGGTTGGCGGTCTCGCAGCGCTCCTTGAGCGTCGCCACGCGACCCGCGCACTTCACGCCGTGCAGCTCCCCGTCGCTCCCCAGGACCTCGACACCCGCCGAGTCGTAGCCGCGGTACTCCAAGGTGAAGAGCCCCTCAAGCAGGTATCCCACTGCCTGGTCTCTGCCGGTGTAGCCAACGATTCCGCACATGCGGGGCCCTCCTCGGGATGAGTGCGTCTAGAGTCCAAATCTAGATTCTAGCAGGGCGCGCACGCCCACACAGAACGCACGCCCCAGCCGTAACACAGATGAGGGAGAAGGGCGCGCCCGCGGAGCTATCCCAGCACGCGATCACGTATCTGACGGCACGACGCCGGGTAGGTCTGGCCGATCTCCTGCCCCTCGCACAAAGACGTCGTAGCGGCACGCCCCCTCCATGGGATAGCGCGGCGCCAAGCCCTCCCTTACGCCTTGTACGGCTCCAGCGCCTTGAGCACGATGGAGGTCGCCTCGGCGCAGAGGTGCTCCTCCGGGGCCTCGGCGAGCACGCGCACGAGCGGCTCGGTGCCCGAGGCACGCACGAGCACGCGGCCGTTGCCGCCCAAGAAGCGGTCGGCCTCCTCCGCTGCGGCATTGACCTCCTCGGAGGCCATCGCGGCATCGCGATCGGTGACGCGCACGTTCACGAGCTGCTGCGGGTAGAGGGTAACGGGCCGACAGAGCTCGGAGAGCTTCTCCCGCTCGGCGCGCAGTACCTCCATCACGCGCAGGGAGGTCATGATGCCGTCCCCGGTCTTCTCGAGGTCGCCGAAGATGACGTGGCCCGACTGCTCGCCGCCGAGGGTGTAGCCGTTCTCCATCATGCAGGCCCAGACGTTCTTGTCGCCCACGGCCGTCTTCTCGTAGGAGAGCCCGGCGGCATCGAACGCGCGGAAGAGCCCGAAGTTGGACATCACGGTGGGCACCACGGTCTGCTTGGCGAGACGCCCGTGCTTGTTGAGGTAGGTCCCGCAGACGTAGAGGATGAGGTCGCCGTCCACCACGTGGCCGCGCTCGTCCACGGCGATGCAGCGGTCGGCGTCACCGTCGTAGGCAAAGCCCACGTCGAGGCCGTTCTTGAGCACCAGGTCCTGGAGGCGCTCGATGTGGGTGCTGCCGCAGTCCACGTTGATGTTGAAGCCGTTGGGCGCGTTGTTGATGACGTGGGTCTCGGCGCCCATGGCGTCGAAGACCGGACGCGCCACGGAGGACGCGGCGCCGTTGGCGCAGTCCAGACCCACCTTGACGCCCTGCATGGAGAAGCCGCAGGAGGCGATGAGCCACGCGATGTAGCGGTTTCGCCCCTGCATGTAGTCCACGGTGCAGCCGATGTCCTCGCCGGTGGCAAGGGGAATCTCCGTCTTGCCGTCGATGTAGTCCTCTATGAGCTCGAGGACCTCCTCGTCCATCTTGTATCCCTCGCGGTTCACGAGCTTGATGCCGTTGTCCGTGTACGGGTTGTGCGAGGCGGTGATCATGATGCCGCAGTCAAAGCCGCCATCGACCACCTCATACGAGACGCCCGGCGTGGGGATGACGTGCAGCATGTAGGCATCCGCCCCCGAGGCCACGAGACCCGAGGTGAGCGCGGACTCAAACATGTAGCTCGACCGACGCGTGTCCTTGCCCAGGATGACACGGGCCTTCCTGCCCTGGCGTGCCCCGTAGTACCAGCCGACGAAGCGACCGATCTTGAAGGCGTGGTCAACGTCGAGGCCCTCGTTCGCGCGGCCGCGGAAGCCGTCGGTGCCAAAGTACTTCATGGTGTACCCCTTCTTCGTGTCTGCGGCGTTTCGGGCACGAAAGATTGTCACATGTTTGACGGCGCCATGCGAGCAGGACCCCGGCGCATCACAGGCACCATAGAAAGAAGGCCCGCCGACCGGACGGTCGACGGGCCCCAAAGTCCTTGTGCTCGAAGGTTAGCGCTTCGAGAACTGCGGGCGCTTGCGAGCCTTCTTGAGGCCGTACTTCTTGCGCTCGACGGCGCGGGCGTCACGCGTGAGGTAGCCCGCCTTCTTGAGGTCCTCACGATACTCGCCGGCCTCGAGGAGCGCGCGGGCGATGCCCAGACGAAGCGCGCCGGCCTGGCCGGTGATGCCACCGCCATCGCAGTTGGCGAGCACGTCGAAGCGCTCCGCGGTCTCGGTCAGGCGCAGCGGGGCGATGGCGTTGTCGACAAGCTGGCGGCGACCGAAGTACTCGGCGGCCTCGCGGCCGTTGACGACGACCTTGCCAGTGCCGGGAACGAGACGAACGCGGGCGACGGCCTCCTTGCGGCGACCGGTGCCGGAATAGACAACCGTGTTCTCAGCCATCGGTTAGGCCCTCCAATCAATCTGGACGGGGTTCTGGGCCGCGTGCGGGTGCTCGGGGCCGGCGTAGACCTTGA